>NZ_JAAEDR010000012.1:0-477228 GCF_013344995.1 Snodgrassella sp. ESL0304
GAACAAGCAAGAAAAATAACGGAAGAATGGTTAGAAATATATAACACAGAAAGACCGCATGAAGCATTAAATAATATGACACCAATTGAATATAGAAACATGAAACAAATAGCATGATTTTCTACTTGGTTTGTGTGCTAACAATGGGGTATTTACATTTACACTACATAATGAGGATTTTTGGAATTTTTTCTTACTGACGTTGCTTAAGCTATGGTCATCAGTAACAACACTTCCGTTATTATTTATCATTCTTTTGGTAAATATATTCAATTTAACGTGTCTATATCGACTACTTTCAGATAAATTTTTATCTATCACTTTACAGGATAAACTTGCAAAAACCAAAGTAGTACAAAATATTTCAGAATAGCTTTATAAAAAATATATTAATATTATTTGAATAATTTTAAATTTAGTCAGCCTCAAGAAATTTTAATTTTCCCCGAGGCTTCTTAGTTATTTAATTTTTACAACGATTGTATTAGCCAAAAAGTCTTGCAGCGTACGATAATTTGATTTTTTTATAAATAACATAATTATACAAATAAAAAGAAATAAAGTTGAAAATTCAGTGAATATATGTAAAATATTATATAAATATTTTAAAAATTTATCAATAAAATTCAGGTATACACCAACATTTTTAGCATGTTCCATTTGCCTGAGATTTATATCCTTTATCGTTAATATAAAAAGAAGGATAGAAGTAATGAATATATAAAAAATTTCACGGACTAATACTGCATTGAAAAACCCAGCTTTCTCACCATTCTTTTTAATAACTTTGATTTTCATTAATCGCTTACCAACAGATTGGCCTGTTAGACTCATTTGTATAAATTGAAACACAACATAAATGAGTAAAGGTAATATGATATATAAGAATATTCGTAATGGTTGATGCACAATTCCCTTAATTTTATCATCTATAAATAAGAATTCAATTAAGAAGAATGAAAAAAAAGATATTATTGGATCATCAGTTTCATAATCTGCAATAAACCATAATTCAAAAGGATTTATAATATTTTGTGAATAATTCGATTCATAATCAGTTTGAAAATTGTAAACATGTAAAGCAATGTAAAATATAAAATAATATATTACATAATTAATCAGATATGCTGTAACTCTTTTCCATGGCGGAGCCAGTTCAACCAGGCCGCCTTTTTCTGTCATTAAAAAATTATGTTTATCATTTAATGCTGATGATTGTTGAGTACAGGACATAATTTTATAAATCTCCTAGTGTGAAATCAAATTCAATATGCTTATAAATCAGCAATGTTTTAAGTTAATTTTTATAAAAAATAATATTATATATTTACATAATATTATTTGATAATAATATCAGAATTTATTTATATTTCATTAGATTTATTTGGTAAATATGTTTTTTTATAAATAAAACAGATATTTTTAAATAAAATATCTGTTTTATGATGTAGCTAATCCGTTTTTATATCATGCAGATGTTCTCAATTCAGCCGAGAGTTTATCCAGAATACCATTAATGAATTTATAGCCATCGGTACCACCAAAGGTTTTAGTAATTTCGATAGCTTCATTGATGATTACTGGATGGGGTGTTTCCGGCATGGCAGAAAGTTCATGGCAGGCCATCAGCAGTACAGCCCGTTCAACTGGATTAAGCTCATCTTCGTGGCGGTCCAGTAGAGGACGGATCCGTTTCATGTAATCACGCTGATTGTTATAGGCACCAAAAAATATCTGGGTAAACAATTCTTCATCAGCTTTGGCGAAATATTCATTATCACGGATATTCTGCGCAATAATAGCAGCTGATTCTTCGTTATTCAGTTGTGCCTGATATAAAGCCTGAACAGCAAACTGACGGGCACGACGACGTGGTGTAATCATTGACATGTATACAATGTCCTTGTTTAATAAATAATCAATATTGAATTTTAAGCAGATTGGCCATTTCTACTGCCACTATAGCCGCTTCACTGCCTTTATTGTGCATACGTGCCAGTGCCTGAGCATCGTTTTCGGTAGTCAGTATAGCATTGGCAATGGGTATATTGTGATCCAGACTAACTCGGGATACACCTGCGGCGGCTTCGTTGGACACTAGCTCAAAATGATAAGTCTCACCGCGGATAACCACTCCGATGGCCACCAATGCATCAAATTTGCCGCTGTCAGCCATGCTTTTTAATACCAGAGGTACTTCTAAAGCACCCGGTACAGTAGCCAAAGTTATATCGCTCTCTTTAACCCCCAGTTTAATTAAACGGCTGCAACAGGCTTTGACCAGCTCTGCTCCGATAGGATTAGTAAAGCGTGCCTGTACAATGCCTATACGCAGGCCAGAGCCGTTATGTTCCGGGGTGATGGTATTCATTCAGTTTCCTTTTTTCATCTGTTACGTCTCAAGCACCCTTGCATTGTCCAGAATAAAATACTTATATCACAGACACACAAGTATTTATGCTTAGCATTCTGATTTTACCGAATTTGCCAATAGGGTGGAATGTTTAAACTGTTTTTTTCTGTTTGTGTCTGGGCTTAAGTGAGCCCAGATAAATGGCCAGTAAGGTCAGTGCCGTACCAGTCCATTGCACAGTATTTATCGGTTTATTCAGCAAGAAAAAATCGATCAGAATCGCAGCAACAGGTTCACTTAATAATAATAAACCGGTTAAAGTCAGTGACAGCAACGGTACGGCATAAGCAATTAACCCCCAGGCAAAACACTGCATGACCACACCATAAATCATGATCAGAAGAATATCTTTTGTGTTAGTAGGCCAGAAATGACCTGAATCAATGAGAATACTTGGCACAATTAATGCACCGACTGCTCCGACACTGACCAGCAGCATTAGCGGAAATAATGCAACCGGCTCTGCCAGATGTGCCTGACGAATACATGCCATAGAGGCAGCCATTGCTGCACCGGAAATCAGACCGATAAAAATACCATAACCACCATGTGAATTGTGTCTGAGTTCAGGGTGGGCGATCAGTAAAATGCCGATTACAGACAATATCATGCTGAATAGTTGTAATTTGCTCTGTCGTTCACCGAAGAAAAACCAGGCAATTGCCGCCAGAAAAAAAATCTGCATACTGTTGAGCAGAGTAGAAATTCCCGGACCTACTGCATGAATGCTTTCATGCCAGAATGCCAGATCAAAACCTAAAAATACACCTGATAGCATACAAAACCGTTTTGCTTTATTGCTTTCAGGCAGTTTCTGACCAAAATAGCGACTTAAAATCAGAAAAACGATACCACCAATGAATACACGCCATAATGCAATGGCATAAGAACCAATAGATACAAATTTAACAATCAGGCTGCCGAGTCCGAAAACAACGCAGCCGAAAGTTAAACCGGAAGCAGCCCATTTTTGCGGGGTCAGTTGCATTAGATACCATCCTTAAATAACAGCCATTACAATAGGCTGTCGGAAAATACCCGATGCCGATGTTCAATGGCAACAGATAATTCAGACAGCCTGAGGTGGGGTATTGTATTTAATTGTGTTACTAAAATATATACTTGTTTAGTAAAGAATTATTATCGGGATGGTTCTTCAAACCCGGTAACTTCCAGACCAAATCCATTCAGGCCGGTAAAGGCAGAAGGCTTACCCATTACCCGCATGCGTTTGACTTTTAAACCAGCCAGTATCTGAGCACCGATACCATAAGTTTTACTATCCCACTGTCTGGTCTGATGAGTGCCTTTGGGTAAGGTGCGGTCTAATAAAGTGGCTCCGGTTTCAGTACGGTGCATCAGTATAATTATACCGGCATCAGCTTGCTGTATACGTGCCATAGCTTCAGGTAGTGGCCATGTATGCAACTGATCCGGTTGCAGAAAATCCATGGCGCTAAATGGTTCATGTACTCTTACCAGCACTTCACCGGCAGTTTCCGGATCGCCTTTAACCAGTGCCAGATGGGTTTCACCGGATAATTGATCAACATATACATGCTGAGTAAAATCTCCCCATGTTGTATGGATAGTATTTACTCCCAGTTCTTCTATCAGACTTTCGTGACGGCTGCGATATTCAATCAAATCAGCAATAGTGCCAATTTTAATATCATGTTTTTCAGCAAAAACCATTAGCTCTGGCATACGGGCCATAGTGCCATCGTCATTAATGATTTCACAGATAACGGCTGCCGGAATCAGGCCGGCCAGTTTGGCTAAATCAACGCTTGCCTCAGTGTGTCCGGTACGAACCAGAACACCGCCTTTTTGTGCACGTAATGGAAAAATATGACCCGGCTGGACAATATCTTCTGCTTTGGCTGTAGGGGAAACTGCTGCCTGTACAGTATGGGCACGGTCTGCTGCGGAAATACCGGTAGTAATACCATGTGCTGCTTCTATGGAAACCGTAAAATTAGTACCATACTGAGCGCCATTATTCTGTGTCATCAGTGGTAAGCGGAGGCGATCTACTATTTCTTCTTCCAGAGGCAGGCAAACCAGACCCCGGGCATATTTAATCATGAAATTGATGGCTTCAGGTGTGACAAACTGTGCAGCCATGATTAAATCACCTTCGTTTTCACGGTTTTCTGCATCAGTAATAATAACCATTTTACCGGCTTTTATGTCGGCAATAATTTCAGGAATGGTGGCAATACTCATGATAGTAAACAACGCTCCCTTAATAAAATAAAGGTTATTTTACTCTGGATTACCGGGACTGGTGCGCTTTTATCTTAGCGTTATTCGAATGCCGGCTACGAAATTACAGGAATAAAAAAATTAAAATAAACAGATTAAGCTGCAATATCATTAATCAGGCAGGAAATTATATAAATAATAATGATTTTTTACTCAAGTTACAGAATAGGCAATGAGATAATACAATTTTACTCGCAGGCATTATTGATGAATAAAAGATGAGTCAGTCGCTTGCTTTATTTATTCAGGTACTGGCAAGTTGAATTTTTGAAAAAGGTAAGGTCCAGTCAGTTAGTGAATTTTTCTCACAAAACTTGCCAACTTACCAACAAAGATTATTCTGGCAGTCATAAGATTGTACAATCTGCTATAAAGCAGACTCATAAATTAATTCTGCATGTTCAGATTAAAGTGGAAATTTTTTGAAAGTAACGACAGAATGGTATGGTAAATAATGTTACGCGGTATATAAAAAGATGTTTATAAAGGTTTCTGCTTATGATTGCATGAGCATATGGCGGAATATCTCAGTAAGATGTTTTGAAAACAGGTTGATTGTAGAAGAGTGGATAAATACAGACTTGGAGGAATAGCTTTTATCATCGAGATAAAATAATATTTAATTATATTTTCTATTCTTTTAATTAAATACCTTGTAGATAAGAATTTTTTTTAATCAGCTGCACTTTATGGAAAACAGTTTCGGGAAGAAAATTCGAGCCAGATTTTACCTGATAGATATCTATAGAAGCCAGTAATTGGCTCATTTGATTTAATCCGATATCAATATTATTTCTGAACTTTAATAGTATAGATTTTTTAAATTTGCTTCCCTTACACATCGTGCCGTAAGCCATATCTGCAAGCTCAATGGTAATTGTCCCAGTCATTTCTTATTTATATAGTCAGAATAAATAAATCTTATAATTACAAAAATAAAGTATTCGATAAATTTGTTAGCTATTAAATTCAATTTTTTATTAAAAATTTTATTCCAGATATAAATTTGTGTGAATAGGATTGTATTGCCTTAAATACCTTATGAATTAAACTTAGAAGACATAAAATTATATATCAATTGATGTCTGAATATATGTATGTATTTAAACAAATTAATCTAGATTTGTCTGAAATAATAAAAAATTAAATTGTAGTTTTTTAGAATAAAAATAATATTGAAAATCTAAATTATTAAAGTTATAATTTGTTTATAAATGTAAAGAAAAGTTTATTCATGAAAATATAGGAATAGTAATGAGCTCTTTTACACCAACAGTATTTTTTTCGCGTTTATGTTTTTCTTTAGCAATTATAATTTGCTATGGATATCCAATATTGTTGTATATCGGATTAATTTATAAAGATAACAAAAATAATGATTTAATTCTGCTTTTGTTATCAGTCTACTTTATACTTACTATACTTGTTTTAATGATTTTAGGATGGGCTCTTAACTGTAAATCAAATATTTGGATTAAGACAGTTGTGATCATCGCGTCATGTTGTGCTATTCCTCATTTATTATTCAGTTTGGTATTTTTGCTAGGTATTTTATGCCTCCCTTTATACATATTTACTTATTACTTAGCTTATTGGTATTTGAAAGGTGGTGCAAATTACCAGCCCACAACAAAGCCAAAGAGAATTAGATTAAAGGTAATCAGCTAAAATATGTCATCAATAAAGTTATAGTATGATTTAGTTTTTATATTTAAAAAATATCTATTAAAAAAATATAAAATATCAGTATGATAAATGGCCGTGAAATATTTCATTAATTAAAACTAATTGTCACATCTGCTCGTATTGAGTTTGTTAAATAAGTTAATAAATTTAATAAATATATTGTATTTTAAATCAATATTATTACAGAGGATAACTATTATGGATAAAGAATATACTATGGCTACATTTCTACGTCGTTTTATTATTTCTGTCATATGTCTGATTATAGGGTTACCATGTTTCTTTCTAGGTATTGTAGGTGAAAATGAAGCATTTCCGTTTTTACGTTTATTGCATATTATGCCTATGCCGGAAAATATGAGCGGTAGTGAGGTTTTTTATTTCACATTGGGAGTAATGGCTTTTCTAGCCACAGTAATATTATTAATTATGATGTTCGGATGGATATTTGATATTTCTACTAATCGTTTTCTGAAAATATTGGTGCTTATTGGCTTTTGCTGTGGTTTTCCTAACACTGTATTGTGTTTGAGTTTTAGTGACCTGCTAGGAATAGGATTATTGATTTTACCTGCAACAATATTATCTATATATCTGTCACTTTGGTACTTTAATATTTATGATAAGACTCAGTTTAAAGATAAAATTAATAACTTATAATTATTTATAGCCGAATATTTTGAAACTGATTAATACTTATTTGGATAAATAGTAATCAGTTTCTGTATATTTATATAACATATTTTGTATATAAGCAAATTTATAATTAATTTTTTACTTTATTTATATACTGTTGCATATATTTCTGCGCGGTATCAACAATTGCCTGTGTCTGAGCATCCACTTCGAGATTGATGCGATCATTTACCTGACAGCTTCCAAATAAAGTCCGGTTCATGGTTTCGGGAATCAGATGAACGTTAAATTCAGTAGCGGTTACCTCGCCGATGGTCAGGCTGCAACCGTTCAGCCCGATAAAACCTTTAGTAAGGATATAAGGGGCTGCACTTTCAGGGAGATTAAACCAGACAGTACGATTATCAGGGGTGTCTTCAATTTTACTAATGGTGGTCGTAGTAAAAATATGACCACTCATAATATGACCGCCAATTTCATCCCCATAGCGTGCAGCCCGCTCAATGTTTACCGCATCACCTACTTGTAGTTGTCCTAAATTGGTTTTGGCCAGACTTTCCGCCATGACATCAAAACATACTTCATCACCTTTAATGGCTGTAATGGTCAGGCAGCAGCCATTATTGGCAATAGAAGCACCGATAGTCAGGTTGTCACAGGCTCCTTTAGGGAGACGTACCTGTATTGTGCGCAATTGTTCATACTCTTGAATAGAGGTAACGGTACCTAAACCGCAGACAATTCCTGTAAACATTTATATTCCCTTTAAACAGATCAGGCAGATTGTGTATGTCTGGTTTTTGCAGCCTTTAACCGGGCTTCTTTGCGAATGGCTCCTTCCTGAAAACGGCGAGCTTCTTCTTCGCTGGCAATACATAGCGGCGGCACAACTGTAGGTTTGCCGTTTTTGTCTACAGCAACCATGCTGAAATAACAGCTATTAGTGTGTCGTGCACTGCGATGCTGGATATCCTGTGCTTCTACGCGAATACCAACTTCCATAGAAGTTCGGCCGACATGGTTGACTGACGCATAAAAAGTAACGAGTTCGCCCACGTGAATTGGTTCTTTGAATATTACCTGATCAACTGATAATGTTACTACATATTCGCCAGAATAACGACTGGCGCAGGCATAGGCTACCTGATCCAGTAGCTTGAGTAAATCTCCGCCATGTACATTTCCGTGAAAATTTGCTAATGCTGGAGTCATAAGTACAGACATGGAAAGCTGATGCTGCGCACCTTGCGGTGGTAAAGGTGTAGGTTTCATGGACTAGCCTCTGATGTGTGTTTCTATGTGTGTTTCTGTGTTAATTATTGTCTTTCTATGAAGACTGATTGTTATTATAGAAGCTATTGATAGTTATAACCAGCGACGTCTGTAGAAATAAATTAATAAGCTAATAATTATAGTCGCCATAAGACCGAGTACCACAAAATAACTATAATGCCAGTGTAATTCAGGCATGTTATCAAAATTCATCCCATAGATACCGGTAAGGACATTCAGTGGCATGACGATGATAGTGATAACGGTAAGCATACGCATTTGTTCATTCAGATGGTTTGACTGATAGGATAAATGCACATCCATCATGCCCATTACAGTATCTCGTGCACTGTCGAGCGTTTCCATTAATTGCTGGGTATGGTCATACACGTCAAGTAAATAAACATGGGTGTTCTGACTGAACATGGAAAATTCTCCATGTACAATTCGGCCGACAATATCACGAATAGGGGAAAGGGTACGGCGCAGATTACTGGCATCACGTTTTAACTGGTGGATCAGAATCAGTAAGTTTTTATTACTGTTGCTAAACAGGCGTTTGTCAACACCTTCAACCCGATTGTCAAATTCATCTACAGTAACGAAATAATCATCAATGATACGATCCAGCAATGAATACGCCAGAAAATCAATTCCTTTGCGGTAGATATCGCTGTAATTATGCTGAATATATTTACGGATAATATGCAGTAATCCGAGCGGTTCAAACTGGAAAGTAATAATATAATTCTGACCAATGATAATATAAATCTGGTTATATTGCAGTTTTTGTTTTTTATAAACAAAAACTCGTGCGGCTAAAAACAGATAATGTCCGTAGTCTTCAATTTTCGGACGCTGCTTGCGACTAAGCATGTCTTCCATGGCCAGTTCATGGATATTAAAAGGCTGTAATAGCTGATGCAGCTGTTCGTTATCAGTAATACCAATTAGGTGAATCCATGTAAGACAGTCTGTATCAGGTGCCGGTATGTTTTTACTGCATATATCGTCGCCGGTGAAGCTATGATTGATTAGTTGCTTTTCTTTAATCCGGATAATAGTCATGGATTGTGCCGGCATGTTGCTGACATTGCTGCGATGTACCAGACTAGGCAGATTATGGGTCTGAGCCAGTTTGTTACTGGAAACATTTAGCGTTGTACTCATGGGACATCCTTGACTGATTTATGGTTTACATGGCTTTGATTTCTAACTGTAATCCAATTTTCTGCCATAAAACAGATTCCTGCAATAAGACACTGTCAGTAAGCGGATTGTGTTTTAACCATTCTTTACCCAGGCTGATGGTCAGTTTCCTTAACTGTTGGTCATAGTGAATGTCACAATGATTCACCGGTATCTGAATGTCTTGCCGTGCCCGGCAGAACAGTGCAGCCAGCCGTAATGACAATATACCCAGCCAGAGCATTTCCTGCTGACTGAATTCGGCTATTTTGCGTAGGTCGCCGCGCTGTCCTAATACCATTGTAGCCAGAATATGCTGTTCTTTACGTGAAAAACCGGGCATATCAGCCTGATCGAGAATATAGGCTGCATGCTTATGAAAACCAGTATGAGAAATATCCAGACCAATTTCATGTACCAGCCCAGCCCAATGTACATATTGTTGCCATTGTTCCGGATGATCAGGAGAAACAGAGGCGGACAGATGATTGAATATCATTTGAGCTAGCTCGGCTACGCGTTCTGCCTGGATGGTATCAACATGATAGCGCTGCTGAAAATCAGCTATAGTCTGGTTGCGCATATCATCACCAAGTTGTCGTCCGATCATGTCGTAAAACACACCATCCCGCAGTGCGGCATCGGTTACTGTCATTTCGCTGATATTCAGTTCGGCAAAGGCGGCGATCATTACAGCCAGTCCGCCGGCAAAAACCTCTGTCCGGTCTGATTTTAAGCCTTCCAGTTTGGCTTTTTTGGTACTTCCGGCTGCAATAATATGATTGGCAATTTTGTGCATTTGTGTTGCGGTAATTGCATCGATGGTTGTGTCACCGGCTGCAATCACATCGCGAATTGAGCGGGCAGAGCCGGAGGTACCAATAGCGTAATGCCAGCCAATATTTTTAAGTGCGACGGAAATACGCTGAATTTCTGCCCGTGCATTGTTGACTGCGGCCTGAAAATTTTTATGGTGTATTTTACCGCGCGGGAAGAACCGCATACTGTAGGAAACACAGCCAAGATTCAGGCTTTCAGTAATGGCAGGCTGTAAATCCTGTCCGATAACAAATTCAGTAGAGCCGCCACCAATATCTATTACCAGCATGTTTTCACCCTTAGGCGGTAAGGTATGAACCACACCGGTATATATTAGTCTGGCTTCTTCGCGTCCGGCAATAATATCAATCGGAAAACCCAGTCTGGCTTCGGCAAGCGGTATAAACTGGCTGATATTTTTGGCAACGCGAAAAGTATTGGTTGCAACAACTCTTACCTGATCAGGATTGAAACCACGCAGCCTTTCTCCAAATCTGGCCAGACAATCCAATGCGCGTTGCTGAGAATCCTGATCAAGATTTTTTTGTTCGTCCAGTCCTGCTGCCAGCCTTACCATTTCTTTGATGGAATCAATGACCTGTAAATGGCCGTTCTGATTGTGGCAAATCTGGAGACGAAAGCTGTTAGAGCCTAGGTCTACAGTAGCGAGCATGTCTTGCGTGGTCATAATAAATATTTTTTAGTTCAGATAGGCTTAATGTTACCGTATCCCTACCACAACTGCCATGAAAGGCTGTTTTACCAAATGCTATCGGCGAAAATGATACACAAGTAACAGTGAATTTTATTTTTGGGTAAAAATAAAAAGGGGAAATTTGTGATTGAATGTACTTAAGTATTTTGGCAGAGCTGAATACTTTTCATTTTACGCCCAAACAAATATAACCATCCTTTACCAGTTTAGTTTAAAATAAGTGAGATCCATCACACAGACAATAATAATTTTCAAATTACCATGCTTGTTAGTTTTTTTGGAAAATCATGTTTTGAGTAGTATATGAAAATAAAATTATTAATTAATGATATTAGAGGCTTCAAATTAAGCCCCAATAAAGGTGTTAGTTTTTATATTGAAGATGATAATACAAAAATTCTAATGGATTGTGGATCTGAATGGAGTGATAATTTAACTCTAAATAACATAAATTATATAGTTTTATCACACGGTCATTATGATCATTCTGGTGGAATAAAACATGTAAATATAAATCAGGATGCATTAGAAAAAATAACGCTGATAGCGCATCCTGATGCATTAGAAAAAAGATATGCCATCAATCCATTAAAAACTCGATCGGATGGCAGGTTATCTTTGGAAAAATTGAAAACAAAATTTGATATAAAGTTAACAACAGAAGCTATTTGGTTAACAAAAAAAATGGTATTCCTTGGTGATGTTGGTGGATGCAAATTACCCACAGGAATTATTAAAACTGATAATAAAATAAGGTTAGACTATATTAATGATGATTCTAGTTTAGTTTATTGTTCAGAAAAGGGATTAGTCATTATTACCGGATGCAATCATGCTGGTTTGAAGAAACATATAAATAAAGCTATCAGAATAACTGGGGATAAGAGAGTTTATGCAATAGTTGGTGGATTACATTTTAATGGGCTTTCGGTATTAAAATTACCATTCGTGCTTAGAATTTTAAAAAAAACAAATACGACTAATTTTTATACATGTCATTGTACAGGTAAAATTGCAGAAAAAATATTAAATTCAAAAAAAATGTCTACTGGTGATATATTAGAGTTTATATAATCTATATTTTGTCTTAATGATAGTGTTGTTATGTTAAAAACTTTAAATATGTGATGGCTTGTTTGTCGACCAATATCATAGAAGAGACATCTGCCCACTTTTTTGGCGAAGATCGCTTAACACTAGGATATAGGTGTATTAGGGAAGTCATAGAAAATGACGGCATGATGTATTACTCTCTCAAAAGAGAATAAATGGGCAAGAAATGGTACAAAGGGTATACTAATCATATTTGCAAAATTGAATATGAAAATTTTTTCATTCTTAAAGACTTAACATTTGCTATTATGCTGGCAGATTGCAGAAGTGTATAAAGCTTGAGTCAGCTAAAATCCGGATACAATTCAGACCGCTTTATCCCACAGATAAAGCGGTCTGAGAATCAGCTTGAGACTAATATTTTACAGACTGTAATACATTTCAAATTCAAGCGGATGTGGTGCCATACGGATGCGTTTTACATCATCGCTCTTGAATTCAATATAGCTGTCGATCCAGTCCTGACTGAATACGCCGCCACGGGTTAAAAATTCATGGTCTGCTTTCAGTGCTTCCAGTGCCTCTTCTAAAGAAGCACATACGGTTGGTACCAGAGCATCTTCTTCCGGTGGTAAATCGTACAGATTTTTATCTGAAGGATCACCCGGATGAATTTTATTCTGGATGCCGTCCAGTCCGGCCATTAACAAAGCAGTGAAAGCCAGATAAGGATTAGCGGTAGGATCCGGGAAGCGAGCTTCGATACGGCGGGCTTTTGCACTGGCAACGTACGGAATGCGGATAGAAGCTGAACGGTTTTTGGCAGAGTAGGCCAGTTTGGTCGGGGCTTCAAAATGCGGTACCAGACGTTTGTAAGAGTTGGTTGACGGATTAGTCAGCGCATTCAGTGCTTTAGCATGTTTAATGATACCGCCGATGTAGTACAGAGCCAGATCAGACAAGCCGGCGTAGCCATCACCGGAAAACAGATTTTGTCCGTCTTTCCAGATAGACTGATGTACATGCATACCGGAACCATTGTCACCCAGAATAGGTTTTGGCATGAAAGTAGCAGTTTTGCCAAAGTTGTGCGCTACATTCTGGATGACATATTTCATATCTTGTGTCCAGTCAGCACGGCGCACCAGTGTATTGAAACGGGTACCGATTTCCATCTGACCGGCAGTGGCAACTTCGTGGTGATGTACTTCTACCGGAATGCCGATCGCTTCCAGTGTCTGGGTGCAGGCTGAGCGTAAATCCTGACCGGAATCAACAGGTGCTACAGGGAAATAGCCGCCTTTAACGCCCGGGCGGTGTCCGGTATTCTGACCGTCATATGATTTACCGCTAGACCATGCGGCTTCTTCAGAATGAATTTTATAACGGGTACCGCTCATATCGGTTTGCCATTCTACGCCGTCAAACACGAAAAATTCCGGTTCCGGACCAAAGAATGCAGTATCACCGATACCGGTTGATTTCAGATAAGCTTCGGCACGTTTTGCGATGGAGCGCGGATCACGGTCGTAACCCTGACCATTGGCCGGATCGATAACATCACAGGTTAAAACAACTGTGGTGTCATCATAGAAAGGGTCAATAAATGCTGTCGATGCATCTGGTCTCAGAGTCATATCGGAAGCCTGAATTCCTTTCCAGCCGGCGATGGAAGATCCATCAAAAGCCTGACCGTTTTCAAACCATTCTTCAGGGTCTTCCAGCACAATTCTGGCTGGTACGGATACGTGCTGTTGTTTGCCTTTTGTATCGGTAAAGCGCAAATCAATGAATTTGGCATCATTTTCTTCAATCAGGCTAACTACTTTTTTTATTGACATATTTAAGGCTCCCATTAAGGTCTGGAGAGTGACAAACTCTCCGGCAAGTTAAGGTGATTCTGCCACATTCAATTTGTAAAAAAAACGCATTGATGTAAAAAAAGCCGGTTTTTTATAACGGATTAAATTAATTTATTTAAAAACATGTTGTTATATATATCTATTCTGGTTTATATCAGAATTTGTGAACTATCAGATTTAGATATTCACTACAGAAAAATTTAATAAATCAAATATTGTCAGGAAATAAGGAAGAGCCAGGTTGATGTATCAGGCAGAATATTACCGTAAATAAAAGGCGTTATTTCAAATTTTCTTATGTAATTGATTCGGAATGCTGATATTTGAATCGAATCGTATTGATTTGTTTCAGCCCGTAAGTTATCTGTTAACTCATAATTAACGGGCTGAAATTGATAAATATTAATTATTTATTTGATTTTTCCGTATTTTTTTAAAATTGCTAACAGTTGATCCTGCGGTAGTGCCTGAACCAGATTGTGGTCACGACCTTCCATGGTTTCAGCTGCACATAAAGCATTTAATACTGCTTCTTCAACTGCTTCTACTGTAGCAATATAAAGCGGATCAATAATCTCATCGCTCAGCATGTCAATTTTGCTGATGCCCAGACTGTAAGCATTTTCATTAGCGGTAGAGAAAGCCAGAAAAATGTCGCCTGAACCGTTATCACCATAAGCACCGAGTAAGCCGATACCAATAGGGACACGTTTGGTGAGTTTACTCAGTTGCCAGGGAAGTAACGGGGCGTCGGTAGCCAGAATCACGATGATAGATCCTGTTCCCGGTTTGGGGGCAAAAGTATTGATTACAGGCATGGTTTCAGGGCCAAATTCATCTTTCAGCGGAATACCGCAAATTTGAAAAGTATCACGCATCCCATGGTTGGCCTGTACCAGTACACCCAGAGTAAATTCACCGGCTTCTGTGCTGACTATACGTGATGCGGTGCCGGTACCACCTTTGAAATCATGGCAGATCATGCCGGTGCCACCACCGACGTTACCTTCAGCAATGGCACCTGCGTGTGCATTATTTAAAGCCTCAAGTGCATGTTCAGGTCTGATATGAAAACCATTAATGTCGTTTAATAATCCGTCCCATGTTTCGCCCACTACCGGATAAAAATATCCTACGCCGTCTACAGGCTGACCATTGTTAACATATGGAAAATAAAAGTGATTATCTATCATCCATTTGCTGGTGGTATCACGAACAATACCTACGCTGTTAGTATTGGTTGGGCTATTTATTTTTTATGATTTTGATTATTCCAAGTCAACTATAATGTTATACTTATATGAGTAAACTCACATGCAGTTAATTTGTATTTTCTATATCCAACATCTTTAGGAGATTATAATGAATAGAGAAACATTATTTAACTATGCCAAAAAACATTTTCATTCAGAACCTAACTATCTTTGGGAAAATTTACCTAACTATGCAGTATTGCGCCATCATCAGGATGGTGATAAATGGTATGCTATTGTTATGAATGTATCTGGTTCAAAACTTGGACTAAAAGACGATAAAGAGATTGATGTTCTGGATATTAAAGCAAGACCTGAACATATAGGCTCTTTAAGGAAAAAAGAAGGTATTTTGCCTGCATATCATATGAATAAAGAACATTGGATCAGCATTATTCTTTCTGGACATTTATCAGATAAAGAAATATTCGATTTACTGACTGAAAGTTATCACTTAACTTCAAAGTAATTTTAGCCTTAGCCTTAATATATTTGTTTATTTCCTTAAGCATCTATTTTGTTTAATACAAAAAACCGCCAATCAGGCGGTTGATATATTGATTATAACTTTAACGAAATAATTCACGTTTAAAGATATCTAGTATTTCAGCTTCTACATCTTTGAAGCCCTCATTTAGAAAATCTTTTTTAGCAGTAGGGCGCTTAAATTTCATTTTTATAGATGGGTCTGCAACATAAGCCGCGTAATTTGCAGTGTAACCAACTCTACCAGTGATACGAGTGCCATTAATGACGACCTCCCGATATTGTGAGTTAATTAATGTTGATGTGTCTATAGGAGTGTAGATTGCCGCTTGTGTAGCTCCTACAATCATTGACGCGTGCATCGCTCTAACCGCATTTTTTGTTGTTCTGTTTATAGTTTTATCAAAGCTCTTTATGCATCTATCAATGCCCGTTACTTTTATTCCCATATTAGCCCTATTTTATTCTTGTGCAAATAGCCTCTGCTTTTATTCGTAATGCCTCAATATCATCTTCTGAATCATATTGTTCATAATGAGTACCGGACCATGCATTAAACCTGAATCATCCAGCCAGTGCGTGCCGGTTAATTCTCCATTACCGTTTAAATCATGCCTGCCGACGAATACAGCACTGCGTTGTTTACCTCTGGGCAAAATAGCGGTTACGCCAGTACGGGCAAAGGCTGAACCCTGACCTGTATAATCATCCGGTGTACCATAGATAACGGTACTGTAGCCAACTTCAATGCCGCATACATCGGTTATCGCATTGTTTTTGCCAGTGGTGCCGGTTAGAGGAATTCCTAATTCCCGTGCACGTTTCTTAGTCATAATATTTCTCCTTTTTACATGTATCATGTTGTTTATCTTGATTATATTGTAAGTATCAGCTTTTGCAGTATTTTTACAATAGTTGTTTGAAATTACTGGTGGTGTACGGCTGCTGCTCTTTTTTTGCTTTAAGAGCGGTAAGTAATGCCTGATAACGGCTGCGGGTCAGTGGATAACCAATGGCACACAGTGCAGCAATAATGCCGGCTAATGCATGAATCCATGTGTTTAACTCCAGAATAGCCTGTTGTGCCAGTGGTGGCTGAATAATGGTTTCCTGACCTGTAGATGATATATATCCATGTTTCTCCAGATAAAAACCAATAAACCAAATGGCCAGTGCACTACCGAATTTTTGTAAGAATGACATCAGGGCTGTAATTGCTCCTTCTCTTCGTTTGTTGTTAATAAAATCATCCAGCTCACTAATGTCGTACATCATGGAATAATATATAGTCCAAAAATAACTATTACCAAGTTGCAGCAGAATTAAAAAAATTATCAGCATAGCTCTGTTAGGAAATCCGCAAAAAAAGAATACGCCTGTGCCTATTGAGCTGATGAGCATAGACAGATAATAGACATTTCTTTTATCAAATTTCTGCGCGGTATAATTTACAGCGGGAAGCCAGGCAAGAGCCAGTAAGCTGTAAATCAAAAAACAGATCGCAGCATCTTTTTCGCTGTATGCCATGTTGTTTAAGAATAAATAATATAAGGCTCCGGTACTGAGCGCGTAAGCAGCCGACCAGAAAAAAACTGATGCGCCAAGAAATTTACTTGATGAAAGACGCCAGATTTCAATCATATTACTGATAACTTCGCGAATAAAAGCCAGAAGCCGGTTTCTGCTGTGTATTCGGCTTGTTTTTTGCCGGACAGGCAGTTCATAACCACGAGTCAGAAACCAGCAGGTGAGTCCACTCAGTAAAGTCAGGACAGCAAATATCACACTCACGCCTTGCCAGCCGCTGCTGACACTGAATCCATGATCTACAATCCATTTAACAATCAGCGGCGGAGCGGAAGAAGATACAAGAACGGCTGCATTAAGTGCATAACCCGCCCATACCCGAAGCGAAGTACGTTCATCAAAGTTATTGGTCATTTCTGCACCTAAAGTGTAAAAAGGTATGACGTAGATTTTGTAAGCAGACCAGAACAGAATGGCAATTATGGTGAAATAAACTGTTTTCTGATTGGTGCTGAGAGATGAAATATCAGTATAGAGCAGTAACAATAGCAGGGTATATGGCAGAATAGCTGCCAGCATTAATGGTCTGCGTCGCCCCCAGTGTGAACAGATATTATCTGAAAACTGACCGACCAGCGGATCAGCTACAGCATCCCAGATAACAGCAATCAGAACAATAGTACCTGCCTGAGTAGCAGGAATGCTGGCAACGTTTGTCAGAAAAAAAAGATAAAAAACATAAAAAAGATTATAGGCGAGTGAATCAGCCATTTGTCCGATGGCATATCCCAGTTTAACGTGTAAGGGTAATTTATTGAATGTGTGAGGAATGACAGGCCGGCGAGTATGCATGATTCATCCTGATAAAAACTATATCAATTGGCATTGCAATATGCATTGCATAAAAATTAAAAATTTTTGCTTCAGATGCTGGCCTGATATCAGATTATTTTTTGAACGTGCTGATTGATTGAATGCCAGCTGATTGATAAGTAGTTTTGTGTTTACCTGGATGTAATCAGGTTTTATTACGGTTAATCGATAATCCGAAAATTAAAGAGTAAGCGCGAGTAAATCATACGGTAAATTGAAGTTAAATAAAAATAATTTTTACAATTGTTGCTAATTGGTCTGGTTTTCAGGCTAAAAAACTAATTTTATTCAGTCAGAAATTTATTTAGCGACCAGATATGCATGCGTATGAAAGCCAGCGTCTGCTTATCATGAAAGAAAAATTAATGGTTTTATGATAGGGTTTTGCCTTTAACCGGTGTAGTCTGGATAATGGCAACAGTTATTTACATAGCAGAGGGGAGTCAATGAGTATATTTGCAGTATTGGGTAATCCTGTAGCGCATAGTCGTTCTCCGCAAATTCATCAGGCTTTTGCTGCTCAGCACGGTCAAAAGTTAATTTATGAGCGGCGTCTGATTGCTGTTGATGATTTTGCTGCACAAGCCAGAGAATTTTTTAAAGCTGGCGGAACCGGGGCCAATGTTACTGTGCCTTTTAAGCATGAGGCTTATATTCTGGCTGATGTGCTGACTGAACGGGCTAAAGCAGCAAAAGCTGTTAATACTTTATTCTGGCGCAACGGACAGTTGCTGGGAGACAATACTGACGGTATCGGTCTGGTGCGGGCAATTGAAGAATTATTGTCTTTTTCTCTGAGTAATAAACATATATTACTGCTGGGAGCGGGTGGTGCAGCGTGTGGTGTCATTCAGCCACTTTTACAGCAACTGCCGGCTTCGCTGACTATTGCTAACCGCTCAGCAGAAAAAGCGCAGTTGCTTGCTCAGGAGCATAATGTAAACTGGTGCGCGGTAACGCAGATAAAACCGGAATATGATGTCGTTATCAATGCTACCTCAGGTAGTTTACACGGGCAGAAATTACCTGTATCTGCGCCAGCACTGGCCAGGGCGCAACTGGTTTACGATATGATGTATTCGGCAAAGTTAACCCCTTTTTTGCTTCAGGCTCATGAAGCAGGGTGCCGGCATCTGGCTGATGGTCTTGGTATGCTGGTAGCGCAGGCAGCAGCCTCATATGCATTGTGGCATGGTTTTAATCCTGATATCCGACCGGTAACCGAGCAGATACGTAAAGAAATGGAACAGTCATGAAAATCGTGCGTAATTTGTTAATTGTGCTCGTTACGCTGTTTTTGCTGTTTAATGTTTATATTTATGGCAGTCTGTTAATCTATCGGACAGTGGCGCCGCACCGTACCATGTTTATGTTGTTACGTATACATGAGCTGGCTGAAACCCGTCCGGATACGCAGTTGAATTATCAGTGGGTAGCTTACAACCGTATTTCGCCAAATCTGAAAAAAGCGCTGATTGCCTCAGAAGATGCGCGTTTTGCCGAACATGATGGTTTTGACTGGAATGGTATCCGTACGGCCATTAAAAAAAATGAACGTCAGGGTAATATTAAGGCTGGCGGGTCAACCATCAGCCAGCAGCTGGCTAAAAATCTGTTTTTATCTGAAAGCCGCAGTTACTGGCGTAAGGCAGAGGAAGCAGTGATTACTTCGCTACTTGAAGCTACAACCAATAAAGACCGGATTTTTGCGCTATATCTGAATGTAATTGAGTGGGGATATGGGGTATACGGTGCCGAAGCGGCCAGTGAAACGATTTATGGACGAACCGCCATGCAGTTGTCTCCGCAGCAGGCAGCCAAACTCGCTGCGCGTGTACCCAGACCGCTTTATTACATTGATCATCCGCGAGATAAAGAAATCCGCCGTAAAGCCAATGTTATTTTACGGCGAATGGGTTCTGCACAATTGCCGGATAATGACCAGTAACTGCAAAGAGTATTGGTTAATTACTCACTCCGGATTAACCGCGTCGGCGTAAATCTTCTACTTCATCCAGTAATTGCAGAATCAGTGCAGTGGCACTCGCACTGGCATCAAAATCACGATGAATACGCCATGCGCGGCGGGCAATAGCCATATGGTAGCCACTATAGCGCGCCAATTGCGGTTCTTGTTCAACAGGAATAACGCTTTCAGCAATCAGGCTTAATATCCAGTTACTCTGATTGTCACAGGCACGAACCAGATCATCAAAGCTCAATTCAATATCTTGTTGATTTTTATTCATTCTTCGCTCCTGTTATCAAACATGATTCTGGGGTTTAAAACCGGCGTAATGCGTCGCAAGTGCCTGCCATGCGGCATGGTCTGCTTCGTTACTGGCTTGTGGCAGCACAATATTTATCAGCAGATACAAATCACCGGCTGCTTTTGCCGGTATACCTTTACCTTTCAGGCGCATTTTCTGCCCGTTGTGGCTGTTGGCAGGAATATTGACACTCAGTTTGCCGGCCGGAGTAGTAATATCTGTTTTACCGCCTAATGCAGCAGTCCAGGGAGCAACGTTGATACGCTGGTAAACATCTTTACGGTTCTGGACATATAAATTATCCTGATTACGGAAACTGATTTTTAAATATAAATCTCCGGATGAACCACCGTTAAAACCAGGTAATCCCTGACCGCTAAGCCGGATTTGCTGACCTTCAGTAATCCCTGCCGGAATTTTTACATTGAGTGTTTTACGCTCATAAGCCATTTGCCCCTGAGCATTCAGTGTAGGCATATCCAGGGATAAATTACGCTGTGCTCCCTGATAGGCTGCGGCAATATCAATAACCAGCTCAGCATGCTGGTCTTCTCCGCCTACCGGGCCGCTTCGGCGTTGTTGAAAGCCTTGTCTTGCACTGCTGCCGAAAGCAGAGAACAAGTCGTCAAAACGAAAATCGCCATTGCCAAAGGCTCCGTTCTGGCCAAAGTGACTAGGGTCAAAATCATACTGCTGATAACTGTAATCACCCTGGCTGCCTCCAGCCTGCCGGCTGCTATGCCGGAACGGATTGTCCAGCATTTCATCATATTCAGCCCGTTTTTCCTTATCATGTAAGGTTTCATAAGCAATATTGATTTCACTAGTTTTAGCTACGGCATCAGGATCTTTACTTACATCTGGGTGATATTTGCGAACCAGTTTACGATAAGCTTTTTTGATATCGTCTTCGCTGGCCTTTCGATCAACACCCAGAATTTCATAATAATTGCGTTCAGCCATATTTTATCCTTTGCTGAAATTTCTATTCGTTTTCAAAATACTATTTAAATTAAAATAAGGTCAAATGATTAAGATTTAAAGTGCTTATTTTAGGTAGTAAAAACAATTAATAAAATGTATATTTGTGTTTTAATTATAGTTAAATAAAAATGAAATGATTAATTTTTGAAGTCTGAAAGAAATTAAAACTTGATTTAATAATGCGATAAAGAAAAATTGTAATAATCCAGCTAATATAATATTGATTAGACTAAATAAATTATAAATTGAGATTGAAAATAACAGAATGTGAAATAATTTTATGGGATCAGTTTATGATAATTATTTAACATTAAACTATAAATAAAATTCTAAAGAATTAAAACTAAGATAAAAAATAAAGAAAATCTCATTTGTCTGAATAAAACTGATACTGATAACTTGATTTAGGTTTGGTTGTTTAAAGCAGCGAATAAACAAATATGATTACTCATTAATAGCGTTTGTATAAAATAAAATTTATTTGTTAATAAATGCCAACTAATGTGCATAAATTCAAAAATAATTTCAATTCTGAATTTATTAATAAGAAATAGTTTTTGTTAATGATAATTACGTATTTAGTATTAATATAACTTATTATATTTACTTTTGTTTTATCTAATTACCTGTTTTTGGCATAGTAAAAATCATTTACCACATTCTGATAAAATTTCTGTGATAATTTGTTTACTTGTTTTAAATCAGAAAATTGGTGTAAAAATACATTGCTGTTTAGGTATTACGCTGGTACGATTTAAACGAAAATACAGTATGTTGCATCACAATAATATATGCTTTTATTCAACTAAGATTATGCAGATTTATTGTAAGTTATTTGAATTTATTTGTATTTCTTTTAATTAATTTGGTAAAGCATCTGGTTAATAAAGAAAATGATAAATGAAATAGCAACAACATAAAGTGTTTTGTTCATGACTCAATCCCAAATGAAAGAGGATATTGCTATGTCTGCTGACTTCCATGATCAAGATATCGATCCGATTGAAACCCAGGAATGGCTGGATTCACTCAGCTCGGTGCTGAAACAAGAGGGACCTGAACGTGCGCATTATTTAATGGAAAGCCTGGTGCGCTATATCCGCCGCCGAGGCATTTATATGCCGTTCAGTGCCACAACAGCCTATCTGAATACTATTCCTGTTGGTAAAGAAAAAAAATCACCGGGTAATCATGAATTAGAGCACCGAATCCGATCACTGGTGCGCTGGAATGCAGCAGCATTGGTATTAAATGCCAGCAAAAAGAATCTTGAGCTGGGCGGGCATATTGCCAGCTTCCAGTCTTGTGCTACTTTATATGATGTTGGTTTCAATCACTTCTGGCATGGTAAAACAGATAATCAGGAAGGTGATCTGGTATTTTTCCAGGGTCATAGTGCACCTGGTTTCTATGCACGTGCATTTGTTGAAGGCCGCTTAACTGAAGAACAGATGAGTAATTTCCGTCAGGAAGTACATGGTAATGGTCTGTCTTCTTATCCTCATCCATGGCTGATGCCTGACTTCTGGCAGTTCCCGACAGTATCTATGGGTCTGGGACCAATCCAGGGTATTTATCAGGCTCGTTTGCTGAAATATCTGGAATCCCGTGGTCTGGCGAAAACTCAGGGCCGTAAAGTATGGGTATTCTGTGGTGACGGCGAAATGGATGAGCCGGAAAGTCAGGGCGCAATTGCACTGGCTGCCCGTGATGGATTAGATAACCTGATTTTTGTTGTTAACTGTAACTTGCAGCGTCTGGACGGACCGGTACGCGGTAACGGTAAAATTATTCAGGAACTGGAAGGCAACTTCCGCGGTGCCGGCTGGAATGTACTGAAAGTAATCTGGGGCAGTAAGTGGGATGCACTGCTGGCTCAGGATAAAGATAATCTGCTGAAAAAACGCATGGAAGAATGTGTTGACGGTGATTATCAGATGTATAAATCACAGAATGGCGCATATGTGCGCGAACACTTCTTCAATACGCCTGAACTGAAAGCCATGGTGGCTAATATGTCAGACGATGAAATCTGGTCACTGAACCGTGGTGGTCACGATCCGCATAAGGTGTATGCCGCTTACTATGAAGCAGTTAATAATCCGGATGGACGTCCGACTGTAATTCTGGCTAAAACCATTAAAGGTTATGGTATGGGTGCTTCTGGTGAGGCACAGAATACTGCTCACCAGGCTAAGAAAATGGATATGAAATCTTTGAAACAGTTCCGTGATCGTTTCCAGATTCCGGTAACTGATGAAGAGATGGAGCATACTCTGCCATTCTTCCGACTGCCTGAAGACAGCGAAGAAATGAAATACATGAAAGAGCGCCGTGCTCAGCTGGGTGGCTTCCTGCCTTACCGTCATCCTGATTCTGAGCAGCTGCCAATTCCGCCATTAAGTGAATTTGAAGCTCAGTTGCAGGATAGCGGTGACCGTGAGTTCTCTACAACAATGGCCTTTGTACGTATTCTGAGTACACTGCTTAAAGATAAAAATATCGGCAAGCGGATTGTGCCGATTGTGCCGGATGAAAGCCGTACATTCGGTATGGAAGGTTTGTTCCGTCAGTATGCTATCTGGAATCCAAAAGGTCAGATTTACACCCCGCAGGATCACGACCAGCTGATGTTCTATAAAGAATCTAAAAATGGTCAGATTTTCCAGGAAGGTATTAATGAGCCGGGTGCAATGAGCTCATGGATTGCTGCTGCAACAAGCTATTCCAATAATGATTGCCCGCTAATCCCGTTCTATATTTATTATTCAATGTTTGGTTTCCAGCGTATCGGCGATCTAGCCTGGGCTGCTGGTGATCAGCGTGCCCGCGGCTTTATGCTGGGCGGTACTTCCGGCCGTACAACTCTGAACGGTGAAGGCTTGCAGCATCAGGATGGTCACAGCCATATTCAGGCTGAGCTGATTCCGAACTGCATTTCCTATGACCCGTCCTTCTCTTATGAAGTTGCTGTCATTATTCAGCATGGTCTGCAGCGCATGTATGTAGATCGTGAAGATGTGTTCTATTACATCACTCTGATGAACCAGAACTATAAACATCCGGCTATGCCGCAGCGTGATGGAATCGAACAGCAGATTCTGAAAGGTATGTATCTGTTGCAGGAAGGTACCAGCGGTAAACTGAAAGTGCAGTTAATGGGTTCCGGTGTTATTTTGCAGGAAGTGATTGCTGCAGCAGAATTGCTGAAACAGGATTTCGATGTTGATGCCAATATCTGGAGTGTGACTTCATTTAACGAACTGTACCGTGATGGTATTGATATCGAACGTTACAACCGTCTGCATCCGACCGATACCCAGAAAGTACCTTATGTGACTCAATTACTGTCTGGTCATGAAGGTCCGATTGTGGCTTCAACCGATTATGTACGTCACTTTGCTGACCGTATTCGTGCTTATGTACCACAGGATGTGTTCACAGTTCTGGGTACAGATGGCTTTGGTCGCAGTGATTCCCGTGACAATTTACGTGAGTTCTTTGAAATCAACCGTTACCACGTGGCTGTAGCTGCTCTGAATGGTCTGGCTGATGAAGGCAAGATCAGTAAACAGGTGGTACAGGATGCCATCAATAAATATGGTATCAAGGCTGATGTAGAACCGAGCTGGGCACGTTAATAAACCCAATGCCTGAAGTTCATTCGGATTTCAGGCAGGTTTTGCTGGCTGTGCAAGCTAATGATTGTCGGACGCAGGCTTAAGCCTGCTGTCATCAAAGGACATAATGATGAGTCAGATTGTAGAAATAAAAGTGCCTGATATCGGTAATTATACCGGTGTCGATGTTATTGACGTGGCGGTCAAAGTTGGCGATAGCATTGCGGTAGACGATACCCTGATTACGCTTGAAACAGATAAAGCCACTATGGACGTTCCTGCTGATAAGGCTGGTGTGGTGAAAGAAGTCCTGGTTAAAGTGGGTGATAAAGTATCTGAAGGTAATGTGATTGTGAAAGTAGAAACTTCTGCTGCCGCAAGTGCATCTTCATCTGCTGGTACCACTACTGAAGCTCCGGTTAAGGCAACAACTACCGAAGCAGCCGGTACAGCTGCTCAGTCTGTTGCTGTGAAAGTACCGGACATCGGTAATTTCTCGAATGTTGATGTAATTGAAGTAGATATTAAGGTCGGTGATGATGTAGCTGTTGATCAGACACTGGTTACCCTGGAAACTGATAAAGCGACGATGGATGTACCGTCTACTGTTGCCGGTAAAGTAACGGCTGTACATGTAAAAGTTGGCGATAAAGTATCAGAAGGAAGTGCTCTGATTGAAGTGGCTGTTGCTCCGGCAAGTGCTGCTGCCGCACCGTTAACCCCGGAACAAAAAGAAGCTTCTGAAATCAAAAAACAGGTTGCTGCCACACCATCTGCTGAAAATAATGAATTACGTGCCGAAATCAAAAGCCATGTGCCTCAGGCTTTTGGCAGCTCTGATATTGATGAGAAAGGTTTTGAAAAAGCCCATGCCAGCCCGTCTGTACGCAAACTGGCTCGTGAACTTGGCGTAGATTTAGGACGTGTGAGTGGTAGTGGACGTAAAGGGCGCATTACCCCTGTTGATCTGCGTGAATTTGTTAAATCGGTTATGCAGAAGGTTGAGCAGGGTGGTAGTGGTGCTTCTCTCGGAGGCGGACTGGATTTATTGCCATGGCCTAAAGTAGATTTCAGCAAATTTGGTGAAATTGAAGTTAAAGAACTGTCACGCATCAAGAAAATCTCCGGTCAGAATCTGGCTCGTAACTGGGTAATGATTCCTCATGTTACTTTACATGAAGATGCAGACATGACAGATCTGGAGGCTTTCCGTAAACAGCTGAATAAAGAATGGGAGCGTGCCGGTATTAAAGTATCTCCGCTGGCTTTCATCATTCTGGCCTGCGTGAAAGCATTACAGGAATTCCCTGAATTTAATTCTTCGCTTGATGGTGATAACCTGATTCTGAAGAAATACATTCATATCGGTTTTGCCGCTGATACGCCGAATGGTCTGGTTGTGCCGGTTATTAAAAACGCTGACCAGAAAGGTCTGAAAGAAATCACGCAGGAACTGGCTGATATGAGTAAGCGTGCCCGTGAAGGCAAGCTGAAACCTCAGGAAATGCAAGGCGCTTCTTTCACCATTTCTTCTTTAGGCGGTATTGGCGGTACAGGCTTTACGCCTATTGTTAATGCGCCGGAAGTGGCTATTCTTGGCGTTTGTAAATCACAAATCAAACCGACCTGGAATGGTAAGGAATTTGAGCCGCGCTTACAATGCCCGCTGTCCCTGTCTTTTGACCACCGTGTGATTGATGGTGCAGCCGGTATGCGTTTTCTGGTATTTATCAGCCAGCTGCTGGCTGATTTCCGCCGCGTATCTCTGTAAGTTTTTAAATAACAGGCTGCCTGAAAACAGATTGGTTTCTGGCAGCCTGTATACATGAAATACAGGCAATTACTGTTGTATCTGATGCAACAGTCAGGCAAAAGGTAAGACCATGAGCTTAATTGAATTGAAAGTACCGGATATCGGCAATTATAAAGATGTCGATATTATTGCGGTAGAAATCAAACCGGGCGATACCGTTGCGGTAGATGACACACTGATTACGCTGGAAACAGATAAAGCTACGATGGATGTACCGGCAGAAACAGCCGGTGTGGTGAAAGAGGTTAAAGTTAAAGTTGGTGATAAAATTTCTGAAGGTGGTGTGATTGCAGTAGTAGAAGCTACAGCTAAACCTGCAGCAAGTGCTCCTGCGGCTGAAAGTGCACCGGTAGCAGCACCTCAGGCAGCCAGTTACTCCGGCAGCAGTGATGCTGAGTACGATGTTGTTGTACTTGGCGGCGGCCCGGGTGGATATTCTGCGGCTTTTGCCGCAGCTGATGAAGGCCTGAAAGTTGCTATCGTGGAACGTTATGCAACTTTGGGCGGTGTTTGTCTGAATGTTGGTTGCATTCCATCCAAAGCTTTACTGCATAATGCAGCTGTAATTGATGAAGTTAAAGAGCTGAAAGCCAATGGCATTGAGTATCCGGCACCAAAAATTGATATCGACCAGTTGCGCAGCTACAAGGAAAAAGTAGTAGCGAGAATGACCGGCGGTCTGGCCGGCATGGCTAAAACCCGTAAAGTTGATATTATTCGCGGTAATGGTCGTTATATCGATCCGCATCATATTGAAGTCAAACTGACTTCAGGTGAAGGACGTTTTGAAACCGGTGAAACCAGAACACTGGCTTTTAAAAATACCATTATTGCTGCCGGTAGCCGCGTAGTTAATTTACCGTTTATTCCTGAAGATCCGCGCATTGTTGATTCAACAGGCGCTCTGGCACTGAAATTTGTGCCGGAAAAAATGCTGATAATCGGCGGCGGTATTATTGGTCTGGAAATGGGTACAGTGTACAGCACACTGGGCGCACGTCTGGATGTAGTAGAAATGATGGATGGTCTGATGCAGGGTGCTGACCGCGATATGGTCAGAATCTGGCAGAAGAAAAACGAACATCGTTTTGATAATATCATGCTGAATACCAAAACCACAGCTGTTGAAGCTAAAGAAGATGGTATTTACGTGACATTTGAAGGCGCTAAAGCTCCGACACAGCCGCAACGCTATGATTTGGTTCTGGTTGCAGCCGGTCGTGCACCTAATGGCAAGCTGATAGGTGCAGAAAACGCCGGAGTGGCCGTTACAGATCGCGGGTTTATTAATGTTGATAAGCAGATGCGTACTAATGTACCGCATATTTTTGCCATAGGTGATATTGTGGGTCAGCCGATGCTGGCGCATAAAGCTGTACATGAAGCCCATGTGGCTGCTGAAAATTGTGCCGGTCATCAAGCGTATTTTGATGCACGTGTTATCCCCGGAGTGGCTTATACCAATCCGGAAGTTGCATGGGTAGGCATGACAGAAGATCAGGCGAAAAAAGACGGGGTAAAAATCACTAAATCTGTATTCCCTTGGGCTGCTTCCGGCCGTGCTGTAGCCAATGGTTGCAGTGAGGGTGCAACTAAGCTGATTTTTGACGCTGACAGTGGACAGATAATCGGCGGTGCAATTGTTGGTCCGAGTGCCGGCGATATGATTGGTGAAATCTGTCTGGCTATTGAAATGGGTTGTGATGCAGATGATATCGGTCGCACCATCCATCCTCATCCGACGCTGGGTGAATCAATAGGTATGGCGGCTGAAGTCGCTATGGGTACGTGTACTGACCTGCCACCACAGCGTAAAAAGTAAGAACTAAAATTCTTATGTCACAAGCTGTCCGGTTTTTCCGGACAGCTTTTTTATTGGATGAAAAAAGGTAAATTCGGAAACAATTGATTAAATCAGCTGGTTAAATTGAATAATTTTTGCAAAAAAATATCAGTATCTGATACGTATGTTACATTTAGACATTCCAGTACTGTGCTTATTCAGCTATTATCAAAATAAATATGCTGATAAATCATTATCCGTATATTGCTGTGAGCTTATATTTTTATTAATCAGTATGAGTGTAATTAAATGAATATGAACAGCAAAACCTCTTCTGGTATTGCCCCCTGGATTATAGGCGGGTTGGTACTGCTGGCAACCATCGGTCTATTTGTAGGGCTAAAACCGATTTTAATGCCTTTTGCCGCAGCCGGAGTACTGGCCTATATTTTAAATCCGCTGGTAGTAAAACTGCATAGTCTAAAAATTTCCCGCTCGCTGGCAGCAATGCTGGTGATGTTTCTGGGACTGAGTGTTATTGTGATTTTGCTGCTGATTGTGATACCGATGCTGATTAATTTGCTGGACAGTATTTATGAGAAACTGCCCGCATTTCTTGACTGGGTGCATCATCGGCTTGTTCCATGGCTTAATCAGACATTTCATATCCGTATCCGCTGGGATGCGGATTATATGTCCAAGTATGTAGCACAATGGATTCAAACTCATAATGCCAGTATTAAAGATGCCGCTTCAAAAGTTTTACCTGTAGTATGGCAGCATAGCAGTGGTATGGTAGAGTGGGTGACCAATCTGCTGTTACTGCCTTTTCTTTTATATTATTTTCTGCTGGACTGGAATCGCTGGACCTCCGGTATCCGGCATCTGATTCCGCGCCGTGCCTTACCTACTTATAATCGTATCGCTACCAATATGGATACGGTACTGGGCGAATTCCTTCGCGGCGAACTGCTGGTAATGGTAATTATGGGCATGGTTTATGGTCTGGGGCTGGCATTGGTAGGGCTGGAATCTGGATTTGCTATAGGTATGGTTGCCGGTTTGCTGGTGTTTGTGCCTTATCTGGGTGCTTTTACCGGTCTGCTGCTGGCCACGCTGGCAGCATTATTGCAGTTTGATGGCTGGACAGGACTATTGCTTGTCTGGGGTGTATTTGCCATTGGTCAGTTTCTGGAAAGCTTCTTTGTCACTCCGAAAATTGTGGGCGACAGGATTGGTCTGTCGCCGTTCTGGGTTATTTTCTCATTAATGGCATTCGGGCAGTTACTTGGTTTTGTCGGTATGCTGCTGGCGTTACCATTGGCTGCAATATGTCTGGTATTGATTCGGGAAGGAACTCAGGCGTACTGGAGAAGTGATTATTTCCGCAAATTGCCGGAAAATAGCATAATCAAGGATGAAAAAACACAGCAGGACAGGTAATCCTGGCTACTTGTTTTTATATGTTGCCTGCTGAAAAAACAACACCGGTACTTGCATTTATGCTGTGAAGTCATTAAAATTCTGCGTTTCATGATTTGTATATGTATGTTAGGAGATATTGATGGCCAATAGTGCACAATCTCGTAAGCGCGCCCGTCAGGCACTGAAACAACGTGCTCATAACGCTAGCTTGCGTACCGCTTTTCGCACTGCGGTTAAAAAAGTATTGAAAGCCGTTGAAGCTGGTGACAAAGCAGCTGCTCAGGTTACCTACAGCGAGAGCGTTAAAGTGATTGATCGCATTGCTGATAAAGGTGTTTTCCATAAAAATAAAGCTGCACGTCATAAAAGCCGTCTGGCTGCCAAAATCAAGGCTATGGCTGCTTAAGCTGATTTTTGTCATTGCATGAGACGATTCTCATGATTGCTATTATCACGAGGCTGTTCCCATTGTGGGCAGCCTTATGTTCTATCTTTGCCTATTATAATCCTGCCGTTTTTATTCCTCTGAAATCTTATATTTCTGAAATGCTGATGCTGGTGATGCTATCCATGGGCATGACGCTGAGAATTGAGGATTTTACCCGGGTATTGAAGCGGCCGGCGCCTATTGCGGCAGGTATTGGTCTGCATTATCTGATTATGCCACTGGCCGCATGGCTGATTGCCAGATTGCTGAACATGTCGCCAGAATTGCAGGCAGGAATGGTGCTGGTAGGGTGTGTGGCCAGTGGTACTGCTTCGAATGTGATGGTGTTTTTATCCAAAGGTGATGTTGCACTGTCTGTCACAATCAGTGCCTTGTCTACTGTAGTGGGTATTTTTGCTACACCACTATTGGCAAAACTTTATATAGCTGCATCAATCGAAGTACCTGTCGTAAATATGCTCAGGGAAATTTTGCTGATTGTTGCCTTACCTATTGCTATAGGGGTAAGTATTAATTATTTTGCGCCGAAACTGGTAAAAAAAATTATACCTTCACTGCCACTGATAACGATGTGTATGATTATTATTGTGCTATCAACTGTGGTGTCATTAAGCAGCGATAAAATCGGAATAAAGACGGTAATTGTTGTTGTTGGTGTGATTTTGCATAATGCTTTAGGGCTGATTGGCGGTTACTGGGGTGGACGGTTGTTTGGTTTTGATAAATCCATCTGTCGCACACTGGCTCTGGAAGTAGGGATGCAGAATTCTGGTCTGGCAGCAGTATTGGGATCTGAATTTTTTGGTTCGATGGCTGCTTTACCGGGCGCAATATTTTCATTATGGCATAATATTTCCGGTTCGTTTCTCGCCAGCTACTGGTCGGGAAAGCCTACAGGTACAAGTAACGACCATGTGAAACGTGAAGATGTCAGTTTACATTAATTAATTTGACATACCCAAAAAGCCCGGTTATGAGTCCGGGCTTTTTTATTGAATAATGCTTTGCTGAATTAAATGTACAGGTATTGATTTTGTATGTATATAGACGAAATTTTGTATTTTAGGATGTGCAGTCAGTACCTGGCATTATAATCAGTATTCATCTTCGTCAGGCAGCGAAGTATCAGCCCACGCCTGCCGGATAGCTGAGTGAATAATATCCATACTAAAACCGCGGTAAGCAAGAAAATGCATACATTTATGTTTTTCTTTTAAGTCAGCGGGAGGCTGACGATATTTTTTTTGCAAAACAGCTATAGCATTATTTATCTGTTGTTCTCTGTCCGGTAAATAATCTGCAATCAGAGCTGCATCCACACCTTTTTGCTTCAAGCTTTGCTCTAAACGCAGATTACCATGCAGCCGGCTTTTACTATTGATATAAGTTTCCGTATATCGCTCATCTGATTGCCAGTGCTTTTGTGCCAGTTCATCCAGTAATGCTTCAAGATTGTCGTTTTCATCTGCATAAGGATGCAGTTTACGTGCCAGCTCAGCTCTGCTGATTTCCCGCCGTGCCAGTAGGGCAATGGCACGGGCACGTAAACTGGTTTTTTGCTTCATGCGCGGATTTCGCTGTTAGCATGATGACGTATGCCATCATCAATCTGAGGCAGATGATCAACAATAATGTCCGGTTTAGTCTGTGTGTTTTTTGCCAGCTGTGCCATATCTGCATAACCCCATGTGACGCCACAGCTTAAAGCTCCGGCTGCTTTAGCTGCCAGAATATCATTAGCAGAGTCACCAACCATCAGTAAATTTCCGATAGGTACGCCTAATACTTCTGCTGTGTGCAATAAAGGCATAGGAGAAGGTTTTTTTTCAGCCAGTGTATCACCACCCACAACCAAACTGAATGAATCAGCCAATCCAAGCTCACATAATAATTCCACTGCCAGAATTTCATTTTTATTTGTGATTACTGCTAAAGGCAAACCACGGGCACGGAATAATGCCAGTGCGGTTTCTACTTCAGGATAGGGGCGGGTGTGAACACTCAAATGAGTACGGTAATAGGAAATAAAAGCAGTAAATCCCTGTGTCCAGATTGTTTCATCCACCAGACCGTCCCGATCACCACTGAGAGCCCGGTGTACAAGGCTGGATAAACCGTCACCTACATAGGTAGTCAGTTCAGATTCTGGCAGTGGTGACAGTCCTAGTTCCGCGCGCATATGATTGGCAGCAGCACATAAATCGGCGATTGAATCGACCAGGGTACCATCCAGATCGAATGCTATGGCATGAATATCATTCCATTTCATGATTGGCTTATTGATTGGGTAAAAGACATGCTTATTTTATCATGTTCAAATAACCAGTAAGGCTGCCGGTAACAGTATATTACTCTGTTTAGCAATCCGGTATTATTAAGGTTCAGACATAGCCGGATAAAACTACAGGCAATTAATCCGGTTGCAGTTAGTTTATAACTGGCTGAATGGGATCACGGCTGAATATATAAGCTATATGCTGTTTAAACTTTGTACCGGCATGCAGAATATTATTCGGAAATGCATGGTGATTCGGAGCATCTGTATAGCCTTGCGGTTCAAAACAAATTGCTGCAAATGGCAGAAGTGATTTACGTGCCGGTATCTGCTGCTCAGGCAAATTTTGGGCATTATAGACCACCATTACAGGCGCATCTGTTTTTACCGCCATGGACAAACCGGTATCCGGAGCACTTAAGCGCGCAACAATGTTGTTTGCTGAATTTGGAGGTAATACATAGGCCGTATCAATAATGCTGCTGCCTATGGGACGTGCTGAATGGAAATCAAGCGTTGCCGGTGCTTTATGAATATCACCAGTTGGTATCATTTCTTTATCAGTCACGATGACTTCTTGTGGTAACAGCCATAATTGATGTTCGCTGATCGTGCTTTCTCTCAGAGCCAGATTAAAATAACTATGCTGAGTCAGATTAATTAAAGTATCACGATCTGATTCAGCGCTGAAATCAATATTCAGTTCGTTATTTACTGTCAGGGTATAGCATACCTGTACATTCAGGTTACCCGGATAGCCTTCCTCACCATCGGCACTAAAAAGCTGCATGGTAACCGAAGCGCAATGTTCATCATTGTGGGTAGCACATACTTTCCACCACTTCTGATCAAAACCAGTATATCCGCCATGCATATGATGTTCTCCCTGATTGGCAGTCAGGTGGAGCAGTTCATGGTTGAGCGGTGCATGTGCAAAGCTGATGCGTCCGGCATGCCGTCCGATTACAGCGCCCAGATGGGGATTGCTGGCACGATAACTGGTGCTGGCATAATCCTCAGCATTATTGAAACCCAGAACACATTGCACAGGATTGCAATCTCTGTCAGGCATGATGATCGAGGTAACTATGGCACCGAAATCCATAACAGATACCTGCATCCCCTGACTGTTTGTCAGTGTCCACAATGTGGCACTTTCACCGTCTACCAAACCGAATGGCTGGGTACTAATCGTACATAATGAATGTTCATTTGATTTCATTCTGTCCGGCCTCTTCATCAAGATTATGTAAGAACGCCAGTTTTTCGGCGATTTTAATTTCCAGCCCACGAGCTACCGGCTGATAGAATGCCGGTTCATCCATCCCTTCAGGCATGTAGGTTTCTCCGGCCGCATAGGCATTAGGTTCATCATGGGCATAGCGGTATTCACGCCCGTAGCCCAGCTCTTTCATTAACTTAGTCGGTGCATTGCGTAAATGAACCGGTACTTCATTGGACGGGTGTTTTTTGACAAAAGCACAGGCTTCGTTATACGCAAGATAACCGGCATTGCTTTTTGCCGCACACGCCAGATACAGCACTGCCTGCGCCAGAGCCAGTTCCCCTTCAGGGCTGCCGAGTCGTTCAAAAGTCTGCGCTGCATCATTGGCTATTTGCATCGCTCTCGGATCAGCCAGACCAATATCTTCCCATGCCATACGAATTATACGTCTTGCCAGATAGCGGGGATCAGCACCACCATCCAGCATCCGGGTAAACCAGTACAGAGCGGCATTCGGATGAGATCCGCGTACTGATTTATGCAGTGCAGAAATCTGTTCGTAGAAGCTGTCGCCGCCTTTATCAAAACGGCGTAATTGCGTGCCAAGACTGCCGGCAGTTAACTCTGCGCTGATTTCAGTTTGCTGCTGTGCTTGTGCGGTATGAATCAGTTGTTCGAGTAAATTCAGAAAACGCCGGCCATCACCATCAGCGCTGTTAAGGATTAATGTCTGTGCATCCGAACTGATACTGAATGATTGAAACTCAGGCAGGCTGAAAATTTTATTTTGCAATTGTTTCAGTTCTTCAATGCTGAGTGAGTGCAGGGTATACACCTGTGATCGGCTTAGCAGTGCCGGATTAACCTCAAAAGAAGGATTTTCTGTTGTAGCGCCTATAAAAGTAAATAAGCCGTTTTCGACATAAGGTAAAAATGCATCCTGCTGTGATTTATTAAAGCGGTGTACTTCATCGACAAAAAGTATGGTGCGTTGTCCCTGTTGTAAAGCCAGCTGAGCTTTTTCAACCGCAGTACGGATTTCTTTTACTCCGGAAAAAACCGCTGATAAAGGAATAAACAGAGCATTAAAGCTTTGTGCCAGAATCCGTGCCAGAGTGGTTTTACCCACGCCGGGAGGACCCCATAACAGCATGGAATGCAGATGTCCGGTTTCTACAGCAACACGCAGAGGTTTACCTGTACCAATCAGGTGTTGCTGCCCGATTACTTCGTCCAGATTTTTCGGGCGTAACTGTTCTGCCAGTGGTGGTAAAGGTTTCTGATTAAATAAATCCATAACGTGTCATTCAGTACACGATAATTCGTGTAATATATTGTACCTGATTATGTAAACTTTGCAGGGCTGGTAACCATTGGATTATAGGTATAATCAGTATGGTTATATATTGTATAAATAAGAAAAGTTGTATTCTAGACTTAAATTTAATCCAACTGAAGAAATTATATGAGTAAAATATTGTTTTTTCTAGTTTTTATAGTTGTAGTGATAGGGGCTTATATAAATTATGACAGAAAATCAGAATACGGGCTGATATCTGGTATTGGCGGATATATGATCAATCAGGAATGTCAGCGTCAGTTTGGTCAATCGGTAAATAAACAGTTGACAGAATTATTTATCATCAAAAGAATCAGTCAAAAGGATTGTAACTGTATTGCAGTACATGCAAGTCGAAAACTCAGTATTAAAGAAATTGCAAAAATGGTCGATCCGCAGGTTCGTCAGCAAAGAGTGCGTGAATTTACTGTATCTCAGGCCAGAGTATGCAGGATAAGATTACAGCGTTATTAACTATAGCTCAAATATGATTAAATCATACGGGAGAAACAATGAAATACACTAGTACCAGAGGGCAGACCGCGCCAAAAAGTTTTAGTCAGGCATTAATGGCAGGTCTGGCAGATGACGGTGGTTTATTATTACCACAAAGCTATCCGCATATTGATACATTTACTCTTCATGAGTGGCGGTCATTAAGTTATGCTGAACTGGCTATGCAGATTATCAGTCTGTTTGCAACTGATATTCCCAAAGCAGATTTACAGAAGATAGTTAATAAGACATATACAAAAGAAATATTCGGAAGTAATGAAATTACTCCGGTCAGAACTTTGCATGATGGAATTCTGATTGAAGGACTTTCAAATGGTCCGACGCTGGCATTTAAAGATATGGCCATGCAATTATTGGGTAATTTGTTTGAGTATGTGCTGGAACGTGAAAACCGCTTTCTGAATATTATCGGCGCCACCAGTGGTGATACCGGTTCTGCTGCTGAGTATGCTCTGCGCGGCAAAAAACGGGTAAATGTATTTATGTTGTCGCCATATGGAAAAATGAGTGATTTCCAGCGTGCTCAGATGTATAGCCTGAAAGACAGTAACATTTTTAATATTGCTGTTAAAGGCATGTTCGATGATTGCCAGGATATTGTAAAAGCGCTGCAGAATGATCATGCTTTTAAGGCACACTATCATTTAAGTACAGTTAATTCTATCAACTGGGGTCGTATTGTTGCGCAGGTGGTGTATTACTTTAAGGGCTATTTTGCGGCTACCAGCACAAATGAACAGAAGGTTTCATTCTGCGTACCCAGTGGTAATTTTGGTAATGTGCTGGCAGGACATATTGCCCGAAGGATGGGTCTGCCTATTCATCGCCTGATTGTTGCTACAAATGAAAACGATGTGTTGAATGAATTTTTCAATACCGGCCATTATCGTCCCCGTGATGCGGCACATACATTTGTTACTTCAAGCCCGTCTATGGATATTTCCAAGGCTTCCAATTTTGAACGCTTTGTTTATGATTTGCTTGACCATGATGGTTCCCATGTGCAAAAACTCTGGCAGCAGGTTGCAGCTGGTGAGGGATTTGATTTAAGCCATATGCTGAATAAAATTCAGCATCAGTATGGTTTTGCTGCTGGTAAAAGTACTCATGCTGATCGTTTGCAAACCATTGCTCAGGTGTATCGGGAAGACAATGAACTGATTGATCCGCATACAGCAGATGGCGTAAAGGTAGCGCGACAGTTGCGCGAAGCCGGCGAAATCATTGTGTGTCTGGAAACTGCTCTGGCAGCTAAATTTGCACAGACCATTCATGAGGCAGTTGGAAGTGATGTAACCATACCGCGCCCTGATAATCTAGATGGACTGGAAGATTTACCACAGCATGTTACCGTGATGGATAATGATGCGGCTGCGGTTAAACGGTTTGTGGAAACACAATTAGGTAAATAAAAGTAGATGTAAGCGTTTTTAAATATTAAAGGCCGGCATGGTTATGCCGGCCTTAGTTTTTCAAATTAGAAATTATCCGGATTTTCCAGTTTATCTACTTTCTGTTTTAATTCTTCAGGAGTCAGCGCAATTTCTTCACTTGGATTAGCGGCCGCAGTGGCTACTGCAACAGGATTATAAACAGAAATGTATTCTGATCCGTCAGAACGATCCTCAATAGTGTACATCACTCCGCTGCGGTTGAAACGGTGGCACTGGCGCTGATACCAGCCTCTGAACCCGGTTTTAGGTTCATTCGGGTTGTAATAGAATGCATTGAGTATTTCCGGTAAGCCAAGGCCGCATACCACACCGGAAAGCAATACACAGATAAATGTATAACCAACCAGAATATCGCTGTATTTAGCCAATGCCGGCATATTGGCTACAGCCAGTATCAGGGCGAGAGAGATACCACCGCGTACACCCCCCCAGGACAAAATGGTAAGGCTGCCATGGTAGCTTTTCTTATATACTTTCGGAAACAACATAAATGCCAGTATGTTTCCGGCAAAACGGCTCAGATGCAGTAATACGAAAGCTATAATACCGCCGATAACCAGAGTTTTACTCATATCAACGATAAAGAGTTCCAGACCGATTAAGGTAAACAGAAATGAATTGATGATGCCTTCTACAGCGTGCCAGAAGTTATTAACATCATCTATTTCTTTTTTCTGTAAAACTTCCTGCCATTTATTTCCAACGATCAAACCGCCGACAACACAGGCAATCGGGCCGGACGCATGAGCGAAATAAGCCACCAGATAAGAACCGGAAGCCAGCAAAGCTGTTGTCAGAATCAGTGATTCATTTTCATGTTTGCCATGCAACAGGCGCAATGCGCCAATGCCGAAAATAAACCCGATAATAACGGCAACAACAATTTCATAGAAGAAATTTTCAATAACACCTAAAGGAGATACGTGCTGACCATTAATCAGAGTAAGAATGGTCATAAATACAACGATACACATGGCATCATTAAATAATGATTCACCTTCCAGTTTAACCATTAAATGGCGTGGGGTACGTACTGAGCTCAGTACGCCTTTAATCCCGATAGGGTCTGTTGCACCCAGAGCAGAGCCCAGTAACAGCAGAACCAGCAGAGGAACATGATCGCCGACCAGAAACTGAAACCCATAAAGCAGACCGCCAAACAGCACTGAGCACAGCAATAATCCCAGAGTGGCCAGAATCAGAATTTGTCTCCAGTAACGCTTTAAATCAGAAATCTTAAATTTAAGAGCAGAGGAGGTCAGAATAAAGCAGATTACGCCGTTTACCAGAAAATCATAAAAATTAATATGACTTACGGCTGCCTTTAAGGCCATGATATCTACATGGATAAAATGATTGCGTCCGAATAAATTCATGCCCCATTGCAGTGCAAACACCAGAATGGCTGAAACAATCGGTACACCAATGGCCTGCGGCATATCAAATAAGCGTTTATTTAATAATGTGGTGACAATAGACAGTGAAAAAATAACCGTTATTGCCTGTAAAAAAAGTACACTACCCATGCAAACAGTTTTCCTTTATTTAAGTATTGTAATAAGTTGCTGATGAATCGAATCTGTCGCAGTTTGTAGCAGGTTCCCCTTGAATCAAAACTTGCAATAATAACTTACGAATCAAATTCATCCAGTAAATCAGGTGCTGGAATAAAATAGAGACTGCCGCTTACCGGTGTGCTGAAATCCAGCAGACGGTCTACGTGACCTTCGTCATTTCCGGTAAACATATGCTGCAGCATTTGGCGTGTTACTGCAAATGAACGTGCATAACCGATAAAAAACGTACCGTACTCATTTTTTGACGGATGAGCAAATGCTACATTGGCACGAATAATTTTCAGTTCATTGCCTTGTGCATCATAAGCCTTACTCACGTTACTATGTGCAGTTTTCGGCTTTTCTTCATCAGAAAGCTCAATGTCATTAAAACGGCGCCGGCCAATGACTTTTTCCTGTTCTTCTACTGATAATTGCCGCCATGCCTGCATGTTATGCAGATATTTCTGAGTAAAAGCATAACTGCCGTTGCGAAATAACGGATCTTCATCACCCACCAGAGCATATTCTGCTTTGGATACATCTTCCGGATTTTCGGTACCGTCAACAAAACCGATGATAGCGCGACCATCCAGATAACGGAAACCACTTACTTCATCAATGGAATAAGTCGCATCAGCCAGTAATTCATCAATCATTGCGGCCATTTCATAACAAATATCCTGACGATCGGCACGGATATGAAAGAAAAGATCGCCAGCTGTCGCTACAGCAGTATGTTTTTCGCCTTTAATAGCAGTAAAAGGAGTCAGTTCCTTAGGCTTTGGTTTGCCCGGCCGCAGCCTGTCCCAGGCTTCCGAACCAATCCCCATTAATGCATTAAAATTTTCATCATGAAACCGGCCATGCATACTGCGTACTAACGCTGAAAAACCAGTAATAAATTCGAGTACCTTGGTAATCGCTGCCTGATTATTCTGTATCCCTAACGTAATAAATAAAGCACTTTTACCCGGATAAGCTAATACTGAAGGTGTTCTGTATATTGTCATTAATAAATACTTTCCTAAACCATTATTATAATGAAATCAACGTACATTATTAAGTACAAACTGACATGAATTTAAATATTTTTAACTATGTCATAAAAATTGCCTGTAAATACGTTCAGCACTGTAAACCGAACCGAGTAATAAACCCGGCTTTTCTCACTGCCTGTATTAGTAACGTAATTAATAAATGGGGATACTTATACATAAGATATGAAAATTATCGATAAAATATGATAATTATAACCTAAAAGCGTATAAAAGCTTTTATTTGCTGATATTTTTCCGCTAGTATAGATTACTTACTATTATTTACTATTACCCTGAGAAAGCAATGCATCACTCATTTCCATTGGTTGAAACCATCGTAGGTGGTTTATTTTTCGCCTTTGTGCTCGGTTATATCGCACATAAGCTGCGTATGCCCCCGCTGGTCGGCTATCTGCTGGCCGGCATAATTGTCGGACCGTATACCAAAGGATTTACTGCAGATATGCATTTATCACAGCAGTTGGCCGAACTGGGCGTGATTTTGCTGATGTTTGGGGTGGGACTGCATTTTTCCATTCGCGATTTACTTGCGGTTAAGCGGGTAGCAATACCAGGCGCACTTATCCAGATTATTCTGGCTACTTTACTTGGCTGGCTGCTTGCTTATCTGGCTGGCTGGACAACAGGTGCCGGTATCGTCTTCGGATTGGCTCTATCTTGTGCTTCAACTGTTGTCTTAATAGCGGCTTTACAGCGCTGGCATTTGGGGGATTCTACACAGGGGCGAATTGCTACCGGCTGGCTGATTGTTGAAGATATTGCCATGGTGTTTGTGCTGGTGATGATTCCGGCTCTGGCACCGGTTTTATCAGGAGAGGGTGCTGTTTCCAGTGCAAATCTGCTTTATTTACTGGGCAAAACCGGAGCACAAATCATTGCATTTATACTGGTTATGCTTTTTCTTGGTCGCAGAATAATTCCATGGTCTTTACAGCGTGTAGTGAGCACAGGAAGTCCTGAGTTGTTTCGTCTGGCTGTCATTGCTATTGCTTTAGGCTGTGCCATACTGGCCAATTATTTCTTTGGTGTGTCGTTTGCTCTGGGTGCTTTTTTTGCCGGAGCCATCATCAGCGAAACCAGTATGAATCACACTGCTGAAGAAGCATCCGGCGGCTTACGTGATTTTTTTACCGTACTGTTTTTTGTTTCAGTGGGTATGCTGTTTGATCCTAGTATTATTGTCCGTAACCCACTATTACTCTTAGCCACTTTATTGGTGGTAGTAATAGGTAAAAGTGCGGGAGCATTTTTGATTGTGCGTGTATTCGGCTATCCGCCTCAAACTGCACTAACAATTGCTGTTGCGCTGGCTCAGATCGGTGAGTTTTCCTTCATGATTGCCAGTCTGGGCGCGGTATACAATATTTTGCCGCAATTAGCCAGTGATCTGATTCTGGGTAGTGCACTAATATCCATAATCTGTAACCCGTTTTTATTTGTCTGGCTGAACCGCTATCTGGAAAAACAGTCACAGCAAAAATCTTCTGCTACAACCATTGTGTCCGAGAGTAATCGATTATCGGATAAACCTCATGCAAAAGTAGCTGCACCAATTAAACCGGTTTCAATCTATTTTGTAGATGAAGATATGGCTATTGCTCCTGCGGTGAGCGATCATACGGTATTGGTGGGTGCAGGCCCGGTCGGACAAGAAATAATCAGACATTTGCACGCACGTAATGAAACAGTCTATGTACAGGAAAATCGTTTAGAAGTTGTTACCGAGTTGCGTGCACGTCAGATACCTGTGGCCTATGGGCATGCATTATCAGATGGGATGCTGGATGCTGTATTTGTCGCTCAGGCTAAAAATCTGATTATTACTATTCAGAATAAAACTGAAGTGATATCAATTATAAAGGCTGCTATCGCGCTTAATCCGCAACTGCACATAGTCACATTCAGCAGATATGAACAGGACAAACAATTGTTTATTCAGGCAGGGGCAACCAAAGTTGTTGACAGTCAGCTCGTACTGGCCAATGAAATTATGCAAGCATTCGGACAGGTCTGAAAACTGACATTGATTCCAATAGAAAAATATAATTTTTTTATTAGTTTTTTAAAAATAATCCAATATCCTGAGAATGATATTTTCTGAAACAGGCGTAAATCAATAATTATCTAATATTGGTTTGCGCCTGTTTTGGTTTAATTACTTATGGTATCGATGAATACTTCCAGTTGTTCACGGTTAGTAATTTTGCTGTCTATTTTGATATATATACTGTGTTCTTCAGGAATAATCAGTACCTGATGTACACCAGCCTGTTCAAGTAATTGTTGTCGGGCATTGTCAGGTAAAACACGACCCTGTTTCAGGATAATGCGCAGACTGGCCAAATAGGGTGGTTCGTGCATTGTCAGGCTCAGCAGAAGCCAGATAAAAGTTAATCCTGTGCCGAAGATAAAAACACTATGTGCACCGGTATGTGCAGCCAGCCAGCCTCCGATTGTTCCTCCGCAGGCTACGCCCAGAAATTGTCCGGTAGCATAGATGCCCATTGCAGTGCCTTTATAACCTGCCGGTGCTTCTTTACTGACCCATGAAGGCAAGAGTGCTTCCATCAGATTAAAAGCAATAAAGAATAATAAAACACCTGTGACAAGCGGCCAGAAAGAAATATTAGCCAGCCATAATACACTTTCAGCAATTAGCAGTCCGGCAACACACAAGATAAACACTTGCTTCATTTGCCGTTTGCTTTCAGCGTATATAATTGGTGGCAGAACAGTAATGAAAGCAATCAGCATCGTGTATAAATAAATCTGCCAATGTCTTGCTGCCGGAAAGCCTGCCTGTTCCAGTTGTATAGGCAGCGCGACAAAAGTCGACATAAGCAGAAAATGCATGCAGAAAATACCGATGTTCAGCTTAAACAGGGCAGGGTTGCGCAGTACAGTACCAAAACTGCCGCGTACAATGCCTGATTCACGGTTAAGTACATGAACAGTACTGTCGGGTACAAAAAACAATGTCAGGCCGATAGCAGCCAGTGCCAGTATCGCAATAACCCAGAATAATCCGTGTAAACCTATTGCATGTGTAATGATAGGGCCGCAGACCATGGCAATTGCAAAAGTGATACCAAAGCTAATACCAATAAAAGCCATGGCTTTGGTGCGGTTTTGTTCGCGCGTCAGGTCAGATAATAATGCCATTACAGCTGCTGCGATAGCACCACTGCCTTGTAATGCACGTCCCAGTATGACTCCCCAGATAGAGGATGTTAAGGCAGCAATAAAGCTGCCCAGAGTGAAAATCAGCAAGCCGCCTACGATTAAAGGTTTACGCCCGAAACGGTCAGACCACAAACCAAAAGGAATTTGCAATATAGCCTGCATCAGACCATAAATTCCGATTGCCATTCCGATCAGGCTTTCACTTGCTCCCTCTAATTTCATACCGTAAGTAGTCAGAACAGGAAGAACCATAAACATGCCCAGCATGCGTAGCGAAAAGACTGCCCCTAACCCCCAAGTTGCACGCCTTTCGGCAAGATTCATGTGTGTATCGGTGTTGTTCTTGGAATTCATGTTTAATACTGCTTAAAAGAAAAACCTGCCTATTGTAAAAGAAACAAAGGCAGGTTGGGTTGGTTTGCGTATTGTTATATATTTATGTCACGGTATCAGCCAGCAAAGCTTAATACAGTTTGTGAGGCCGGAGTCATAAAATCTACCGACATCATTATGCTTAAGGTAGTGATAGCAATAATCGAAAACACAAACAGTTTGCGTGCCCATATACGATCATTATTCTGTGCTTTATAGCCGGATAATGCCATACACAGCCACCACACGCTGACAGCAGCAGCAACGACCAGATATTTGTAGCCGGCGTAGCCGCCTATTGACAGCATCAATGTTGCAAACATAAAGGCAATAATATAAAACGTGATATGGTGTTTTGCTACAGCAATGCCTTTTACTACCGGTAAAACCGGAATATTAGCCGCCTGATAATCCTTAAAGCGGTAAATCGCGATTGCATAGGAATGCGGCATCTGCCAGAGACTGAAAATCGCCAGCAGAATAAGTGCACCAGCATCAAAATTATTGCTTACAGCGCAATAACCGATTACTGGAGGTGCGGCACCCGACAGACTGCCAATTAAAGTTCCGTAAACTGAATGCCGTTTCATATAGAGACTGTAAATCCCTACATAAACCACAAAGCCCATTACAGATAACCACATGGCTAAGGGATTTGCGCCAAAATAAAGCACAATAAATCCGGCAATACCCAGTATCGTGGCCAGTGCAAATGTTACACGGGCAGATGCTAAGCCCCGCACAAGCACACGATTCTTAGTACGCTCCATTTTCGGATCAATATCACGGTCAATCAGATTATTAAACGCACAGCCGGAGGCTACTACCAAAGACACGCCCAGCAGGGTAAGGATTAGCAGGTAGCCGTTTATGCTGCCTTTTGACGCCAGCAAAAACCCGCCGACAACCGAAATCAGGTTGCCGACGATAATACCTGGTTTTGTTACTTGCAGGTATGGCTTAATCATGAACTGCCTTTAACCTAACACCATGTTTGCGTTGAGGCTCCACATAATCCAGATGGAAAGACCTACCAGCAATACAATCACAATAGCAGTGAAGATAAATGAAATCAGATTCCAGCGTTCTTCAGGATTACTGCCCAGATGCAAAAAGCATACCAGCTGAACAATAAGCTGCAAAACGGCAGTAATGACAATCACAGCAAACAGAGTTTGTTTGTCAGCGGACTGATTCATTACCATCATAAATGGAATCAGAGTTAAAACTACAGACAGGATAAACCCGATAATGTAGTTTTTAGCACTGCCATGTTGTGGGATATGGTCTTGATGGTTTGACTGACTCATAACGCTACCCCCATCAGATATACAATTGAGAACACGCAAATCCACACGATGTCCAGAAAGTGCCAGAACAGGCTCAGGCAGTTGATGCGCATGCGGTTAACACTAGTAAGACCGCGTGAAGCTACCTGAATCATCATTACAGCCATCCAGATTAAACCGGCAGTAACGTGCAGACCGTGGGTGCCGACCAGAGCAAAAAAGCCAGAAAGATAACCACTGCGGTCAGGACCCATACCACTTGTAATCAGGTGATGAAATTCATACAGTTCCATCCCGATGAAGCATGCACCGAATACAAAAGTAATCACCAGCCATAATAAAACCTGACTCTGATTATTGCGATTCATTGCCAGCACGGCAAAGCCGTAAGTAATGGAACTCAATAAAAGAGCAAAAGTTTCTACCAGCACAAAAGGCAGCTCGAAAATGTCTTTGCCGCTTGGACCACCTGCTGTGCCCGGCAGGAGCACGATATAGGTGGCAAACAGACAGGAGAACAAAATCAAGTCACTCATCAGGTAAATCCAGAACCCGAATACCTTCAGTGAACCGTTGTCGTGGTGAGCGTGCTCATGCGCACTACCGTGAATCAAGGTTTCAGTTGACATTATTTCAGTCCTGCTTTAGTTAATTCATTAAAACGTTTGCTTTCAATGGCTTCGATTTCAGCAACCGGAACGTAGTAATCCACATCCGTGTCAAAGCTCTTGACAATAATGCTGATAATCATGCCGGCAAAGCCAACGATAGCCATCCACCAGATATGCCAGATCAGGGCAAAGCCGCAAATCATTGAGAACACTGCAATCACCAGACCGGCAGCAGTATTTTTCGGCATATGAATTTCTTCATATTTGGCTGGTTTCTTGTAAGCAATACCTTTTTCTTTCTCATCCCAGAATGCATCACGGCTTTCAACCTGTGGCTGCACAGCGAAATTATAGAAAGGTACAGGGGAAGAAGTAGACCATTCCAGAGTACGACCATCCCACGGATCACCCGTAACATCAAGGTTTTCCTTACGATGCAGGCAGGAAACTACAACTTGAATCACCATGCATACTACGCCCAGAGCGATAATGGCAGCACCACTGGCAGCAACGCACAACAAATTATGGTAAGCCGGATCAATGTGCTGACTCAGACGGCGGGTCATACCCATGAAGCCCAGTGCGTATAAAGGCATGAATGCTACAAAGAAGCCGATAAACCAGCACCAGAAAGCCCGTTTGCCCCATTTTTCATCCAGCTTAAAGCCGAATGCTTTCGGGAACCAGTAGTTAAATGCTGCAAACAATCCAAACACTACACCACCGATAATGGTGTTATGGAAGTGAGCGACTAAGAACAGACTGCCATGCAATACAAAATCCGCACCCGGCACAGCAAGCAGTACACCGGTCATACCACCTACAGAGAATGTAATGATAAAGCCTACAGTCCACAGCATCGGCACATGGAAGGAAATACGACCTTCATACATGGTAAACAGCCAGTTGAAGATTTTTACCCCGGTCGGGATAGAAATAATCATGGTTGCGATACCGAAGAATGCGTTGACATTGGCACCTGAACCCATGGTAAAGAAGTGGTGCAGCCATACGATAAAAGACAATATGGTGATACACACAGTTGCCCATACCATTGAAGTATAGCCAAACATGGTCTTGCGTGAGAATGTAGCTGTAACTTCTGAATACACACCAAAGATTGGCAGTATCAGAATATATACTTCCGGATGACCCCATGCCCAGATCAGGTTGATGTACATCATCATGTTACCGCCCAGTTCATTAGTAAAGAAGTGGGTGCCGAGGTAACGGTCTAATGTCAGCATGGCAACAGAGGCTGTCAGGATAGGGAAGGAAGTCAGAATCAGAATATTGCTACAGAAAGATGCCCAGCAGAAAATAGGCATTTTCATCATAGTCATGCCCGGTGCACGCATTTTCAGGATAGTAGCAATAAAGTTAACAGCACTAACCGTTGTCCCGATACCTGATATCTGCAAACTCCATATCCAGTAATCAACACCTACCCCCGGACTGAATTCCAGACCAGACAGCGGCGGATAGGACAACCAGCCGGTTTGTGCAAATTCACCGATTCCCAGTGATAAGTTAACCAGTACCACACTTACAGCAGTAAACCAGAAACCCAGATTATTCAGGAATGGGTAGGCCACATCGCGCGCACCCAGTTGCAGCGGGATGACAAAGTTCATCAGGCCGATTACAAAAGGCATGGCAACAAAGAAAATCATGATTACACCGTGAGCGGTGAAAATCTGATCGTAGTGATGTGGTGGCAAAAAGCCGTCACTGGTACCTGATGAGGCTAAAACCTGCTGACTACGCATCATCACTGCATCGGCAAAACCACGAACCAGCATCACAATAGCGACAATGATATACATGATACCGATGCGTTTGTGGTCAACTGTAGTAAACCATTCTTTCCACAGATAGCCCCATTTATGAAAATACGTAATTGCACCTACCAGCGCCAGACCAATGACGATGATAGCTGTAATCGTTACCATGACAATCGGTTCATGGAACGGTATCGCATCTAAAGATAATTTTCCGAACATTGTTTATTTCCTCGCAAGCTTACTCAGCACTGCTGGCTGCACTGGCCTGTAGAGCAGCAGGCATATTGTGATTGGCAAATTTAGCAATCACGTTGCCGTACAAACCCGGATTTGCGCTGGAGAAATATTCCACTTTATGGAATTGACTAGGCGCAGCCAGTTTGTTGAATGAAGCCATGTCATTAAGTGTATTGGGCGACTGTTTCACCTTATCCACCCACTGATTGAAGCTGGCTTCATCCGGTGTCGCAATGGCAGTAAATTTCATGCCAGAGAAACCGGCACCGCTGTAGCTGGATGAAATACCTTTGTATTCACCTGCTGTATCAGCAACCAGATGTAATTTGGTTTGCATACCAGCCATAGCATAAATCTGGCTACCCAGCTGCGGAATAAAGAATGAATTCATCACTGTATTGGAAGTGATTCTGAATTCCACCGGGGTATCTTTCGGAAAAGCAATTTCATTAACAGTGGCAATACCCTGTTCAGGATAAATAAACAGCCATTTCCAGTCTAATGAAATTACTTCGATTACCACCGGTTTTTTATCACTTTCCAGCGGACGATAGGGATCCAGAGAGTGAGTGGTTTTCCATGTGATTGTTCCCAGAATGAGAATAATCAGGATAGGAATACCCCAAACTACGGCTTCGAGTTTGTTGGAATGCGCCCATTTCGGTGAATATTTGGCATTACTACCCTCTCTGAATTTCAGAGAAAATAAAACTGCCATGATAATCACCGGAATTACGACTATCAACATCAAGCCTAAGGCTGTCAGTATCAGTGTGCGTTCTTCCTGACCTATATGGCCTTTAGGGTTTAGCAGAGCTGCATCACAGCCGCTTAAAAAAAGCGAACCGATCAGCATCGTCAATACTATCCCTGAGAGCTTACTTAATTTCATGTAACGACCTCAACATTACGGGAAACACGATTAACGTTTGTAAAAAACGGGTGCTACTATTTTAAGACAATGTAGCTGAACTGTATATTGCAGTATTCAACACATTATTAAAAAACATAGCGGAATAAATAAAAAATTTTTAAAATATTTTTATTATTTATAATATAAAACAAATATGTATATTAAAAAATTACTTTATATTTCTTTGTCGTGAAGATAAGAATACTGCTTTGATTTCCGATAAAATCCGTTTATTAACACATAAATGTCATCTTGAAAATTAGTTTAATATTTAAATTTATCATGAATAAACTTAAATTTTTATTAAATATAAAATACTGATTTATATAGATAAATATAGGGTGTATGTTTTAAGAAAAAAACAGCAAGCTTTTTTTCTGAAAAAAAAGAAGATAAATGTTAAGATTATAAAAAGGTTAATCTGTATCAATTTTGTGTGAATTATTTTAAAAAATAATTTTTTTAAAATAATTTCAACAATAATTAAAAGCCAGATCGTCTAATTGTTGTATTTAAAATTTTGTATTATATGGTTTTTTATGAACTCGTTTTGAAATAAACAAATATTCGGGTGTTGTAAAGGTATCGACTGAAATAAAATATTGATTGATTTCTTTTTGCAACATGGTTTAAATAATATAACTAAAGTAAACAATCTAATTCAAATTAGATAATTATTATCTTTATTGTTTTTATGCTTATTTTCCTTACTTGTTAACATTTGAGTAAATGTTTAGCAATTTTCATACCATTTTGCATATTTTCTGTATTGAATTCATATTTATTGTAATTTCTCAAAATAATCATTAAGTGTTTTAACTATCTGATTATCTATATTGTTAATGATATTTGTATGATGGTATAGAAGAATCAGTGATCAAATTCAAAATAAATCAGCATGCATTCAAATATAAATATATAAATGCATCAGTTTGCTTTCATACCGGCTGGGTTGTTTGCAAACTGATGCATTCCTGATGGCTATATATCTTTTTATTCTAGCTATTTTGTTGTAATTGCTGCGCTGCTTGCAAGGCAAAATAGGTCAGAATACCATCTGCACCGGCTCGTTTAAATGCAAGCAGGCTTTCTAAAATTACTTTATCAGCCTCGAGCCAGCCATTACTGATGGCTGCCTGCAGCATGGCGTACTCACCAGATACCTGATAGGCGTATGTAGGAACGCCAAATTCATCTTTAACCCGTCTGATTACATCCAGATAAGGCATACCCGGTTTAATCATTACCATATCTGCTCCTTCAGCTATATCAAGTGCTACTTCATGCAGTGCTTCATTGCTGTTAGCAGGATCCATCTGATAAGTATATTTATTACCTTTACCCAGATTACCGGCACTGCCTACCGCACTGCGAAACGGACCGTAAAAAGCTGAAGCATATTTGGCAGCATAAGACATAATCCGGGTATGAATAAAACTATTTTCTTCCAATGCTTCGCGGATAGCTCCGATACGTCCATCCATCATATCGCTTGGAGAAAGAATATCCGCACCGGCTGCTGCATGTGAAAGTGATTGTTTGATAAGCGCTTCTATCGTTTCATCATTTTTAATATAACCATTTTCATCCGGCAGGCCATCCTGTCCGTGGGTTGTATAAGGATCGAGAGCCTGATCTGCCATTACACCCAGCTCAGGAAAACGGGATTTCAGAGCACGGATAGCACGCTGAATGATACCGTTTTCATCCCATGCCGCCCGTCCGTCAGCGGTTTTGCTATCAGGATTGGGAACACCAAATAAATCCAGAACCGGTACGCCCAGTTTTAAAGCCTGTTCCGCAACTTTTAATAATTCATCAATAGATAAACGTTCTACTCCGGGCATGCTGTCAACAGGCATACGCCCAGTTTGTTCATGCACAAATACCGGCAAAATAAAATCATTGGCTGTCAGTATGGTTTCACGCATCATTCGCCGTGAAAAATCATCACGTCGCATACGCCGCATACGTGTATTGGGCATAATTCGAGGAGGAAAGTTCATAATAGTAATCCTGATTTTTAATAATTACAGCCACCTATAAGCTGGCTAAAATCACGTTCTGTAAAGCTTAGTGAAATTTGGATTGTTATTCTAAACCCTTTCAGGCAGGACTTCTAATGACATAATTCTGTACTGATTATTAATAAAAACTATTAAATTTTGGTTTGTAATTAAAAGTGTATTTATAAGATGTAATTAGGAAAAAGCATAATTGCTTTTAAAATTCCTTCTGTTTAGTATTTAATTAAAATTGATAAGCAGTAAATATTTGAAACAAAGTCTAAATGAGTTAGTTGATAGAATAATTTTTTATTGCTGAAAGAAAGCTGATTTTTCAATGAAATTAGCGTTCAATATAACTATTTAGTGAAAATCAAGCTAAAACTTATACTCCACATAATAATCCCTATAACTAAGTCTAATATCTTCCATGAAAGATTTTGATTAAATAAAGGAGATAAAAATTTGGCACCATAGCCCAATGAAAAAAAGAATATCCATGATGAAAGCATAACACCAAGTGTAAATAAATAAAGATTATCTTTAAATGATAACGATATTGAACCAACTAAAATCACTGTATCTAGGTACACATGCGGATTTAACCATGTAAAAGCCAGACAAACACCAATAACTTTCATTAAGGAACTTTTATCAATCAGGCTGGGTTTCAGTGCTGAATTTTGATTCAATGCAGAATAAAAACTTCTTATGCCATACATAAATAAAAAAGTAGCACCAAAATATTTGGCATAAATAATAATTTCCGGATAGCGGTTAAGGACTTTAGAAAATCCGGTTACCCCTAAATAAATCAGAATAGTATCTGATACTGAGCAGATCAGGCATACCCAGAAAACATATTGCTGCTTTAAACCTTGTTTTAAAATAAATGCATTTTGGGCACCAATAGCTATAATTAATGAAAAGCCAAGGCCTAGTCCTGATAGCAAAGCAAACATTGAGTTTAACCTATTAAACTATTGAAATGTAAAATAATCAACGCAATTTCTATTACTTGTTATATTAAAGTATATTTATATAAAAAGTTTATTTTATTAATAATTTTGCAGGAAGCTTTATTAATTCAATAATACCGATGGTTTTTAAAATTATATGGAAAATGTCTGGATAAAAATGGCTTTGATGAAATCCAGTTTAGGAATCATGATTTAGATTCATTTGAAAACAGGTTATTAAGTTTTACTCAGAGGGCTGACAACTGCGTACAAAGGCAGATGGTCGGAGAGTTTTTGCCATGGCAGACCTGTTAATGGTTTTGCTTCATGTATTTCCAGATGGCGGGTAAAGATTCTGTCGAGACTTAAAATAGGCAGGCGGGCGGGAAAAGTTTTCGGTGCATGGCGATAAGCATAAAATGCATCATGCAAATTTAATTTTAAACCTAAAGTATCGTGGGAACGCTGGCGCCAGTCGTTGAAATCGCCGGCTAAAATTAATGGATTGGCCGGATCTATTTCACTTTGGATATAGTCATAAATAGTCTGATACTGTTTTATTCGGTCTGGTTCACGTAAGTTTAAATGGGCACATAGGCATACCAAAGGTCGTGTCCAGTGCGGGGGCTGTATTTCACAATGTAACAGTCCTCGTTGTTCAACACTGTTTACACTTATATCCAGATTATGACAGGTTACAATTGGCAGCTGACTTAAAATAGCATTACCATGATCGCGGTATTTATAACGGGCATTACGTCCGTAACTGACGTTATAGGCTAACTGTTCGCCGAGTACCTGGTAATGGGGTTTTTTGGGAAAATCCGGCATATTTTCTGCCCGTTTACTATTGATTCCTTGTACTTCCTGCAAAAACAATATGTCTGGTGCCAGCTGATGCAGTGCTGCCGCCATTTGAGGAAGCTGTACTTTTTTATTAAGTGCTGACATGCCTTTATGTATGTTATAGGAGGCAATAGTGATTTTATTCATGAAAATGGCCGGTGATTTTAAATTACCAGTGTTGGGGTAGTTGCAGTATTGCTGAACGGTTCGATGGCGAAAATACTTTTTCCGCAGCCTGTTCAGGCGAACACCATATATAGTCTAAATGTTCGCGTGGTGACAGAAGAATAGGTGTTTCTGCTGTAACACACAGGGAAAAGATATGCTCGGTATTATGAGTAACTCCGGGAGCATAGCGATGACGCCAGTGCGGATAAATTTCGTAGATAGTGGATTGCTGCCAGTTAAGAATATCATTGCTGTAAATGCCGGTTTCTTCTGCCAGTTCTCGTTTTGCAGTCTGCTCAATTGTTTCTCCCGGTTCCAGACTGCCAGTTACAGATTGCCAGAAATCCGGCTTATCTGCGCGTTCCAGTAGCAGTATCTGCCGGTTGTTATCATAAATAACAACCAGTACAGATACAGGTTGTTTATATGGTTTATTGTTAATCATGATGCTGTTGATGAGCTGAGCGATAAGATGAAACGCTTAATGCGGTGGGTAAGGGCTCCGGATAAGCTGAAGCAGTTTCAGTTTTTACTGAACTGGTTATGGTATCGCAGGTAATCGGATCTTCTTTATCATTGAGAATACGTATTTCCTGCTGCGGAAATGGAAATTCTATACCAACTTCTTTAAAACGATTCCAGATTTCCAGCAAAATTGCAGAATTGATACTTAGAAAACCATTTTCTGGATCACGAATCCAGTAATTAACATACAGATTAATTCCGGAATCAGCAAAGCCGGTAACATAACTGTTTGGTTTAGGATCATCGCATACTCTTGCCTGTTTGGCTGCAGCTTCTTTTAGTATTTCCAAAGCCTGAGGCAGATCTGTATTGTAGGCTACCTGTAAGGTCAGGTTGTTGGACATAATTTTACTGGAATAAGAATCATTGATAACCGTATTGGAAACAAAGGTATCATTCGGAATCAGGGCTTCTGAGCCATCACTGCTGCGTAGTACTACAAAACGGGCAGTTATCTTGGTTACATAGCCGGTGAAATTATTAATATTCAGCCTGTCGCCAGGACGCACGGAATGGTCTGCCAGAATGATAAAACCGGATACATAATTGCTGGCAATTTTCTGTAAACCAAGTCCGAGACCAACACCCAGAGCGCCACCAAAAACAGAGAGAATAGTTAAGTTAATTCCTACCATTGGCAGGGCAATCAGTACGGCAACCACTACCAGTAATGTTTTGACAATTTTTACCAGTACATAACGCAGATTGACGTCGAGTTTTTCTGCTTTAAGAATACGTTTTTCGGTAAATCGGGACAGCCACATAGCAATAATAATGGCAATCCCGACAATAATACTACCGGTGATTACTGTATACAGGCTCAGACTGGTTGAACCTATGGGCAGAGCCAGTGACTTGAGCAGGCGGATAATAAAAGTATCCAGACTGGTGAGCCATAGAATAAAACATACCCATAGGAATGTGGATAGTGAGCGCTCATAATGCTCATTAAAACGGTTATTCGGGATAGCGTTGTGCAACACGGCCATAATGATGCGAATCATCAGTAACCAGCGCGCAGTAAAAACAGTTATTTGTAACCATAATACCGACTCACCTGTGCCGGCACGCCAGATAATCATTGCAATAATAGTGCAGATAAATAGCAATACGGGCCATAGCAGGCGTGTAAACAGGTGGTACAGAAACGGAAATTTAATGTTGTTCTGGTTTTCAGTACGTTTGGATACGGCCGACAGCATTTGCAGGCTGAGCCAATAAGTACCAATCATAATCACCACTGCACAGGCCAGTTCCAGCCAGCCGGTAGTGGTTTTTAAACTATGTACTATCAGGCGTGCCAGAAATTCTTTGCGGGCAAACATGGAGTCAAAGTAGTTATTCATGGTAGGGCAAAGAAAAAATTTTAAAATTGACCTAATGGTAGGTGTTCTAATTGGTTTCTGTAAACTGTCGTTATTAAAATTATCAAATATAGATAACTTAATCTGTGCATATGATAGGGGTGAATAATACTTCTAAGAATAATGGTTTATTTAAAATTGTTTATAAAAAACATATTTTTGTTGTGATTTTAATAAATCAGCTTAAGCAGACAACTTATTATTTGATTCTGAATGCAAAGGTGCTTATAATAATCGGTTTTCCAACCTTGCCCTTTGCACTTTCGCATGGTAAAGGGATCGATTAGCCACAAGGAGTACTCATGCGTCATTATGAAATCGTGTTCATTGTCCATCCGGATCAAAGCGAACAGGTCGGTGCTATGGTTGAACGTTACAAAACCATGATTACCGAAGCTAATGGTAAAATTCACCGTCTGGAAGACTGGGGTCGCCGTCAGCTGGCTTACCCGATCAATAAAATTCATAAAGCACACTACGTGTTAATGAATATTGAAACCACACCTGAAGTGATTGACGAAATTGAAACAGCATTCCGCTTTAATGATGCTGTATTGCGTCATCTGACTGTAAAAATGGACGCAGCAGTGACTGAAGCTTCTCCAATGATGAAAGACGAGAAGTCTAAAAATCTGTTAGCAGGTAACAGCACTGAAACTGCTTCAGAAGAAGCAGCTGAAGCCTGATTAATTTACTGAGGCCGGTTTGCTGAATCAAATATGCCTGTGTGCACAGATTAAAAGTCTGGACAATTTACGCTATACGCCAGCCGGTTTGCCGGTTCTGACCATGTGGCTTACCCATGAGTCATGGCAAACGGAACTGCAGCAGCAGTATCTGGCAAAAGTGGAAATTCAGGCGAAAGCACTGGGCAATTTGGCTGAAAACTGGTCGTATCAGCCGGGAAATATGGTCGAAGTCAGCGGATTTCTCAGCCAGAAAGGTATATACCACTCCCGTCCGGTACTGCATATCCAACAAATTCGTGAATATAAAGGTTAAACGACATGGCTCGTCAATCATTCAAACGTAGAAAATTTTGCCGCTTTACTGCGGAAGGTATCAAACAAGTAGACTATAAAGCAGTTGATTTGTTAAAAGATTTTATTACTGAAAATGGTAAAATCATTCCGGCACGCATTACCGGAACCAAAGCACATTACCAGCGTCAGCTGTCTACAGCGGTAAAACGTGCCCGTTTTCTGGCTTTGCTGCCTTACACCGATCAACATAAATAATAAGGAAGAGTTATTATGCAGATTATTTTGTTAGAAAAAGTCGGTGGCCTGGGTAATCTGGGTGATCTGGTTAATGTAAAAAACGGCTATGCCCGTAACTTTTTGATTCCTCAGGGTAAGGCTCAGCGTGCCAATGCTGCCAATCTGGCTGCATTTGAAGAAAAACGTGCTGAATATGAAGCACATCAGGCTGCTGTTCTTGCTGATGCTGAAGCACGTAAACTGAAACTGGATGGTCAGAACATCAGTGTAGCGCAAAAAGCTGGTGTTGATGGTCGTCTGTTTGGTTCTGTAACTACTCATGATATTGCAGAAGCTATTAAAGCTGCTATTGGTGTTGAAGTAGTTAAAGCTAATGTGCGTTTGCCTAATGGTCCTTTGAAAGCCATTGGTGAATATGAAATCGAAGTAGCTCTGCACAGTGATGCTGTTGCTGCTATCACAGTAACTGTTGTGGCTGCTGCAGAATAAATATAACTGACACACATCAGGAAAGCGTAAGCTGTTCGGATTAATCCGGACAGCTTTTTTGTTATTGATGGTAAAATTAGTTTAAACTGTGCATGAAGCATATGCTAGGAACCATAATAATGAAATTAGTCAGGATGATAAGTGCAGCTTTGTTTCTGTCTGCTTGTCAAAGTACCCATCCAATTCAGGAAAAACCACTTCAGCCTACTGCTACAACCAGTGTATCGTCACCAGCTGATAATAAAGTGTTTGCTTTGACGGACAGTGGAATAGATTTACTGAAACGTAATGATGTAAATCGTTTTATTGATTTTGAAGTTAAGCGGGGACAATATAGCAGGGCTCAATTGGAAAATTTTTTCCGGCAGGTAAGCTACCGGCCAAGTATTGTTCGTGGTATGGATAAACCGGGAACATCCTTACCGTGGTATACATTTGTACAGAATAATGCCAATAATGTTCGTATTAATACCGGAAATATCTTCTGGAAAAATAACACCGGAATAATTCAGGCAGTATCAAAACGTTATGGAGTAGCGCCGCAATTGCTGGTGGCGATTGTTGGGATTGAAACCAATTACGGCAATACTATGGGCTCATATCGGGTTGCTGATGCACTGACAACATTGGGCTATCACTATCCACGGCGGGCTGAATATTTTCAGCGTGAGCTATCTGAATTTTTGCAACTGGCTTATGAAGAAAAGCAGGATCCATTAAGCTTTAAGGGCAGCTTTGCCGGGGCAATGGGTATGCCACAGTTCATGCCATCCAGTTTTCGCCAGTTTGCCGTTGACTGGGATGGTGACGGACATCGGGATATCTGGCGTAATTCCGGTGATACACTGGCCTCAGTGGCCAATTATATGAAACAGCATGGCTGGCAGTCCGGAGCGCCGATTGCCGTTCCGGTAAATATGCAGCCAACACCGCGATTACAGCAAATCATTGATGAACCTACTTCGCTTAAATACACCGCAGGTCAGTTGCGTCAGTTAGGCGTAGTCATTCCCGCGCAGATTAAAGATCAGGAAAAGGGTATTTTATATCGTCTGGAAAGATCTCCCGGCGAATATGATTACTGGTTTGGTCTGAATAATTTCTACACTATCTGGCAATATAACCACAGCCGGCATTATGTGGCAGCCGTTCGTCAGATTGCGAATAATCTGGCAGATGCCAATGCGAATTTATAAATGAATGTTCATTTGCAATCATCAGCCATCTTGTTATACAGATGGCTTTTATTTTGCTATGGTAAGTAGTAATTGATTAAAATAATTATTAAAAAATTTAGATAAAGATGAAACTAATCTGGTGTAATTCTTACCTGTATTAATATTGCAGGATATTCAATTAAACCATAGTCAGATTTATCATTGAAATGAAGATGAATGTCTGATTAATTATTATTAAATTAATTATAATAGAAGATATTAATATTAATTTATGTGTTCAAATAAGTTTTTATCTTTCATTGCAGATAACTCCGATTTAAAATTTATCTAAGTATGGCTATTCGTGTTTATTAGATAATGAGTAATCTAGTGATTTACCTGCATTTCCTCGATAACACTTTCTATAATCTGATAAGCCAGTTTAGCTGCATCTAATTTTTGATTGATAGAATTTTGATCATCATTATCAGGATTATTCTTATAATTAATTGTAAAAGAGTATAAGTAGGAAACTTCCCAATTATTAGTAAAATCATGAGTTATATAGCATTTTAAATCATAATCAGTCGGGCAATTAATAACAAGAGGTTCCGTTACAGATGGTAACCAACCGGGATTGGGAACGGTTATGACATTATAGTAGTGATCAAAAAACTTAAACATTTGTACTTGATTATCAAATTTTAAATTTTCAATCAATTCAGTGTGATGATTCACTATTTCATAATTTATTTTTTCTTCTTTAGTATAAATATATTTGTTATCCAAATCATGTTGAAATTGTTGCCAGGGACTTTTAGTATTCTTATCTTTTTTTATCAGTTCGAATTCAAGCCATTCAAATTTTATTTGTCTGGTTGCCAGATTTTCGCAATAGCCGGCCATTTTTTTTGAAACCGGATGTTGGCATAAAGTATTTAAATCAATATTTATTTTACCAATGGAGTCGATTAAAGTTGGTTGTGAAGCTGAAAACTGCCTGCAAAAATTCTTTTGAGCGGTATTAAAAATATAATCTTCTAACTTAGGAGCAAGGCTTCTAATCCAAAATGATGGATATTTGGAGATCGGGTAAATACGTAAGTTAATATCTTCTGATAAAGCCACTAATCGGCCATTTTGTTTGCATTCACTGTCTGGACGGTTTTGCCAGTATTCTATTAACGGCGGAGCGACAAGATAGGCTGGCCAGAAAAAGGTACATAAGAATGGCAAAACAATATAAACAATAACAGAATAAAATTTTTGCTTAATGCCTTGAAAATGAGCGGTGAAGGACTGACAGTAGCGAAGAATAACTGGAAAAAGTGCTCCTGTTATTGAAAATAAAAAAATATAGATGTCAGCAAATATCAGGCTGAAAACTAACCATCCGGCAATAATAATGGCAAAGCCTATTTTGATAAATTTATAAATTTTTCCATAAACAATTATCAGGGTAGGAAGAAAAACGATGTAGAAAAAAGGCAGTATAAATATCCATACAAAAACATAACTATCAGTGTGATAATAAGGATGATCCATGTACAGGCTCACTAAAAATATCTTTTTAAAATTATATTGACCCTGTTATTAATATAAATTAATTATTTTATTTAAAACAAATAATATTGATATATTGTGTATTTATATCAAATTATTGGTAGGTTAATTTGTAAATATGAACTCTTTTGACAAGGATAAATAAATCTCTGGTAATTTTTTACTCATCCAAATGCTTAGATTAAGGGTAAAAATATTTAATATTGGAATAATGTGATTGTTAAACGCAGCTGCTCAAGTAATGTTATATATTTCATAAATTAAGATTGATTTATAATTAAGCATACAGACTAAGTGCGTGTTTACATGTATTCAGATAATTTTTCATGTAGCAAATGAATTTTTATTTGTTTTTATTTTCGCGTAGTTATATTTACTAAGAGCGATTTGTGTAAAATATTTGTACTTTAATTTATTATTGATGATTTAAGCATATTAAATATATATTCTGCAATCTTAACTATTTAAAGTAATAACAACAGATGTTAAAGCAAGTTGAGGTTGTTTCATCTGATTGTTTCACCTGGTTTGTGGCTTTGGTATAACCTTTTATGCTGGTTTTTGGTTACAATAAAGTGCTTGTTTAGATTGCACTGAACAAGATTTATTTTGCCTTTAAGTTTTGCTGTGGCTGGCAGTTGCGGATGGTTATGACTTATCAAGTATTGGCACGAAAATGGCGACCAAAAAAGTTCGCCGATTTAGTAGGACAGGAGCATGTAGTCAGGGCATTGTTAAATGCGCTTGATAAAGGACGTTTGCATCATGCTTATATGCTTACAGGGACTCGGGGTGTAGGTAAAACCACCATTGCCCGTATTCTGGCCAAAAGCCTGAATTGCCAGCATACTGAACATGGTGAGCCATGTAACCAATGTGATTCTTGTCGCCAGATTGATGCCGGCCGTTTTGTTGATGTGCTGGAAATTGATGCTGCTTCCAATACAGGAATTGATAATATCCGCGAAGTACTCGAAAACGCACAATATGCGCCAACGATGGGGCAGTATAAAGTCTATATCATCGACGAAGTGCACATGTTGTCGAAAAGTGCTTTTAATGCCATGCTCAAAACTTTAGAAGAGCCGCCTGAACATGTGAAATTTATTCTGGCGACAACAGATCCGCAGAAAGTACCGATTACGGTTTTAAGCCGGTGTCTGCAATTTGTCTTGCGCAATCTGAATAGTACTCAGGTACATGATCATCTGGTTTATGTATTACAGCAGGAACAAATTGCTTATGAAGATCCGGCATTATGGCTGTTAGGCCGGGCTGCTGCCGGCTCAATGCGTGATGCACTCAGTTTGCTTGATCAGGCTATTGCCATTGGTTCAGGAAAGGTAACTGAATCTGATGTGCGGAATATGATTGGTGCGGTTGATAAAAGTTATTTGTATGCGCTTTTGGAAGCCTTGGCTGTACGGGATGGTCAGGCATTACTGGCTAAAGCGGAGGAAATGGCCAGTTGCGCGGTAGGATTTGATAGTGCGTTAACTGAGCTGGCTCTGTTATTACAGCGATTAACAATACTGCAATCTGTTCCGGCAGTCGGCGCTGATGATCCTGAATATACGGCTTTAACCCGTTTTGCGGGTTTGTTTTCAGGAGAGCAGATTCAATTATATTATCAGTGTGTATTACGAGGTAAGGCAGATTTGCCGCTTGCTCCGGATGAGAAAGCCGGGTTTGTCATGACCTTATTGCGGATGCTTGCATTTGCACCTCTGGCTGCACTGAATACACAACGTTTGCATGGGCAAATCGATGGTACACAGTTGCATGATGTGCCAGTAAACAATAAGCAGATTGATAATATACCAACTGTTTCTGAAAAAAATAGTCCAGCTTCAGTATCTGAAGCACTGTCAGAGACAGCATCTGATGCAACTACTGAAGTACCGGTAACATTAGAAACTGAAATAATCGAAAAAAAATCGTCGTCGATAACAGCTGCTGATAGCAAGATATTAAATGATTCATCACCTGCTTTGCAGGAATCTCAGTCTGTAACGATTAGCGATGAGCCTCCGCCACCCTGGGAAACAGGTGTTGATGACTTATCCTACGAGGCTGTGAGTGTGTTTGAGGCTGTAGAATCAGACAATGCAAACGCGGCAGAAAAGTATGATGAAGATACGGATATATCCGCAGAAAACCCCAGAGATGCTCAGAATTTATCTCTGGTAAAAAAGGCTTTTCCGCCATTGACAGCAGAGAACTGGCCGGAAATTTTAACTTTGCTGGCACATCGTCTCGGTGCAGTACAGTTGTTCAGTCAGCATACGGCGATTGTTGCTTATGATGAAAATAATGGTGATTTAACTATTGCTCTGGCTGAGCAGGGTGAGCCGACAGCCAATCGTGAGTTATTAAACCGGCTAGCTGAATCGTTGTCAGAAGTTTATCAACGGCCGATACATCTGCATACCTGTAGCTGGCAGGAGCAGAGTATGCCGGAAACACCGCAAATGCGTCAGCAGCGATTACATGCAGAACAACAACAGCAGGCAAAGACAGTGTTAGAAGCGCAGCCCGCTGTAAAGATGCTGATGGAAATTTTTAATGCAGAATGGATACCGGAAAGTTTACATCTGGATAAAGAATAATTGCCATTATTTGTTTAATTTTTCTCTCTATTTAATTGACGTGTAAGGAAGATATTATGTTTGGAAAAGCAGGTTTGGGTGGTTTGATGAAGCAGGCGCAACAGATGCAGGAACGTATGAAAAAGGCGCAGGCTGATCTGGCTAATGTAGAGGTGGAAGGTGAATCTGGGGCTGGTATGGTTAAGGTAACCATGAATTGTCACTATGGAGTAAAACGTATCCATATTGATGACAGTTTGCTTGCAGATGCTGCTGATGACAAAGAGATGCTGGAAGATTTGATTGCAGCTGCGGTTAATGATGCCGTACGTAAAGCTGAATCAACTTCTTCAGAACGTATGAGTCAGTTTACTCAGGGTATGAATTTACCGGCAGGTATGGGAGATTTATTTAAATAATTACTCCAATAAAAAAGGGTAACGTAACCGTTACCCTTTTTTATTGTTTTTAGTTTAAGTTGTTATCATTAAAACCATTGTTTTCTGCTTAGTTACGAAACTAAGCAGGTAAAATGTTATATTTAAGTTCAGAAGGCAGGATAGTAAGTGATCCGGGTTAGTCTGATTGTAATCTTACATGGTATACAAATCTCAGGTTGGATAAGGTAAAGATGTTTCTCTGAGTTGATGAAGCCAGTCCTGTTTCTTCCGGTCTGATAAAAGTTTAAATTCATGAGAACTATATATAAAATAGTCTATAGTTTTTATGGATATAGATCCGGGCAGTCAATCAGTGAAAACGGGCTGGTTTTATGTATGACTTAAGAGTTTGTTACAGGTAAAGAATGAGTACAAAACAAGTGGACGCATTTAGCCGCTTAACCAATGCATTAAAAGTATTGCCTAATGTTGGCCCTAAAACAGCGCAGCGCATGGCATATGAATTATTACAGCACCAGCGTCAGGGCGCAGAAGAGCTGGTGGAAGCAATTCAAGCTGCTTTATTACAGGTACAGCATTGTCGTTTATGTAATACTTTCTGTGAAGGTGAATTGTGTGCAATTTGTTCTGATGAGCAGCGTGACACCAGGCGATTAATGATAGTACAAATGCCGGTGGATGTAGCCAGTATGGAATCAGCACATTGCCATGATGGTATGTATTTTGTATTGATGGGACAGGTTAGTCCGGCTCAGGGAGCAGATTTGCAGGCCATTGCTTTGGGTAAACTGGTAACGCGATTACAGCATCATGAAGTAGATGAGATTATTATTGCTACCAATTTTACTGCTGAAGGAGATGCTACTGCGTATGTGCTGGCACAATTACTGGCTGAGTTTCCGGCAAAAGTTACGCGTCTGGCGCGAGGTATGCCACTCGGAGCAGAACTGGAATACATAGATGCGGGTACTCTGGCTCAGGCTGTTTATGAACGCCGTAATGTAAAGTAAACAGTATAATTTACAGATAAAATCGGCTTAATGGCAGAATGGAGAATAAAAATATCACTAGGAAAGATTAAGCCAGTTACAGATTCATTTAAAAAATCAGACAGAGTAATTTCAGCAATTACTCTGTCTGTTGTTTTGTGGTTGTATTTCTGATTAATTATCAGGCAGTGGCGGATTCGCTCAGAAATAGCTGATAAGCGGCATTGTGAGTTTGTTCCTGATAGATATAACCCACATTATCCAGAAATGCATAGAACTTTTCTGCATCAGCCGGGGGAATATTCAAACCAACCAGTACGCGACCGAAATCGGCTCCGTGATTGCGATAATGGAACAAAGTAATGTTCCAGTCGGATTGCATATGTATCAGAAAACGTCTCAAGGCACCCGGTCGCTCAGGAAATTCAAAACTAATCAGACGTTCATTAGCCACTTTGCTGGTACGACCACCCACCATATATCGGATATGCAGTTTGGCCATTTCGTTATGGGTGAGATCCAGAGCCGGCAAACCATTGTTGTTCAGTTCCTGTACGATAGTCTGTAAATCAGCAGTATCATTGCTTTGAATACCAACAAATATATGGGCTTTCTGGTCATCACCATAACGATAATTGAATTCGGTAATATTTCTGTTACCGATTAGATCAATGAAAAAACGAAAGCTACCGGGTTTTTCCGGGATGGTTACCGCAAAAATTCCTTCATGTCCCTCTGTCAGTTCACAGCGTTCAGAGACGTGGCGCAGTTGATGGAAATTCATATTTGCACCGCTGGTTACTGCGATTAGATTTTGATGCTGACATTGATTCCGGGCGATATAGGTTTTTAATCCGGCAAGAGCCAGTGCACCTGAGGTTTCCGTAATACTGCGGGTATCATCGAAAATGTCTTTAATTGCAGCACAAATACTATCGGTATCTACAATAATAATATCATCCAGTAAGTCTTTGCATAGTGTGAATGTTTCTTCACCTACCAGTTTAACTGCAGTACCATCCGCAAACAGACCTACTTCTTTAAGTTCTATGCGTTTGCCGGCAGCAATAGATTGCTTCATAGCACAGGCATCTTCAGTTTCTACGCCGATTACTTTGACCTCCGGACGTACATTTTTAATGTACGCTGCCACTCCTGCAGCCAGCCCGCCACCGCCAATAGCAACAAATACAGCATCAATAGGTTTCGGATGCTGGCGTAATATTTCCATACCGATGGTACCCTGTCCGGCAATGACATCCGGATCATCAAACGGTGGAATATATGTGAGGCCACTTTGGGCAACCAGTTGCATGGCATGGTTGTAGGCATCATTATAGGACTCACCAGCCAGTACTACTTTGCCACCGCGTTTTTTTACAGCATCGATTTTAATTTGTGGTGTGGTCTGTGGCATAACGATAGTTGCTTCACAACCCAGTTTTTGTGCTGAAAGCGCTACGCCCTGAGCATGGTTGCCGGCTGAGGCCGTGATGACACCTTTTTCCAGGGCATTTTTATCCAGCTTGGCCATTTTGTTATAGGCCCCGCGGATTTTGAAAGAGAATACTGGTTGTAAATCCTCCCGTTTCAGCCAGATGTGATTGTTGAGTCGATCTGACAGATTAGCAGCATAATCCAAGGGTGTTTCAATGGCCACATCATATACTGCGGCAGTAAGAATGCGGGTAAGGTAGTTTGTGTGATTGTTCATAATGTAGAATGAAAAACTGATTTTATTTTGCAGATTATCTGCTTAACTGAATTAATCAAAAATTAACGATAACGCGGCTGTTTTTTTTATGCAAGTAAATTTGCCAATATTGCTTCTCTTGTGCAGACTACTGTTTATAATAAGCGGTTATGGAAGTAGTTAATCGTGGTTAATTCAGATTTAAATTTGATAATAGAAATGATGAGAAATTTTTTTCGCTGGCTCATTACAACTGTGCTGATGAGTGTTTTGCTACCGACACATGCTGTAACTATGCCTGAAATTAATGCTGCTGCATATGCAGTGGCAGATCAGCAAAGTGGTACAGTTCTGGCCAGCCGTGATATTGATGCCCGGATTGAACCTGCTGCTCTGACAAAGCTAATGACAGCTTATCTGGTATTTAATGCTTTGCATACGGGTAAACTGAAAGCGCAGCAACAGCTAAAAGTTTCCGCTACCGGCTGGCAGGCAGACGGTAGCCGGATGTTTTTACAGCAGGGTGTTCCGGTAAATGTGGAAACCGTTGTGCAGGGTATGCTGGTTATCTCAGCTAACGATGCAGCAATTACGCTGGCTGAGGCTGTGAGCGGAAACGAAAAAGCATTTGTGCGCAAGATGAATGCTGAGGCGCAAAAAATGGGACTGACAAATACCAATTTTGTCAATTGCACCGGATTACCGGCAGAGGGACAATATAGCAGTGTGGGGGATCTGCTGCTGCTGGCTCAGGCTTTGGTGCGCGATTTTCCGCAATATCAGAGCTGGTTTGCTAAAAAATCTTTTGCTTATAATGGTGTTACTCAGTTAAACCGTAATTTGCTCCTATTCAGAGATGATCAGGTAGATGGTCTGGCAGTCGGCTATACTATACATGGTGGTTACAATCTGGTTGTAAGCAGTAAACGCAATGAACGCAAAATTGTAGCTGTACTGGTAGGAGCTGACAGTAGTGAGGCCAGAGCAGCAGAGGGAAGTAAATTATTAAGCTGGGCTCTGACTAATTTTACTACGGTCAGATTATATCCGGCCGGACATAAAGTAAGTGATATTACTGTTTATAAAGGTGCACACAGGAAAGTAGCAGCAGGTTTTTTAGGTGATGCTTATGTCACTTTGCCTTCTGGTAGTGCTAAACAATTATCTGTAGAGCTGGAAGCTGTTCAACCAGTGGTAGCACCGGTGTACAAAGGTCAGAATATCGGAACTTTAAAATTGCTGTCAGGTAAACAGGAAATTGCCCGACAGAATGTTGTGGCACTGGAGAATGTGGGCGAAGCAAGCGGGTTTGGTCGCTGGCTGGATGGTATCGCCATGTGGTGGCATAACCTTTTTAACTGATAAAGCCGGCTGTTTTTTGAGTGATAAGCATTTATCTAAGCGACTAATTAATCAGTTTAAAGGTAATATGTGCTGAATTGATTGATTTGTTTTAAAAATAAACCCATCAGCTGATGGGTTTATTTTTAATTTCAGTTATTCATATGGATGACGGAGCAGAATAGTTTCTTCCCGATCAGGACCGGTAGAAATCATGGCAATCGGAGCACCGCAAATTTCTTCAATACGTTTCAGATAGGCTTTAGCATTGTCTGGTAGTGCGTCGTATGATTTCAGACCAAAAGTGCTTTCCTGCCAGCCCGGCATTGTTTCATAAATAGGCGTACAGGCAGAAACGGCGTCGGAACCACAAGGCAAAATATCTATTTTTTGCCCGTTATAATCATAACCGACACAAATATTAATGCTATCCATGCCGTCCATAACGTCTAGTTTAGTTAAACATAAACCGGAAATACCATTTACCTGAATAGACCGTTTCATCAGAGCAGCATCAAACCAGCCGCAGCGGCGCGGACGTCCGGTTACTGCACCAAATTCATTGCCGCGTTCTGCCAGACCTTCACCCACGCTATCGAAAAGTTCGGTCGGGAATGGTCCGGAACCAACTCGTGTTGTGTATGCTTTGACAATACCCAGTACGTAATCAAGTTTAGTCGGTCCTACACCAGAACCAACAGCTGCCGCTCCGGCAATACAGTTAGAGGAGGTAACGAAAGGATAGGTACCGTAATCAATATCAAGGAAAGTACCCTGAGCACCTTCAAACAGCAAGGATTCACCACGGGCATTCATGTCGTTCAGTTCACGGGAAACATCTCCGACCATTGGTTTTATCTGATCGGCCAGTTCCAGAGTCTGCTGGTAAATTTTTTCAGCATCAAGTGCTTCCTGACCATACAGGCCGGTAAGCTGGCAGTTATAAATGGCTACTGCATCTTTAATTTTCTGCTGTAAAACATCAGGCTGGAATAAATCCATAATACGAACTGCACGCCGGGCAATCTTGTCTTCATATGCAGGTCCGATACCACGACCGGTCGTGCCGATTTTCTTATCCCCCTTGGCTGCTTCACGAGCATGATCAAGAGCGATATGATAGGGAAGAATTAAGGGACAGGTCGGTGCAATGGTTAATTGTTTGGTTACATCAATACCCGCCTGCTGTAATTCAGCCATTTCGCTAAGCAGGGCTTCTGGTGATACGACAACACCAGAACCGATAAAACAACGTTTACCTGTATGTAAAATACCACTGGGAATCAGGCGCAAAACAGTTTTTTTGCCATTGACCACCAGAGTATGCCCTGCATTATGTCCGCCCTGATAACGTACCACGCCGGAGGCACGTTCAGTCAGCCAGTCTACAATTTTACCTTTGCCTTCATCACCCCACTGGGTGCCGACAACAACGACGTTTTTTGCCATATGGTTTTACCTGCTCATACTAAGGGTTAATTATTGCTACAAAGGAATCAGCTGCCATTGCTGGTTTTGCCATACCAGCTGGCGGTCGCATCCTCTGATATCGTTACATTCGGGAGTGTAATCAATAATGACACACTCACCGGCTGAACGCAGTTGCTCTATTTCGGTTTTTGCAGCAGAGGCATCTTGTACGCTGACTTTTATGCCGCGCAGTTTTTCTACCGGAGGCAGATGCCCGATTAAATCACGTAAATCAAAACTAAAGCCAGAAGCAGGGCGGTTACGGCCAAAATATTTACCCAAACCATTATAACGTCCGCCTCGTGCCAGTGCGTCCGGCCAGTCTTCGCTATAGGCGGCAAACAGCAATCCGGTATGGTAGTTGTCTACCCGCAATTCACTTAAATCAATAAATATATTATGGTTTGCAAATGCTGTGCAGATTTGCCGGAGCTGCTGTAATGCTTCACTTATTTCCGGCAGGTCTGGCAGACAGTCTGCGGCAGTCTGCAATACTGTCTGGGTTCCATATAATGCAGGTAAAGCGACGAAAGCTTTAATCCACTGCTCAGAAAGCTGCCATTGTTGTACACACTGCTGAACTGCGGCTGCATCTTTAGCCTGCATCAGCTGTAATAAAGTTGCCGCTTGTTGTGTAGTCAGGCTGGCAGCATTAGCCAGTGTATGAAAAATACCGATATGTCCAAGTGAAAGTGTTGGTTTGGGTACTTTGACAATGGCCAGGCTTTTGAGCATTAAATCAATAAGTTCGATATCGGCTTCGATACCCGCATATCCATATAATTCAGCGCCGATCTGTAAAGGCTCCCGGGTACTTAAAAAGCCGTCAGGTCGTGCATGTAAAACCGGACCGGCGTAACACAATCGGTTAATCCCGCTATTGGCTGACAGCAGATGAGCATCTATACGGGCAACCTGGGGTGTGATATCTGCGCGCAGACCAAGCTGCCGGCCACTAAGCTGATCGACAACACGGATGGTTTTTAGTGACAGCCCTTCATCAATACGGGTAAGTAAGGACTGGCTGTATTCAAGTAAAGGGGGGCTGACAAGTTCGTAGCCATGGACGCGATAAAGTGCTAACAGCTGTTCTTTGGCGCTTTCAAGCTGGCGCGCCGCTGAAGGTAGAATGTCGGCAATATATTCGGGCAATTGCCAAGACTGCATTGGGATTCCTCACAAAATACAAGCCACACTGACCCTGACGGAACAGTGTGACGTGGACGTGGAAAGGCAGCTGAATGTTGTGCCTGAGGTCTTTTAAAATATCACTTTATCACAATTTAACGTTTTTATACCAGAGACAATTAGATTCTGATTACCATTTTACCCAGCCTGTAGCCCAGGTAAGTAAAATGATACCGCCAAATACAATTCGGTACCACGCGAAAGGAATATAATTTTTATGGGCAACAAAACGCAATAAAGCTTTCACTGCAACCAGAGCAGAAAGAAATGCGGCAACAAAACCAATTGCAATCAGCAATAGATCATCCCGGGTAAATTCATGCAGATGTTTAAGCATGTCGTAACCGGTGGCAGCAATCATTACTGGTACGGCCAGAAAAAAAGAAAACTCTGTTGCTGTTTTGCGCTCAATTCCCCAAAGCATGCCGCCCATAATTGTACTTCCAGAACGAGATGTACCGGGAATTAATGCCAGAATTTGCGCCAGTCCGACGATAAGTGCATCGCGAGGCCGCATGTCCTCAACAGTTTTAACTTTTGGTTCGGTACGGCTCTGACGTTTTTCAATCCAGAGAATCAGTAAACCGCCTATTACAAGTGCCGTAGCAACAGTAATTGGATTAAACAGATAATGCTTGATTTGTTCACTGAACAGTAAGCCCATGATGGCAGCGGGAATAAAGGCTATAGCCAGATTGAGAATAAAGCGGTTGGTAGCCGGTTCTTTACCAATATGGGTAATGATATGAGCAAATCGGTGTTTATATTCAAAAACAATGGCAAGAATTGCACCAAGCTGAATCGTAATGTCGAATACTTCACCTGTAGTCTCAAATTTCAGCAGATTACCGACTACTATCAGATGTCCGGTACTGGAAACAGGCAGAAATTCGGTCAAACCTTCTACAATGCCCAGAATCAGGGCTTTTAAAAACAAGACAATATCCATTTTATTTACTGTATTTGTGTATTTAAGCCATGAAATTTATACAAAACAATAGTGTGTTTAAGGTTAAACACACTATTGTTTTGATCGAAGACCAGAGTCTATCGATTGGCAGAGGCTGCCAGTGAGGCACCTATGCTTTTGGGTAGTTTACGTGTGCTTGCAGCATGTGCGCTATTTTCATTGCGTACTTTTTCAATTAGTTCATTCATTGTTTTCATTCCTGCTGCAAATCCTTTCGGAAATTTAAGTACGTATTTGCCGCCTACAATAACAGTGGGTGTTGACGTAATATTGTATTTTTCGCCCATTTTACGCATGCTGGTGGCCGTAGCTGAATTTTCCAGACTGTTATAGGCTTTTACCAGTTTTTGCCCGTCAAAAGCAGTCTGTTCTACTGCCCATTTATTGAATACGTTAGGTTGCCATAATTCGATGTGTTTATTAAAAATAGCATCAAAGATTAATGGGTCTGCCTGTAATTTCATGCCGGTACTGTTTACTGCTGCAGCAACACGGGCAAGATTGAAATAAACGTCATCATCCCAGACAACATGAACGGGACGCAGATAGGTATCAGGCGCAAAAGACTGCATTTCTTTAAGCATAAATGGCTCAAGATGTGAGCAGTGGACACAGCTGTAGGAAAAAAATTCCAGAACTTCTACTTTGTCTTTATGCAGTTGCGGAATGGGTTTATCCAGTACATCATAATCTATTTTTACTATTGCTGCCTGTGCTATACCAGTGACAAAAGCCATTGCTGTCACCATGGTAGTAATGATTTTTTTTAGCATGTTAATTTCCTGTTATGAAACTGGCTGACTCAGGATGCTGTTCTGGTCAGGCTGTCGATATTGTGCTGCTGTAAAGTTTGTTTAATCTGTTTTACCTGATTCTGACTCAGATTATCAGTCTGAACACGATATTTGATTGTACCGTTCACTTTAGCACTATGCACGCTGCTGTTAATTCCCAGCATCACTAGTTTTGCACGCTGGGCATCGGCATCAGTACGGTTGTTATATGAACCGATTTGTAAAAAAACTTTGTCTTCACTATGCTGCTTTGCTGCTGCACGCTGAGCTTTTTCAATACTACCGTTATTCAGAATTTGTTCCGGAGTTATATCTGTATGACTGACTGGGGGTGCTTTTCTGGGTGTTTTTTCTGGTGTTTTATGTGGTATGGGTGGTTGTGTTGTCAGTGTGTGTTCAATAGTAATGTCATTTTCAATCCCTCCCATATTGACCGGTTGTGAAGCTGGTATAGTCTCCGGGGTTTCAACGGTGGTTCCTGAAGACGCAGGAGTATCAGGAGTAAAGATTTGAGAAGATGCTGTTGTACTATTGGCCGGAGTAAGTATTTCGGGTTGTGGCGGAACAGAAGCAGCGGGATTATCAGGAATTTTAAAATCTGATTTGCTTTTATTCAGGAAGAACAGGATACAGGCAATGATTAAGGTTGCCAGAAGCAAACCTATTATAAAGCTGACAAGCCCCTTACCTGCCTGACGAAGTGGTGTGTACATATGCATGTTAAAAGCCTTTATGTTTGGCATTATATACGGCAAATTCTGTTCAGAACCGGAAGTTATCTGTATAGATAACATTATCAATTTCAATTCTGCTGATATTATAAAGCACGGCGGAAGCTTATGGCGCGTAAAATGTGACTGGTTTCAACATCATGTATATCATTCATATCTGCTAAGGTACGTGCAATACGTAAAATACGATGAAAACTGCGTGCTGACAGCGACAATTTTTCCATCACACTGGCCAGGGTTTGTTTGGCTTCAGGGGTGATTCGGGCTATATCATCCAGTTCACGGTTGCTCAGTTGAGCATTGATTTTACCCTGACGCTGATACTGGCGCGAGCGTGCTGTTCTGACACGCTCACGAATACTGCTGCTGTTTTCGCCGTTTGCCTGCTGTAACAGATCACTGGCTGGTAAACTGGGCACTTCAATTATCAAATCTATACGGTCAAGCAGCGGACCGGAAATTTTATCACGGTAACGGGTTATGGCTTCGGGCGTACAGCGACATGGTTTAACTGGATGTCCGAGATAACCACAAGGGCAGGGATTCATTGCTGCTATCAGCTGGAATTCAGCCGGATAAGTAGCCTGACGTGCTGCGCGTGAGATATGAATTTCTCCGCTTTCCAGTGGTTCTCGCAGAACTTCAAGAACTTTCCGGTCGAATTCCGGCAGTTCGTCCAAAAATAAAATACCATGATGTGCCAGTGAAATTTCACCGGGTCGGGGATCAGAGCCGCCACCTACCAGTGCAACAGCCGAAGTACTATGATGGGGCGAGCGAAATGGCCGGTTCAGGCGGTATTTTTGCTGTCCGTGAGGCAACAGTGACTGTAATGACCAGACACTGACGAGTTCTTTGGCTGTAAGTGGCGGTAAGATACCGGGTAGACGCTGTGCCAGCATAGATTTACCGGTTCCAGGCGGTCCGGACATGAGGATACTGTGACCGCCGGCTGCGGCGATCTCCAGTGCCAGTCTGGCTGTTTGTTGCCCGCGTACATCAGCCATATCAGGATAGTTTGTTTCATCAGGCTGTTGTTGTATATGTTGTACATCAACAGGGGAAAGTGGTTGGTCCTGATTAAGATGAGCTGCTACAGCCAATAATGTATCGGCGCCATAAACATGCGCATCGGGTAACAGGGCAGTTTGAAAAGCATTATCTGAGGGCAAAATAAATGAACGCTGGTGCTGTCTGGCTGCTTCTGCCATGGCGATAGCTCCGCGGATAGGCCTGATCTGACCGGACAGGCCAAGTTCTCCGGCTAGTTCATACTGATGCAGATTAGTACCATCAATCTGACCGGATGCTGCCAGTATGCCGATAGCTATCGGTAAATCAAACCGGCCTGATTCTTTGGGTAAATCAGCAGGTGCCAGATTAACGGTAATTTTTTTAGCCGGAAAGTCAAAACCGGACTGAATAATAGCCGCTCTTACCCGATCTCTGCTTTCTTTAACTTCTGTATCCGGCAGACCAACAATGCTGAATGCAGGTAAGCCGTTGGCCAGATGAGCTTCTACCTCTACGAGTGGTGCTGCCATGCCAGCCAGAGCACGACTATAAACAACTGCCCATGACATGGCGTAATTCCTTAGTCAGACAAATCAGTATGATTATCTGTCGGAGCAGCCGGATCGGTGGTTTCATGGTTGTTATTATTTTGTGCTAACAACGCTTCCAGCGCGATCACTCTGCTTTCCAGCTCAGCCAGTTTTTCCCGGGTTTTTAGTAAGACCTGTTGCTGAATATCGAATTCTTCACGTGTAATCAAATCCATCCGGTTAAAAGCACTGCCAAGCATAGATTTAACATTTTTTTCCATATCTTTAATGGGACTGTTACTGATGGTATCGCCGAGTTTATCGCTGATGTCTTCAAAAAATTTTTTGCTGATCATGACCTGAATCCTTTTAATGGCAAGGTAATCAATGTCTGTGATTGTACGGGTGAAACCGTCTGAGATGCAATGCTTATATGCTGTGCTGTTTACGGTGCAGTGAACACAATATTGTAATGCTTGCCGTCAACAGTTAAATCACCAAGAAAGTCATTACGTTCGTCAACACATACGGGCAATACGGCACGGTAAGCTGTCCATACCCCCTGTCCCTGCGGTTTGAAGTCGGTACGATTAAAACCCAGACTCATATTACGCATGGTGAAATGTATGCTGATTCGTTTTACAGAAGCAGGTACTTTACGCATGCTGATATCAAAAGGTTTAGTGATATCTGCCGGAGGCGTAAATTGAATGACAGCTCCTCCGGGTAATATGCAGCCGGTGCGGACATTACAGTTACTGAGTGTGCTCAAAGCATCGGTACGGGTGTTATGCCAGAAAACTATGCCAATAATAAGCGGAACAGCTATGATAAAAATAAGTAGTCCGATGATAACAGCAGTTGATTTTTTTGCGGGCTGATTCATGAGATTGACAGACCAATATAAATTAAGAAAAATTATCCGGTAATTGCAGTACAGGTGGTCGTGAATACACAGAGGCTGTAATACTTATTATTGTTGTTCCAGTATGATGCCATGAACACCCAATGTCATCCAGTCTGGCTGTGCAATGAGCTGAGCGTTTATTTGCTGTAAAACCATAACGGGTACAGAGGAAGGCTGATTATGCAGCAGATGAAGCAGCAGCTGAATATCTTCATGCTGGCCAACCGGCCAGATTATCGCCGCAGCTGCTTGTGCCTGTAGCCACTCTTCACTGTTATGACATATAGCCCAGATGGCGCTGACAGGATGCAGATTCGCCAGTTGCTGTAGCTGATCTGCTGGTGTGTAAATAATTGATTCTGCTGCTATTCCTGAGTGGTAAGGGTATATTTTTAAGGCAGGTTCCTGCTTTGCCGCGGTATGAAAACCTGTATTTAAATTTCCGCTCATATGAGCGGGGATGGCTAATGCGGCCAGAATAGGTGCATTAGCAGGTAATATGGGGGTAACAGTAAGACAACCGGGCTGCTGCCAGCTCCAGCTTTGCTGTTCTCGTGCAGTTAGTTGTCCCTGCCACTGATCGGCAGCAATGCGATAAAATTGCAAATGTACGTGGGCATGTTCATAACGATGAGTTTTGCTTATCCATGGTGTAGCTGAATTAACGGTTATGCCCAGTTCTTCGGCAAATTCCCGCTGCAATGCCGCCAGCGGGCTTTCCCCTGATTCTACTTTACCGCCGGCAAATTCCCAGTACCCGGCATATGCTTTACCTGCCGGTCGTGAACTAAGCAGAAATTCACCGCGCTGGTTATAAAGGACACCGGCAACTACTTCGATGAGATTATCCTGCGTCATTTAGCATACTCTGCTACAGCAAAAGCCACTATGTAGTCGTCTTCATCTGTGAGACTCAGATGGATACGGCCAATGTTTTTTTGTCTGAGCCATTGTGCTAATGGTTTTTCAACAATAAATTCAGGCCGGCCGAGTTCATTATGACCGATTCCGATATTGCGTAGGGTCACCGGACTGCGCAGACCGGTATGGACGGCTTTGGCAAAAGCTTCTTTAGCGGCAAAGCGTTTGGCCAGAAACTGTACAGGATGATTGGCTGAAGGCCACTCTAGTGCTTCAATCCGTGACAGCATTTTTGCTGCTACGGCATTAGCACCATAGGTTTTACACATTTTGGCAATACGTTCAATTTTAACTAAATCTGTACCTATGCCGTAAATCATGTTGTTCCTTTTGCTGGTAAAAGGTTAGGTTAATAAGGAAGGCTGCGTGCACGGAAAATAGTGGTCTTCATTTGTTCAATGGCTTGTGGTAAGCCGATGAAAATAGCCTGAGCAATCAGGGCATGACCAATATTCAGTTCGTTTATAGCCAGAATTTTAGCAATAGGGGTGACATTGTGAATATTCAGACCATGGCCGGCATTAACAATTATGCCCATTTCACTGGCCTGATGAGCTGCTTCTTCGATTCGTGCCAGCTGCTGCCGGCGCTGTTGCATTTCAGGTGCATCAGCATAAGCACCGGTATGCAGCTCAATAACTGGTGCACCGACTTCCTGACAGGCCTGTATCTGCCGGCTATCAGCATCAATAAACAGTGATACGCGTATCCCCGCAGCTGTCAGTTTCTGGACATATTCTGCTACTTTATCCTGTTGTGACAGAACATCCAGTCCGCCTTCTGTGGTAATTTCCTGTCTTTTTTCCGGTACGATACATACGTCGGCAGGCTGAACAGCCAGAGCGTTGTCAAGCATTTCCGGGGTAAGTGCCATTTCCAGATTAAGACGGGTGCTGATGGCATTTTTTACGGCAAATACATCAGCATCATGAATATGGCGGCGATCTTCACGTAAATGCATGGTAATCAGATCGGCACCATGTGTTTCGGCAAGCAGTGCTGCTTCCAGCGGGCTGGGATAGATACTGCCGCGAGCGTTACGTACTGTTGCCACATGATCTATGTTTACGCCAAGTAACATAAGTTTTTACCTAGTGCTGAGTTAAATGGATGTCACGATACTTTACCTTTTTCCGGCGGTAAAGATAACCGGTTTAACTTTATTTATCTGCAAATAAATCGTTGTCAAAAAGGTCTGGATTGTGTTCCGGTGTATCGGTTCGAAGATGGCAGACCAGATGCAAATCGGTTTTTACCTGACAGCAGCAGGGAAGTATCTCTCCCGGGGCGATAAAGGCCAGCGGCTGTTCTGCATAACTGACCTGCCCGGATAGCAGTTTGAGCCGGCATGAACCACAGTAACCGCTGCGACACTGATATTCAACTTCATGTCCGGTACGTTCCAGACCTTCCAGCAGGGTTTCATCCTGCTGAAGAGTGAATGTTTTGTCGCAGGTGGTGATTAAGCTCATTTTAGCTGAAGCTGCTCCGGTAGATTTTGTTGAAAACTGGATTCAGACAGAAATTTTAAAGTTCAAAATCGCTTAAGTCGTCTTCATTAAGTTCGGCATCAATCTGACCAACCAGATATGAGCTGACTTCTACTTCCTGTGGTGCTACCTGAACATTGTCGGAAGACAACCATGCATTAATCCACGGAATAGGATTTTGTTTGGCGTGTTCAAAAGCCGGCGGTAAGCCTACAGCCTGCATACGCAGATTGGTGATATATTCGACATACTGACCAAGAATATCTTTGTTCAGACCAATCATGGATCCGTCTTTAAATAAATATTCTGCCCAGTCTTTTTCCTGTATGGCAGCACGACGGAAAAGCCGGAAACATTCTTCTTCTGTTTCAGCCGCTATCACCGCCATTTCCGGATCATCTGCGCCGGTACGCATCAGATTAAGCATTTGCTGGGTACCTGTGAGGTGTAAAGCTTCATCACGGGCAATCAGTTTGATGATTTTGGCATTGCCTTCCATCAGTTCGCGCTCAGCAAAAGCAAAGGAGCATGCAAATGAAACATAAAAGCGGATTGCTTCCAGCACATTGACACACATCAGGCACAGATACAGCTTTTTCTTCAGCTCATGTAAATTGATTACAACGGTTTTACCGTTAATCTCATGTTCACCTACGCCCAGTAAGTTGTAGTACTGGGTATATTCGATTAAATCATCGTAGTAACAGGCAATTTCTTCAGCACGGGCAATAATGTGTTTGTTTTGTACAATATCATCAAATACAACCGAAGGATCATTCACGATATTGCGGATAATGTGAGTGTAACTGCGTGAATGAATGGTTTCAGAAAAAGACCATGTTTCAATCCATGTTTCCAGCTCAGGAATAGATACCAGAGGAAGTAAGGCAACATTAGGACTGCGCCCCTGAATGGAATCAAGCAGGGTCTGATATTTCAGATTACTGATAAAAATATGCTTTTCATGCTCTGGTAAATTGGCATAATCGATGCGATCACGCGATACATCTACTTCTTCAGGACGCCAGAAGAATGAAAGCTGTTTTTCAATCAGTTTTTCGAATATATCAAATTTCTGCTGGTCATAACGGGCTACATTAACCGGCTGTCCGAAGAACATCGGTTCTGTCAGGGCATTATTCGGTTTTTGACAGAATGTACTGTAATTCATAGACAGATGTTCACAGGCCATGGCGATACTCTTTATTTAATTAATGTAGAAAAAGGAGATAAGGGTGCTGATGCACCCTTGTTTAATCAGATTTTGCAAGCACCGCTGGCGCAACCGTCATCCTGAATACTGGTTTGCATATCATCGGCACCATCACGGGTATTCTGGTAATACAAAGTTTTCAGACCAAATTTATAGGCGGTCAGCAAATCTTTGATTAATTGCTTCATCGGGACTTTTTGTCCTTCAAAACGCTGCGGATCGTAATTGGTATTGGCAGATATCGACTGGTCGATAAATTTCTGCATAATACCGACTAAATGCAGATAACCTTCATTATTCGGCATATCCCAGAGCAATTCATACTGGTTGTGCAGACGTTCGAATTCCGGTACTACCTGTTTAAGAATACCATCTTTGGACGCCTTCACCGATACCAGCCCGCGCGGTGGTTCGATACCATTTGTGGCATTGGCAATCTGGCTGGATGTTTCTGATGGCATGAGTGCCGTCAGGGTGGAATTGCGCAGGCCGTGTTTAACTATATCGGCACGCAATGATTCCCAGTCCAGATGCAGAGGTTCCTGACAGATTTTATCCAGATCTTTTTTGTAAGTATCAATCGGTAATAAACCCTGAGCATAAGTAGTATCGCTGAATTTTGGGCATGCTCCCAGTTCCTGTGCCAGTTTGACAGAAGCTTTCAGCAGATAATACTGAATGGCTTCAAAAGTCCGGTGGGTAAGGTTTATGGCAGAACCATCACTGTATTTAACGCCATTTTTAGCCAGATAGTATGCAAAGTTAATGACACCGATACCTAATGTCCGCCGGTTCATGGTAGCCAGTTTAGCTGCTTTGATAGGGTAGTTCTGATAATCCAGCAAAGCATCCAGAGCACGGGTAGCCAGCTCGGCCAGTTCTTCGAGTTCTTCCAGATTTTCCAGTGCACCCAGATTAAATGCTGAAAGGGTACAGAGAGCTATTTCTCCCTCAGGGTCTTTAATGTCATTTAACGGACGGGTAGGTAAAGCAATTTCCAGACACAGATTTGACTGACGAACCGGAGCTAGTTTGGGGTCAAACGGGCTGTGGGTATTACAATGGTCGACATTCTGAATGTAAATACGTCCGGTACCGGCACGTTCCTGCATTAATAATGAAAATAAATCTACTGCCGGAATACTGCGGCGGTTGATGCTGTTGTCTTTTTCGTATAAAACATAAAGACGTTCGAATTCGTCCTGATCAGCAAAAAATGCATCATATAACCCCGGGACATCTGAAGGCGAAAACAGACTGATATTTTCACCCTTAATCAGGCGGGTATACAGCAGGCGATTAATTTGTACACCGTAGTCAAGATGCCGTACGCGGTTTTCTTCAACTCCGCGGTTGTTTTTCAGTACCAGCAGATTTTCTACTTCCAAATGCCACAAGGGATAGAACAGGGTAGCAGCACCACCGCGGACACCGCCTTGTGAGCATGATTTCACAGCTGCCTGAAACATCTTATAAAATGGAATACAGCCTGTATGTTGTGCCTCTCCGCCACGGATTTCGCTGCCCAGTGCACGGATCCGGCCGGCATTAATGCCAATGCCTGCGCGCTGAGATACATACTTCACAATTGCACTGGTAGTAGCATTGATGCTATCTAGACTATCATCACATTCAATCAGTACGCATGAAGAAAACTGACGGGTCGGGGTGCGAACACCTGACATAATTGGTGTTGGCAGGGAAATTTTAAAAGTACTGATGGCATGATAGAATTTTTTTACATAAGTCAGTCTTGTAGCCTGAGGGTAACGGGCGAACAGGCACATTGCTACCAGCATGTATAAAAACTGCGGACTTTCAAAAATTTGTTTGGTAACACGGTTCTGAACCAAATATTTGCCTTCCAGCTGTTTAACTGCAGCATATGAGAAAGTTAAATCACGGTTATGTTCTATGCAGTCATTCAGTTCATCAAATTCAGCGCGAGAATAATCTTCTAAAATATGTTTATCGTACTTACCTGATTCTGTCAGCTTACTCACATGATCATACAGGTGAGGTGGCTCAAACTGGCCGAAAGCAATTTTACGCAGATGAAAGATAGCTAAGCGGGCTGCCAGATACTGATAATCCGGTGTTTCTGTGGAAATCAAGTCGGCTGCTGCTTTAATAATGGTTTCGTGAATATCGTCAGTACGAATACCATTATAAAATTGAATGTGTGAGCGCATTTCGACCTGAGATACGGATACATTATCCAGGCCTTCTGCAGCCCAGGTAACGACCTGATGAATTTTATCCAGATTGATGTCTTCCAAACTACCATTACGTTTGGTTACTTTAAGGTTGGCAACCGCATTCATGAGTTATTCTTTCTAGCATAATTAACGCAGAAAAAAACAGTGCCAACACAAAATGTAGTGGTCAACTGTTATTCCAGACACAATATACTGGTTTTTTGCTTTAAAAAAAAGACTTGTCAAAACTGACTATATCCGCTTCTTGATAATGGTTGGGTTAAGTGAAGTAATGATTTTTTCTTGATTGACAAGTAGTTTGCTTTGATTTGTCTCAATTTGAATAAAATTGTAAAAAAAATTATTAATTTTTTTGTTTTATTAGTTTTTTTATATCAGGGGATAAGTTTATGCTGTATATATCTACATTTACAGGAAAAAAGAAAAACTGCCTAAAATATAAGCTCAGCACAGCTTCGTTTAATTTCAGGCAGCAATGACAATGATTAGTATCTAGTGTTGCAATAGTGACTCATCTAGTTTTAAATCATTGTTGTAATTGATACTAATTTGATTTTCAAGAACTGTTCGGGCAATGGACTTGGCTTCTTCAAGTGAATGCATGGTATAGCTGCCACACTGATAGCGGTTAAGTTCAGGTATGCGGCTCTGATCAGTTACCGCAAGCACATCCTGCATAGATTCCGCCCAGGCTTTGGCCACAGTTGCTTCATCAGGTGTTCCGATCAGACTCATATAAAAACCGGTGCGGCAGCCCATTGGTGAGATATCAATAATTTCCACTTGATCACTGTTAAGATGGTCGCGCATGAATCCGGCAAACAAATGCTCAAGAGTATGCATACCTTTTTCAGGCAGTATAGTCTGATTCGGTTTGCAGAAGCGTAAATCAAATACAGTAATGTCATCTCCTTTGGGTGTGGTCATATTCTTAGCCACACGTACCGCCGGAGCATGCATACGGGTATGGTCTACAGTAAAACTGTCGAGTAATGGCATGATGATTCCCTCGTAATTATCAGTTTAAAATTTTTCGTGCATTGGCAAATAGCCGGTACCAACCGGACATTTCCGGCCAGTCACGCGGAGCCCAGCTCATTTGCGCTGTCTGGAATACCCGTTCAGGATGCGGCATCATAATGGTGACGCGGCCGTCCGTACTGCTGACACCGGCAATACCGGCCGGAGAGCCATTCGGATTGAGCGGATATATATCCGTTACCTGATTCTGACCATCGATATACTGGAGTGCAATAGAAAGATCTGCCGGTATGGCGTCATTGGTCAGGTGAGCAAAATCTGCACGTCCTTCTCCATGACTCACTACTACCGGTAAACTACTGCCGACCATATCAGCCAGAATTAATGATGAGGAAGCCGGAATAGTGACCATACTCAGGCGAGCTTCAAACTGTTCGGAAATATTGCGCCGAAAGCGTGGCCAGTTATCTGCACCCGGGATGATTTCAGCCAGATTGCTGAGCATCTGACAGCCGTTACACACGCCTAGTGTCAGTGTATCCTGTCTGTCAAAGAATTCTGCAAACTGTTGTCGCAGTTGTTCATTAAATAGGATACTTTTTGCCCATCCTTCTCCGGCGCCCAGTACATCACCATAGCTGAATCCGCCACAGGCAGCCAGCAGTTGAAAATCACTTAATTTAACCCGTCCGCTTAGTAAATCACTCATGTGAACATCGTAAGTTTCGAAATTAGCGCGGGTAAATGCAGCCGCCATTTCTAATTGTCCGTTGACGCCCTGTTCACGAAGAATGGCAACTTTAGGCTGCTGATGCCGATGAATATAAGGTAAAGCAATATCTTCTGCCGGGTTAAAGCTCAGGCTGGCAAATAATTCTGACAGCTGTTCCTGCTCCAGTAAGGCAAATTCACTGTCTGCACAGCAAGGATTATCGCGTAAGCGTTGCATTTGATAGCTGGTTTCACTCCAGCTCTTTTGCAATTCAACCCGATTTTCATTGAGTAAAACAGTATTACCATGCTGAACCATTAACCGGTCAGTTGTATTGATGTGACCAAGCACATGTAAAGTTTCAGCTATGCCGGCAGAGGCAAAAGCATTCTGAATGCTGGCAAGGTCATCATTGCGTATCTGAATAACCGCACCAAGCTCTTCTGTAAACAGACTGCGTACAGCGGCATCTTGCAGCTTCTGATTCTGGCTGTGCTTATTGGTTTGCCGGATGAGAGATGCAATATCAATAGTCACCCCGATATGGGCAGCAAACATCATTTCAGCCAGTGTTACTACCAATCCGCCATCACTGCGGTCATGATAGGCCAGAATTTTATGTTCCTGAATCAATGACTGAATAAGTGTGAAAAATTTAGAAATGATTTCGGGATTGCTGATATCCGGAGCTGAACCGCAAAGATTTTTCCATACCTGCTGCAAAGCACTTCCACCCATTCGGCTGTATCCCTGACCGAGGTCAATGGCCAGCAGGGTAGTATCTGCAATATTCTGTAGCTCGGGTGTCACAGTGTTGAGCACATTCTGAACCGGTGCAAAGGCTGTGATGACAGCGGATAAAGGCGAAACTACCCTTTTTTCTTCACCGGCATCATGCCAGCGTGTTTGCATTGATAATGAATCTTTGCCTACAGGTATACTGATTTGCAGTTTCTGGCACAGTTCGGATACGGCTTTGACAGTCTCATACAGACGGGCATCTTCTCCGGCAAAACCACAGGCAGCCATCCAGTTGGCAGAAAGTTTAATTTTGCCCATTTCTCCGATGTCTGTGGCAGCAATATTGGTTAATGCTTCACCAACTGCCATACGCCCTGAGGCTGCACCGGAAAATAAAGCTACAGGTGATTTTTCACCCATACTCATGGCTTCGCCACGTAAGGTATTAAAGCCCATTTTGGTTACGGCAACGTCTGCAACCGGTGTCTGATATCTTCCAATCATCTGATCGCGATGCGTGAGGCCGCCAACACTGCGGTCGCCAATGGTAATCAGAAATTGTTTGCTGGCTACAGCAGGCAGACCTAATACTCTGTACAGGCTTTCACGAATATCGAGTTTACTTCCGTCAAAATAAGGAATCTCTTCATTAACAGTAGAATCAGTGCGAGTCACTTTAGGTGGTTTGCCCAGTAATACGTCCAGAGGAATATCTACCGGGTTGTTATTGAATAATTCATCATGTAATTGCAGCTGGCCATCATCAGTAGCTGTGCCGACAACAGCAAACGGACAACGTTCACGCTGGCATATGGACTGAAATATTTCCAGATTTTCAGGCTGTACTGCCAAAACATAGCGTTCCTGAGCTTCATTACACCAAATCTGCAACGGATTAAGGCCATGTTCTTCAAGTGGTATGCGGCGTAACTGAAAGATTGCCCCGCGGCCGGCATCGTTGACCAGCTCCGGAAAAGCGTTAGATAAACCACCTGCACCAACATCATGAATGGATATAATCGGATTTTCTGAGCCAAGTTGCCAGCAGCGGTCAATAACTTCCTGTGCACGCCGCTCAATTTCAGGATTACCACGCTGTACTGAGTCGAAATCCAGATCAGCATGATTTGCTCCGGTACTCATGCTGGAGGCTGCTCCGCCACCCAAACCGATCAGTAAGCCCGGTCCGCCCAACTGAATAAGTAATGCACCTGCGGGAATATTGTCTTTGAAAACCTGCTGTGCCTGTATATTACCCAGCCCGCCTGCAATCATAATAGGTTTATGAAAGCCGCGCATAGTACCGCTGAATAATTCTTCAAAGGTACGGAAATAGCCGAGCAAATTAGGACGACCAAATTCGTTATTAAAGGCCGCGCTACCGATCGGGCCATCCAGCATGATATCCAGCGCACTGCTAATATGTGCTGGCTTACCGTACTGATTACGTGTAGTTGTATATTGTTCCCATGGCTGAGTAAATTCGGGAATACATAGATTAGAAACACTGAAACCGCTTAAACCTGCTTTAGGACGTGCGCCTTTTCCTGTAGCGCCTTCATCACGGATTTCCCCGCCGGAACCGGTAGCAGCGCCGGCAAATGGTGCGATAGCGGTAGGGTGGTTATGGGTTTCCACCTTCATCAGAATATGTGTTTCTTCAGTGCTGAATTGATATTTCTGTTGTTGATTTGCCTGTGGGTAAAAGCGTTCTATACTGGCCCCGGCAATGATTGATGAATTGTCTTTGTAAGCGACCAGTGTACCTTCAGGGTGCGCCTGATGCGTAGCCCGAATCATGCCAAACAGAGATTCAGGTTTGGCTTCATCATCAACAATAAATTTGGCATTAAATATTTTGTGTCGACAATGTTCTGAGTTTGCCTGAGCAAACATCATCAGTTCTACATCGGTAGGATTACGTTGCAGTTGCTGATAATTTTCAACCAGATAATCTATTTCATCTGCAGATAATGCCAGCCCCATTTGCTGGTTAGCTGCTTGTAGAGCTGTTTTGCCATTTGCCAGTATGTCAATACTGGTAAAACTTTTTGCCGCAGTTGTGTGAAACAGTTGTGTAGCGTCCGCTACAGCAGTTAGTACACTTTCTGTCATGCGGTCGTGTAGTATGGTTTGCCAGCTATCCTGTTCCTGCTGACTAAGCTCACGCGAAAATGAATACAGGATGCCGCGCTCAATGCGCTCAATTACGTTTAGTCCGCAATTGTGTGCAATATCGGTTGCTTTGGATGCCCATGGTGAAATAGTGCCCAGACGGGGTGTAACCAATAATTGCGTGCCTGTCAGAGTATTGCTGTTCTGATGGGTAGCACGTAAAAGTTGAAGCAGTTTTTGCTGTTGACCAGAATCAAGTTCGGTGGCTGAAGCCACGAAATAGCGATATTCACTGTTGATCTGAATATTACAATCCAGTTGTAATCTGGCTGCCTGCTGTAACAATTTTTCGATACGAAACGGGGAAAGTGCGGCCTCGCCGCACAGTGACAGAACAACTGACATGATGAGAGTAGCTCACTTTAGTAGTGGGTTTTGGCTGAAACGCAATTTTACGCGAAAAATAAGTGCTTTGCTTAAATTTATGTTATTAAATCATGGTAGTTTGAGTTTCAGATAAGGATATGGTAGTTTTTAGCACTGTGGATACAGTAAAAAGGAACATGGCGGCATGAAAAAAATTGAAGCAATTGTTAAACCGTTTAAGCTGGATGATGTGCGTGAAGCTTTGTCTGATGTAGGTTTCAGCGGAATGACTGTATCTGAGGTCAAAGGTTTTGGTCGGCAGAAAGGACATACAGAAATTTATCGCGGCGCTGAATATGCAGTAGATTTTTTACCCAAGGTAAAAATTGAACTGGTATTACCTGATGACAGAGTTGAACAGGCGATTGAGGTAATTATTGCCGCTGCTCATTCCGGCAAAATCGGAGATGGTAAAATTTTTGTATTGCCGGTAGAAAGCGTTATTCGTATTCGGACCGGAGAGCGGGACGATACGGCAATTTAAAAAATAGTCAGAATAAATAGAAAACCGTCTGAGAATAGCAGTGATAACATGATCCAAGTGTGTTGCTACATTGCTTTCGTACGGTTTTCTTATCTTGAAGATATTAGCTTGGCTTTTTACCAAATTGCCACAGAGTGAACATAATAGCCGTCGCAATAAAAAATTTAAGTAAATCAAAACCGGCAAATGGCAGATAGCCTAATTGCAATGCATGATGAATACTGGTATGCAAATAAAAAGCCAGATAAAAAACACCAAAGACAAATATAATCTGATGAGCAAGTGCAAAGGCGCATAATCCGCTGAAAAAATGTCGGTCATAGCCTCTTTCAGCAGCCCAGCCGGCGATATACGCACTGAATATGAAACCGTACAGATAACCGGCAGAGGCTGATACCAATACATTTATTCCGCCATACCCACCCGCAAAAAAAGGCAGACCGCAGGCACCAAGCAGCAAATATTCAAGTATGGCTAATACAGCGAGCTTTCGTCCTAAAAATGCACCGAGTAGTAAAACTGCCAGCGATTGCAGCGATAAAGGGACAGGGTGCAGAGGAATGCTTATATTGGCTGATATAGCCATTAATAATGCTGCTAATGTAGTAGCAAGTAATTGGTGCGACCACTGGGTTAACCTATAGTGCTGCAAAAGATAAGGCTGATAGGTTCGCGATGAAATTGAGGTCATAGATTGGTTATATTTAATTGAATATCGGGGAGAAAAAAGAGGTTCGCAATTAATAAAATAGCGGCCGAAGCCGCTTGAATATAGTATTACAATACGTAACGAGCCAGATCCTCACGTTCAGCTATATCCTGTAAACGTGCATCAACGTAAGCTGCATCAATGGTTATATCGCCGGCTGGCGCATCAAAGGAAACTTCTTCAAGTAATTTTTCCATAACCGTATGCAATCGGCGTGCACCAATATTTTCGGTTTTTTCATTAACTTGAAAAGCGATTTCAGCAATACGGGCAATGCCGTCATCAGTAAATTGCAGATTGACATCATCAGTAGCCAGTAAAGCAGAGTACTGTTCAGTCAAATTAGCGTGGGTCGTTGTCAGAATGGCTTTAAAGTCATCTACACTCAGATTATCCAGCTCAACACGAATCGGAAAGCGCCCCTGTAATTCAGGGATTAGATCACTAGGTCGATTAAGATGAAATGCGCCAGATGCAATAAATAAAACATGATCAGTTTTAATCATGCCATACTTGGTTTGTACCGTTGTCCCTTCAACCAGCGGCAGTAAATCACGCTGCACACCCTGACGTGAAACATCTCCGCCATGGCGACTGCTGTCAGTAGCAATTTTATCGATTTCATCCAAAAATACGATGCCATTTTGTTCAACTGACTTAATTGCCTGTTCACGTAATTCTTCTTCGCTTACCAGTTTAGCTGCTTCTTCATCCAGCAGTAATTTCATGGCAGCGCTTACTTTCATTTTCTGAGCTTTGGTTTTACCCTGTCCCATGCTGCTGAACATATCTTGCAACTGATTCGTGAAGTCTTCCATTCCCGGAGGACCCATAACAGACATGGTCGGAGAAGGATTAGCGGCAACCTCAATCTCGATTTCCTTATCGTCAAGCTCGCCTTTACGCAGCATCTGACGGAATTTCTGCCGGGTGTGATTTTCCGGTTGAGCTTCCTGTGGCTCACCGGCAAAACCGACGCTGCGCGGTGGAGGCAGGAGAGCATCCAGAATACGGTTTTCTGCGGCATCCTGAGCACGGTCGCGGTTTTTAGCGATTGTCTGGTTGCGAATGTTTTTTAGTGCAATTTCAATCAAATCGCGAATAATACTGTCAACATCACGGCCTACATAGCCTACTTCAGTAAATTTGGTGGCTTCTACTTTAATAAAAGGTGCGTTGGCCAGACGGGCAAGTCTGCGGGCTATTTCAGTTTTACCTACACCAGTAGGCCCGATCATCAGAATATTTTTCGGAACGATTTCGCTTTGTAAAGGTTCGGCAACGCGACTGCGGCGATACCGGTTTCTCAGCGCTACTGCTACTGCACGTTTGGCCTGAGTTTGCCCGATAATATGATTATCTAATTCATGAACGATTTCGCTCGGGGTCATTACAGATGTACTCATCTTGTTCCAATCTTGAGATATGACCGTTTTAAAATACAAATTAAACGGCCAATAAATTTACAAGGTTTCAATAGTATGGCTCTGATTTGTGTAAATGCAGATGTCACCGGCAATCTCGAGGGATTTTTTAACTACCTCAGCCGGTTCAAGCTCGGTATTTTCCATTAATGCACGTGCTGCCGACTGGGCAAAAGCACCACCGGAACCAATAGCTGCAATGCTTTGTTCCGGTTCGAGCACATCACCATTTCCGGTAATTACCAGTGTGTTTTTTTTATCTGCCACAATTAACATTGCTTCCAGACGGCGTAATGCGCGATCGGTACGCCATTCTTTAGCCAGCTCAATTGCAGCCAGCATCAGTTTACCCTGATGTTTTTGCAATTTACTTTCAAATAGTTCTATCAGGGTAAATGCATCGGCGGTACCACCGGCAAACCCGGCCAGCACCTGATTGTTATACAGTTTGCGCACTTTGCGTGCAGTCCCTTTAATAATGGTATTACCCAGTGTCACTTGACCATCTCCACCGATGGCGACGTTTTCACCGCGGCGAACGGAAATAATGGTTGTACCGTCGAATTGTTGCATGTCTCGTGATCCTTTGCTGACCAGCAGCCGGATAGCTGCCGGAGAAAATAACTGCATTTAAATAAGGGCAGTTATTACTGCTTTCAAGTTAAACCATGATTTATTCTGATTTATTAGAATTTGTCTGTTACTCCGACTGGCTAGTGCAGATACGAAGTAGAAGAGTTTTTTATTCATATATAAAATAAAAACGGCAACCTGAAAGGTTGCCGTTTTTCAAAATACAATCAATTATTTTTTGCGTTTGTATACTTTTTTGGTAGTAACAGTTTTGGTGGTTTTAACAGTTTTAGTTTTAGCCGGAGCTACTGCCACTGTACCATTATCTATTACGCAGTTCTGGGTAACGATTTGCGGAACAATTTTTTCCTGACCGTTAATCACCTGTTTGCTTGGCTGTAACAGACCCAGAGCACCAACTTTATCTACAGTATCGCTGTTGGCAATAGCAGTTTTCCAGGTAATGCCTTCGGGAGAAACGAAAGTATTGTAGTTAACATCACGTGCATCACGCATCATTACAGGAGAAAGTCTGCCCTGATAATTTACCTGAGCTGCCACGACGTTCTGACCTTGCAATCCGTACATTACAGTCAAACGGTTTTTGGCTGCTCCAGTACCGCATAAATAAGCTACTTCTTTACGTGCATCAATCTGTACGTTCGCTGTAGTTGCAGCAGGTACGACTACTTGTGCAGAAGGTGCTTTATGATGATGTTTTGATGCACAGCCGGTAACAGCCAGCATCAACAATACAGCCGGGACAAGAACTTTTTTCATGACAACTCCTTATAAGCATTTATGAATAAATCTTCTGATAACATAAACCATCATACTTGGCTTAGGTAAAGATGCAATAGCTGTATCTTAGTCTTTTTTAGCTAATGTAGGGTAGTATTAAATAATACAGTTTAAACGTTATCGTTACTATGTTAATAGTACATGAATAAAAAATTCTTCACAACAACATGTTTCAAGTGAAATATTTGCTTTCAAGGTCAACTGTTAGTATGTGAAAGTCATTATTTTAACTGTATTTAATTTTCAATATTTAACTTTATTTCACTTGGTATCTGTACCACGCTTCTGTCATTCAGATTAAAAGCTGTCAGGCTACCCCCCCATAAAGCACCGGTATCCACACACACAACATTATCGGCCTGATATAAACCTAATGCCGACCAATGACCGAATAGAATGGTTTTATCGATATTTTGGCGGTGTGGCGCCTTAAACCATGGAATATGATGCGCTGGTATATTAATGAGCGTCCCTTTATAATCAAAATCCATTGCTCCGTCATCAGTCAGTGCACGCATCCGGGTAAAGCTGTTAGTGATAAAACGCAATCTCTCATCGCCACTGAGATTATTGTTCCAGCGAACAGGTTTATTTCCATACATTCGGGAAAAAAATTGTTCCGGTGTATTTTGCAATACGGTTTCCACTTCCTGAGCCAGTAGCTGTGCCTGATCGCATGTCCATTCAGGCCAGATCCCTGCATGTACCATGACATAATTGTCCTGCTGGCGATATAAAGGCTGTCGGAGTAACCAGTCAATTAATTGTTTTCTGTCGGGCGCATTCAGAATGTCACTGATTGTATCTGCACGTTTGAGTTTGCCATAACCATAATGCAGTGCAAGTAAATGTAAGTCATGATTTCCCAGAATAGTCTGCATACAGCCATCATGCTGTTTTACCAGACGCAATGTGGCAAGTGATTGCGGGCCCCGGTTTACCAGATCTCCGGTAAGCCATAAGGTATCAGTACCGGGATTAAAATTCAGTTTGTCCAGCAGTTTTTTAAACTCTGTCAGACATCCCTGTAAGTCACCAATCACATACTGTGCCATGTTCATCTCCCGAGAAATCGGGATAAACCTAATCAAACTGGTTTGTCCCGATTTGTCTGTTTACTTGTCCAGTACCAGAATGGCTTCAGCTTCAACCAGAGCACCTTTAGGTAAAGCAGAAACTTCAACAGCAGCACGAGCTGGATAAGGAGTTGTAAAGTACTGCGCCATAATCTCATTAAACGTAGCAAAATTACTCAAATCAGTCAGATAGGCATTTACTTTTACCAAATCATTCAGACTGCCTCCGGCTGCTTCTGCAACTGCCCGGAGATTTTTAAACACCTGATGTGCCTGTTCAGCAAAACCGCCATCAACGATTTGCATTGTTTCAGCTACTAACGGAATCTGACCGGAAAGATATACTGTATTGCCAGCACGCACTGCTTGTGAATAAGCACCGATAGCGGCCGGTGCTTTCTTAGTATGAATAATATTTTTTCCCATGTTTTTACTCCTTGGTATGAAAAGGGGTTATCAGTCTTTCAAAAATAAAGCCAGTAAATCGTTCAGAAAAGTACGTCCGAGTGCAGTCGGACGTAAGTTTAACGGATCTGCGTTCATTAAACCTCGCTCTACGGCCTGAGTAATCGCACATTGAATGGAGGTAACAGGCAAGCCGGTACGCTCGCTAAACCATGTAGTAGGAACTCCGTCAGTTAATCTCAGAGCATTCAGCATAAATTCAAAAGGCAAATCCTGTGCAGAAATTTGCCGGCGGACAATAGCACACTGAGGTTGCTGCTGCATCGCTTGCAGATAATCTTTCGGATGCCTGCACCGAGTAGTGCGCTCAATTGCCTGAGCACTGGATATCTTACCATGAGCGCCAGCTCCGATACCGATATAATCACCAAATTGCCAGTAGTTCAGATTATGCCGGCATTGTTGCTGAGGGTGGGCGAAGGCAGACGTTTCATAATGATGAAAACCTGCCTGTGACAGTGATGTATATACCGCTTCTTCTATATCAGCAATATGGTCATCATCTGGTAGCTTCGGAGGAGGCGAATGGGCAAAAGGTGTATTGGGTTCCAGTGTAAGCTGATAAGCACTAATGTGCCTTACTCCCGTTGCAATTGCTGTATTAATATCTTCCTTTGCCTGTTCGACAGTTTGTTCTGGTAAGGCATACATCAAATCAATATTGAGTTTAGGAAACAGGATTAAGCCTGATTCAATGGCATTTAGTGCTTCATTGCGGTTATGAATTCTTCCCAGTGCAGCCAGTTTGTCATTGGCAAAACTTTGTACTCCGATGGAAAGCCGGTTTATACCAGCTGCTGCATAATCTGCAAAACGATCGCGTTCAAATGTGCCCGGATTGGCTTCAAGGGTAATTTCTGCTGTAGGTAACAGATTAACCCGTGCACGAATGCCGCTTAAGAGTTTTTCAACTGCAGATGCGGAAAACAGGCTGGGGGTCCCTCCGCCGATAAAAATTGTGTGAACAGACCTACCCCAGAAATAAGGCAGTTCAGTTTCCAGATCAGTTAATAAGGCATCAATATACTTCTGCTCATCCAGTTCTTGTTTAAGCTGATGCGAATTGAAGTCGCAATACGGACATTTGCGAACACACCATGGAATATGAATATACAGAGATAGTGGTGGTAAACTGGTCAAAGCTGGCGTAACAGAATGCGGTATTTGCAGAGAAACGGGAAACTCAGACATGAGTATTCAGACCATACTGCTCACGCAGTTTATCCATTAAAATATTTAATGCCTGAGCACGATGACTTATCCGGTTTTTTTCTTCCTGACTCATTTGTGCTGCAGTCAGTTTCTGGTCTGGAACATAAAAATGCGGATCGTATCCAAAACCATTGCTTCCTGCAGCAGAGGATTGCCACAGCCCAGACCAATTGGCTTCAGCAATTAATGGCTGTGGATCATCAGGATGACGCACTAAAACCAGTACGCATACATAAAACACACTTTTGTCATCACAATTGCGTAATTCATCATCCAGCTTGGCATTGTTGGCTGTATCTGATTTTGGTTCTGTACCTACATAACGTGCTGAATGGACGCCAGGTTTGCCATGCAGTGCATTGGCACAAATACCAGAATCATCGGCTAATGCCGGTAAGCCACTATAACGGCTGGCATGACGTGCTTTAGCAAGTGCATTTTCAACAAATGTGACATAAGGTTCAGGGCACTCAGGAATATTAAATTCAGACTGCGGAACAACTTCGATATTTAAAGAATTAAACAGGCGGCTGAATTCAGCCAGCTTGCCCTGATTATTACTGGCAAGAACAATTTTATTCATGGTTTACATCATTTGAGGATAACACTTGATTAATTTGCCGGTATGCACGTTCACGCAAAGTAAATGCCAGCGCAGCAAATTGCCCCAGTACACTAATGAAAGCGAGTAAACAGCAGATTATCGCAATAGTGTGCTGTTGATGTACCCAATAATAACAGCCCAGCACAACCCAGCCAATAAACATAAATGTACATGAAGCCAGAATGAGTAATAAAAGTTTGAGTTTCGTCATTCGTAAATGCTTTAAAAAGATATAAATTGGCTGGACAGATTGGTTAATTAAGAAAGATACAGCTATTTACGATTATTACTTACAGCCGGAATAAAATAAATCAGTTTATAAATCAATTTTAAGTAAAAAAATATGAGTTATTTATAAAATACAGATTGATATTAATTATAGTGATTTCATAAACTGAAAAATTTTATTTTTTTCCCAATGAAGTAAAATCTGTAGTTGTTTCAGATTTCTGCTGATTCTCTTGTTTCATTTTGGTTAATTTAAAGGTCAAAGGCATTTCTCCGATAGCCATAATTGCACCTAGGATAAAAAATGTTTTACTATAAATTGTCAGTTGCTGATCTTTATTATAGAGAAAAAATCCGATACCGAGAAAGATTACAAACATAAGGCTTGTGCAGATATGCATTATAATTAATTTTTTCATTAGTCTGACATTATAAAAGGTTAAAGAAGAAATTCCAGCCAATTATATACAGAAAATCTGTTAAATGAAAACTATTGTAAATATTTAAATAATAAATATTTACAACTTATAGTTAAAAATATGCATATAAAATAAATTAATATTATTGAAAATGGATATTGAATTAATTTAAGTTTCGATTAATTTTAATTATTTTAATGGTAAATGGCGTTAGTATTATTAAGCCGAAAGCAGCAATAACAAAGCAGGTGATACTGTACCATAATGGAAAGCGTATATCCGCAAAGAATATTGTACCGATAACTAAAGCTCCAATTACGGTCATTGAAAGAACACAATAACTAACAATTAATTTTTTCATATTTGACACTTCAGAATTTTTTATTTTCTATCTTTAGAATCTGTTTATCTGTCTAATAGACAAGAAAACCGGTTGTATAATAAACAGATTGAACAGTAAAAAAGATTGTATAAAAATAATTTTATTTTTAAAAGATATAAATATTAAATCGTTAGTATGTAATTTAAAAAAGTATTTGATAAGTAATTTAATCGAATCCTGAAAACAGCATAAAACAAAAATCCCGTGTCAGTTAAGTTAATCTTAAAGTAATTAATTAGCTCTGATTAGAAATCAAACAATCCATTTAATCCAAATTGATTCTAATTATTTAATTAGGCGACCTGAAATAAAAGTCTGGGTAGTTGTTTGGTTTAAAAAAGCCTGCATAAGCAGGCTTTTTTAAAGTTAGCGTAATTGCTGATCCAGTTGCTGAAGCCATTTTGTGGCATCTTTTCCGGTATATATTGTACCATCTTCATTGGCCAGAGTGACACGTGTTCCGCCATCCTTGAGAGGTATTGCCAGTACCATCAGACGAGGTTGCTGTTTTGGCTGTTGCTGTTGTTCAGCTTTTTTGCTACGTCCGAACATACGTCCGAATAATCCTGGTTTTTTATTAGAAACAGAAGAGGCTTCTGCAGCAGCTACTTCAACCAGATAAGCATATTGACTCTGGTTTTCGCCAATTACATTTAGACCAACACGATCCAGAGCCAGTGCAACACGTCTCCAGTTACGTTCCTGAGGTCCAAGCAGGTAAATACTATTGCCATCAATTTTGGCTAGATTGTATTCATTCGGGTTTTGTTTTTGGGCAGCTATCTGTTGCTGTACCTGTTTGGCGTCTGCACCAAGATATTGCATAAAGCGCGCAAGAAATGCTGCTTCCAGCTCAGGCTCATTTGGTCTTGGCTGCCATGCAGTGCTGTCACCATCTTTGCTGGTATAGACTTCTTTCATACCTTTCTGGCTGAAGAATACATCTGTACCGCCTTTGCTATTACGTTCCAGACGGATAGTAAACATATCCCGCTCGCCGCTGGAGTAAACACCACCCAGACCTACTTTTTCGAATATACCGCGAATCACATCAGATGGCAGTTTGGCACGGTTTTCCGCCCAGTTGGTTTGCATCAGACCAATGGATGGTTCTTCACGCTCGATGGTAAAGCCCTGTTCCTGCCAGAATGCTCTGAGCAGCGGCCATAATTCAGCAGCTTGCTTGTTATCGATAGTCAGCCAGCGAATACTGCCATCACGTTGTAAATGAATATTCGGTACCTGAGTCAGTACCTGTGCATTCGCATTATTCTGAGTTTTGCCTGCTTTCTTGTTCATGTCACTGGCACGTACAGCCCCATTAATCAGTGTACTGCCAGGTGCACTAAAGCGGTTCCCCTGATTCGGATCAGTCAAATCAGGAGGTACATCCAGCTGAACAATTTTTTTATTGTCAGACTGATAATCCAGTTTAGGCAGGTTATCTTTTTTGCTGGCACAGGCGGCAAGACTGGCTGCCAGCAGGGTTAGTGCAACGGTTTTACTTATATTCATATCGGCCACTTTCAGTGTGCTTTACAATGGCAATTTAGGCTTGTGTTTAAATTAATTCGGCTTCCTGCATGGCGGCCAGCACGACAGCCTGTCCGGCAGGAGTTAATTCAGTAATAGGCAGTCGGCAAACCGGATTGATTTTACCCAGTTTAGACAGTGCCCATTTCGTTGGTGCAGGGCTTGGTTCACAGAAAAGATCACCATGCAGACGCTGTAATTTATCATTTAAAGCGCGTGCACCGGTAATATCTCCGCGCAAAGCTGCATGACACATATCTGCAAACAATTTCGGAGCAACGTTAGCAGTAACGCTGATCACACCATGACCACCGCACAGTAAAAATGCCAGGGCAGTAGGATCATCACCGGAATAAACTGCAAAATTTTCAGGTACGTGCTTAAACAGATAACATGCACGGCCAATGTTGCCAGTGGCTTCTTTAATACCAACAATATTGTCAATTTCTGCCAGACGTAAGGCTGTGTCCGGTTGCATATCGGCAACAGTGCGACCCGGGACATTATACAAAATCATGGGGATACTGGTTGCTTCGGCAATAGTTTTAAAGTGGCGGTAGATACCTTCCTGATTCGGTTTATTGTAGTAGGGTACTACAGACAAAGTCATATCTGCACCAGCCTGCTGAGCCTCCTGAGCCAGATAAATTGCTTCATGAGTATTGTTGGCACCAGTACCGGCAATTACTTTCACACGTCCGGCTACATGTTCTACAGCAGTTTTGATGACATTCAAATGCTCATCCACGCTGAGTGTGGCTGATTCACCGGTTGTTCCCACGGCGACAATGGCATCGGTTCCGGACTCGATATGCCAGTCAATAAGCTGTTTGTATTGTTCATAATCAATACTGCCATCTTCATGCATAGGCGTTACGATGGCAACCAGGCTGCCTGTCAACATAATTCTACCCTTTACAGGTGAGCTAAAAATGTGATGATTGTAGCGTATTTTTTGCTTACATGGAAAACTGCCGGTATTCGAACCACTTTTGATAAAAGTAGTTTGCTTGTGTTAAAGATTCTATTCCTCAATAGTTTGCTCTGGATTAAACAGTGCCGTATCGCTTAAAATACGCTGCTTTATATACATTTCACACATGCATAAAGCAAATAAGGAAGGATGACATGGCCGATAATTCCTCTGTTCGTAAGCAGAATGAACACTCTGATCTGGTCTATGGTCTGGAGGAAAAACCTCCTGTTTTAAATGGTTTGCTCAGTGCATTAACCCATTTACTCGCTCTTTTTGTTCCTATGGTGGCGCCGGCTCTTGTGGTGGGCGGTGCGCTGAAACTGCCGGCTGACATGACTGCTTATCTGGTCTCAATGTCTATGGTAGCTTCAGGTGTAGGTACTTATATTCAGGTACACCGCTTTGGTGTTATTGGTTCGGGGCTGTTATCAATTCAATCAGTTAATTTTTCATTTGTCACTGTCATGATTGCGCTGGGGCTGGGCATGAAAGAAAGCGGGATGAATGAAAATACTATGATTTCAACTTTACTGGGCGTCTCATTCGTGGGCGCCTTTTTAGTAATCGGGGCATCATGGCTGTTACCTTTTCTGAAAAAAATCATCACACCTACTGTAAGCGGAGTTGTGGTATTGATGATAGGCCTGAGTCTTATTCATGTCGGTATTACTGACTTTGGCGGTGGTCTTACTGCAAAAGCAAATCATACTTTTGGTTCATGGTCTAATCTGGCTCTGTCCACATTTGTACTGTTTACTGTATTGTTATTTAACTGTTTTAAAAATGCATGGTGGCGTATGGCCGGCATTGCGGTAGGTTTGATATCAGGTTATGTAATTGCTATTTTTATGGGAATTGTAGATTTTTCCAATCTGCACGATTTACCCTTAATTACAATACCGATTCCATTTAAATACGGCTTTGCTTTTGACTGGCATGCTTTTATGGTGGCCGGTACCATTTATCTTTTAAGTGTATTTGAAGCAGTAGGTGATTTAACTGCTACCGCCATGATTTCTAATCAGCCGGTAGATGGTCCGTCGTACACAAACCGTTTACGCGGCGGAGTAATGGCTGATGGTCTGGTATCCGTAATTGCTACAGCACTGGGTTCATTGCCGTTAACCACTTTTGCTCAGAATAATGGCGTAATTCAGATGACGGGAGTTGCTTCCCGGCATGTCGGTAAATATATTGCTGCTATTCTGATTATACTTGGCTTATTTCCATGGGTTGGTGCTATTTTTACCACTATACCCAGTCCGTTTTTAGGTGGCGCAATGGTGTTTATGTTCGTTTTGATTGTCACCGCCGGTATCAGAATTATTATTACTGCTGGTATCCGACGCCGTGAAGCAGTTATCTGTGCTACATCACTGGGGCTTGGTCTGGGTGTGGCTTTTGAACCGGAAGTGTTTGCTCAGTTACCAATATTGTTTCAAAATCCGATTTGTATGGGCGGAATTGTAGCGATTATTCTAAATATAGTGTTGCCACATGATAAAAGTGAACCGGCTGTTTATTTAAGTGACGACATTCCACATTAATTAATATCTGAAAAAAGGCTGCCGAAAATATTGGCAGCTTTTTTATAAATTTAAAATAATGATTTTAAATAGTAAGTTCTACTTTAATTAATGAATACTATAAGTTATAGGGAAAAGTTTAATTATCTGTAATTCTGGGTGGTATTAGTATTGTATTAAAAATTACTTTTAATTTTGTATTATTCTTTGATTTAATAACAATATCCGGCAGGTAAGGAGTTTGTTTTGTCAGAATTCAGAAAATTGTTATCTATGCTTTTTCCTTTGAAAGCAGATTAGCACCGTCAGTTGAATGCAGACGGGCAAATATCCAGCTTGAAAGCAGAGTAAACACGCCGAGAATAATAAAAGTAATGCGAAACGCGGTAGTAATATTGTGATTGATAAAGCTGGCACGACTGAAAGATTGTAAAAGTAATGCGCCAATTGCTATACCGAAACTTAATGCCAGTTGCTGGTTAACAGCCATCAGACTGGTGCCGCTGCTAACCTGATTAGGGCGTAAATCAGCCAGTGTAATGGTATTCATACCAGTAAACTGCAAAGAGTTACAAGCGCCCAAAATACACAGATGTAATAATATCAACCATTGCGGTGTACTAGCACTGATTAAAGCGAGTGACATAATCAGTATACCGATAATACGTGTGTTCCAGGCAAGTGTATTACGATAACCAAAATGATTCATTAAAGGCTTCAGAAAGGGTTTGGCAAATATAGCCGCCAAAGCAAGAGGCATCAGCAGCCAGCCTGAATTTACCGCATCATAGTTAAAAGCAACCTGAAATAATAAAGGCAATAATAAAGGCAGGGCGCTCATGCCAAGGCGGCTTACTAAATTACCTGCCAGTCCCAGACGAAATGTACGCACCAGAATTAAATGCGGAGGATACAAAGCACAGTTGTTCTGGCGTGCATGAGCAAGATAGGCAAATAAAGCGCCAATACCAGCAATAGCCATCATACAACCAAATAAAATATTATTAGCATGTGACATGGTTTCAAAAGTAAGCGTCATGCAAAAAGCAGATGCCGAAAACAGAAAGAAACCTAATCCATCAAAGTAATTTGCCGGACGGTTAAAATTGGGCATGATATACCAGGTAACCAGTAATCCTAATAACCCTATCGGTACATTAAGCAAAAATATCCAGTGCCAGCTGGTATATACCACAAGATAGCCACCAATAATTGGCCCCAGTACCGGTCCGATCAGTGCCGGCATGATGGCATAGTTCATAACAGTTATGAGTTTAGAGCGGTCGTAGGCCTGCATCATGGTTAAACGGGCTACCGGTGTTAGCATTGCGCCACCTAAACCCTGAATGATTCTGGCCAGTACCAGCAAAGCCAGATTATTACTTGCAGCACACAGTACAGATCCAATAATAAATATGACCATAGAACCCATAAAGAGTTTACGAGTTCCTAATTTATCCGACAGAAAACCAGACAGAGGCATCATTATTGCTAGCGTTAGCGCATAAGCAATAATTGCTGATTGCATATTAAGTGGTGACTGCCCAAGATCGGCAGCCATTGAGGGCAGAGCAGTATTCAGGATAGTAGCATCCAGCTGCTGCATAAAAATGGCTATAGCCAACAAAATGGGCAAAAAGCGTGAAGGTTTACTGTCGTTAATAGAAGCCATAATTGTTGTTTATCAATAATGGATTCATTTATTATAACAGAATCATGTAATGCATTATTTTGTTAATATAAAAGCATAAATTTATGAAAGTATATTTTTTATATTCATAATTTTAAGATAATAAATGTATATAAGAAGTGTTTATGCTTTAAGATTGATATATGTTTTATTATGGTAGATTAATAACGCGAAGCAGGCATGCATTACCAAATTCTGATAAGTAATTTTTTTATAAAATATAGGTTTGTTGAGTTTGTTTATAATGTTAGGATAATTGTATAGATAGATATTATTTTATTTTTTCTGAATCATATTTAAGCTTATATAAAAGTTTGGTGAAAAATGCCAGTATATGGATAATTTAAAATATATCTGTTTTTTACATTTATTAAACTTGTTTACCAGAAGACACATTGCTTCACTAAATTGGAAAAAGCTAACAAACATACAAAGTAATCATTATAAATTTAGCGTAAAAAAATATTTAGATGTTTTAAATAACATTCATTGTGTACATATGTCATTATGAATATTAGATAAATTTATTATTGCAGATGCTGGTAAGTACAAGCTTGCTTTTAGTATCCGGCTTATAAAAAAATTTTTCAAATAAGGTGGATAATTATAAAATGAGAAAGTATTGAATAAATCTCAAAAAAATTGATATATGTTTCACATAAATAATATCTACTCTGTTTATATAAAACAAAAAGGTTAGATATAAAATAAACCGTGTTAGCTTAATAAAGCTAACACGGCCTAGAATGCAGTAATAGACTTACATACGTAATGTGTCTACAACATCAATCATGAATTCCATATCTTCTTCAGATAACTCGGTAAAGCCTTCTGGAAAACTTAATGCTTTAACAATAGTAGCGCCATCAGAATCGTCTGCCATTTTGCATAATATCTCTCTCAACGGTTCTGCTTTATCAGCTATATCTTTATGATATAACATGACATGAGATACTTCATTAATCCGGCTTTTCAGTAATACTTTTAACTGATCTTTGGTAACAGAGTTAAAGCTGTCATATACTTCAGCTTGAATAATGCCAATTTTTGCTTGTTGGCGGATAACACTGGAAGCTACCATAAGGAAGTTATCTTTACGATTGATAACCAGCTCATCATCGCTCAGATTAGCTGGTTCAAGCAAACGCAAACCAATAAAGTTGGCATCTTCATTATTGGAAAGAGCCAGTTCAACAGTACCTTTGAGCTCTTCAATAGCATTAATTTCCGAATCAGCCGCAGTAACAATTACAATCTCATCTGGTTGATTTTTAGGTTTAACCAGTGGTAAATAACCTTGTTCACGTACATAATTACCGGCAGCAAACGGATTAACAAAAAGCATAGAGACTTTTTCTTTATCTTGCTGTGCTTTTACTTCATCAAATGAAGGAGGCATAATCAGAGAAATATTCTGATTGCTTTTCTTTTGCAGGTAATTATTTAGCAAATACCATGTGCTGAACTGATCAGGCAAATAATCGGGTACAACCATTAAACTCAGCATATTATTTTCCTTCCTGTTCAGTTTTCAGCATTTCTATATACTTGGCACTCATTTCGTTAACACGTTCACGGCTTGGTTTGCGACGAATTGAGCTATAGCCAATCACTTTGCCTTGACGTAAGTTCGGAATTACAGTGGCGTATACCCAGTAATGGCCGCCATCTTTTCGTAAGTTTTTAACATAACCGTACCAGCGTTCGCCTCTTTGCAAGGTTTCCCACATATCGGCAAATGGAGCTTTTGGCATGTCAGGATGACGTAAAAGGCAGTGTGGAGCACCAATAATTTCATCACGTGCCCAGCCACTGATATCAACAAAGACGTCATTGGCATGCGTGATAATACCGTTAAGATCTGTACGTGATACAATTAAAGCACCATCAGGATAAGGAAATTCCTGATGAGTTACATATACTGTTGATTCTCCGTCTTGCTGATAATGCTTAATTTTATACTCTGAAAATTCACCTTCAGGCTTTGGCTGAATCCAACGACTCATATCCATATTTATCTGTCCTTCAATTTTGGTTTAATCTGATAAAGAATGAGTGTGCTTAATAGAAATGCATTTCAGATTTTTTATTTTTCTTACAGTAGTTTATTCTTTCTACTTTAATAAATTTACTGCTAATATAAATTTCTGGAAATGCATACAATCGGGATTTTAAATATTACCCAATACATATATGCGATGCGTTTCAATATAGTTATAAAACATTTAAACGCCCTTTCATGCAATAAATTTAGTTTTAGCTTTAGTTTTCTTTAGGTTTGACTAACAGCAATTTAGTCAGAATTCAGAAAATATCCGAATACAAGAGTACTGCCTGATTTTAAAGCTTATTTTTACAGTATTATAAACTGCAATAAAACGTGTTAATTTCAAATTTGCATGAGCGGGTATTTAAATAGCATTGCATATTTCAGATCAAGCAAATTGATTATTAACTAAAATGGTCAGCTAATTCTTTCAATGCCCGTTTAGCTTCAAACAGAATCAGACCTAATTTGGCTTCATGAGTGGTAGTAATGGTTAACAGAATAGCTTCAGAGGCCTGAAACAGCAGCATGTAGCCTTTATCAGTATGAATAATGGTATTGTCCAGAGTACCTTTTAATACCTCTTTTGCAGAACGATTACCCAGAGACAGTAATGCTGCAGCCATTGCACCAATACGGTCTTCATCCATGCCACTCTGCAAAGCTGAAGCAATTGGCAAACCATCAGTTGAGATAACTGCTGAAGATGTAATGTCGGGTGTACTGTTCAGGGTTTTCAATACGCCGTCGATAAAATCATATTTCATGGAAATTCCTCTTAAATTGACTGTAACTTTGTCAATTATAAAGATGGGTGAATGTTTTTGCAAAAAAATGTTATTAAATTTTATTAATTATCTTTATTTAAGCTTTCTATTTTATTTACATTTCTTTATTTTTTAGTTTATCTATAATTATTCAGAACCAATGAAAGCTATTGTTACAGTTTATTGAATTCTATTGAAATGTAAATGAAATTATAGCATTTTAGATAGTAGATTGCGTAATATAATCCTGTCAACTTAGCTAAAGTTTGATATTTATCAAATGTTATCTCATTTTTTATATTTTATATGCTATTGAGGCTGCGAATATATGTTTAATTCTATGCTTAACTAATGGTAAATGAATTGTTTTAAATATTAAAATCTTATTTTTTTAGTGCATATTAATATATAAATTAATAGTGTGTTGTAAGTTTGCTTATATATTTTACAAATTTAAATTAATGTTATTTATTAAAAAGACAATTAAGTGAAATTAGTGCCCTTATAGTTTGATAATGTTAATTATGTTTATTTTGTTGTTTAATATATAAATTAATTTAAACAGGTTGTTCTCAATATGCTAAACAACCTGTTTGTTAGGTTAATTTCAAATATCGGCTTCTACTTTATCTCCTTCAGCTTCCATCCATACTCTTCTGGAAGCTGCTTCACCTTTTCCCATTAATTTGATAAAAATATTTCGGGTTTCACTGTTTTCTTCATCGGGAATATGTACTTGCAACAGACGGCGTGTATCCGGATTCATGGTAGTATCCTTGAGCTGATCAGGATTCATTTCGCCTAAACCTTTAAAGCGATTTATGTGATAAGTACTTTTTTCTAGTTGCAGTCTGTCTTTAATGCTTTCCAGTTCTGCCTCATCCTGAGCATAAATCTTGCGTGCAGGTTTGCTTTTACCCTGTGCATTTACATCTATACGAAAAAGTGGTGGTTGGGCTACATAAATGTGTCCGGTCTCTATCAGTCGCGGGAAATGGGTATAAAACAAGGTGAGTAATAGAACCTGTATATGAGCACCATCAACATCAGCATCTGATAAGATGGCTATTTTTCCATAGCGTAAGCCAGATAAATCAGGATTATCGTTTCTACCGTGGGGGTCTACTCCGATGGCAACAGAAATATCATGTATTTCTGCATTACCAAACAATTGGTCGCGATGAATTTCAAAACTGTTTAAAACTTTACCGCGCAATGGAAGAATTGCCTGAGTATTTTTATCCCGGGCCAGTTTAGCTGAGCCGCCGGCTGAATCACCTTCTACCAGAAACAATTCATTTTCTCGGATGTCTTCACTTTCGCAGTCAGTAAGTTTGCCTGGTAAAACAGCTACGCCAGAACCTTTTTTCTTTTCAATTTTTTTAGTTGAACGCATTCGCGCCTGAGCCTGACTAATAGCCAGTTCAGCTATTTTTTTACCTGTATCGATATTCTGGTTTAACCAGAGTTCTAATGGATCACTACATACTGCAGCTACCAGTTTGAGTGCATCACGACTGGTTAATTTGTCTTTTGTCTGCCCTTGAAACTGAGGATCGAGCAACCGTGCAGAGAGAACAAAGGCAACGCGTGAAAAAACATCATCTGACTGTAGTTTTACGCCGCGTGGAAGTAAATTATGATGATTGATAAAGTTGTTTACAGCGTGAAAAACTGCCTGTTTCAGCCCGGCTTCATGAGTGCCGCCTAACGCGGTAGGGATCAGATTAACGTAGCTTTCACTTGGTGTATGTCCGTCTTCCAGCCATGTCAGAGCGAAAGCTGCACCTTCACCCTGATTAAAGTCAGTTCCATGATTTGAGTTTAAATAATTTTCACTGGAGAAAATGGGTGTGGCAGTCTGGCTGTCTGAAAGTAAGTCAAGTAAATAGCTTTTCAGGCCATTCGGATAATGCCAGTTTTGTGTCTGAGCTTCATCCGTAGCATTCTGGTAGCGGGTAAGGGTAACATTCACGCCGGGTAATAAAACAGCTTTAGCACGTAAATTGCGTTCCAGTTCCGGCAGATTGTATTGCGGATTATCGAAGTAATTTCCGTCAGGCCAGATACGAACTTCGGTACCACTGTCTTTAACGGCGCATTTACCGGTTACAGACAAAGGTTTAATGACGTCACCACCAGCAAAGGCAATATGGTAAATATTTCCGGCTCTTTTAACAGTAACTTCAAGCCGGGAAGACAGTGCATTGGTCACGGAAACGCCTACACCATGTAAGCCACCTGAAAAAGCATAAGCACCGTCGCCGCTTTTTTTATTGAATTTACCACCAGCATGTAATTGGGTGAAAACCAGTTCAATTACGGGTACTTTTTCGGTTGGGTGTAATCCGGTGGGAATACCGCGACCATTGTCTCTGACGGTAACGGATCCATCGGGATTCAGAGTAACATCGATATTTTGTGCATAGCCGCCCAGAGCTTCGTCTGCGGCATTATCAATTACTTCCTGAATGATATGAGTAGGGCTATCCGTTCTGGTATACATACCAGGGCGTTCTTTAACCGGTGCCAGACCCTTCAGAACGGTGACACTGGATTCATCATAAGTTGTGGATTTGCTCATAATTTATTTTTAGATAAGTATTAATCGCAATATAAAACAAATTACCGTAAAAAATTTATTTTTTCGGTAATTTGTTTCAGATTCAGAATTTTGGCGGAATCTTCAATACAGAACTATTCACAGGCAATCATTCTGCCAGTGAGTATTTATCATCATGATTTTGTCGAGTTTGAACAAATTCAGTCCAGCTGGGCAGTTCGTGTAAAAAGCGTGAAAGCTCATGTAATGCATTCAGATAGACATTTCTTTTGAATTCAATAACTTCATCAACCGGAGCCCAGTATTGGTGCCAGCGCCATGCATCAAATTCAGGATGATGGGTTGCTCGCAGATGAACATCACTTTCCCGTCCGGTTAGGCGCAGCAAATACCAGATCTGTTTTTGGCCTTTATAAGAACCCCGCCATTCGCGTTTGATCCAATGTGTAGGTACATCATAACGTAACCAGTCCCGGGTGCGTCCGATTATTTTGACATGATGCGGCAGCAGGCCGACTTCTTCCATGAGCTCACGATACATGGCGGCTTCCGGGCTTTCACCCGGCTTAATACCGCCTTGCGGAAACTGCCAAGAGTGTTCATGTACACGCTTGCCCCAAAAAACCTCGTTATGGTCGTTAGTAATGATTATCCCGACATTGGGGCGATAACCTTCTCTGTCTAACATGGTAGTTCGCCCAATAAATAAATTGAATTTTCGCACAAATCAGGCAGTGAGACTAGTAAGGATTAAATGTGAAATATCAAATTAAATTAAGTAAATTTTTATATTATATTGGCATATGGAAATTTTCAGTTAAAAATCTGGATTTAGCTATAAATAATATTGGTGAAATCTATTATTAATGATTAATTAGATATCTGGATGAGTTTTAATCATTCAGATTGGGTATTTAATTAGTCTTGTTATTAATTATTATGATTCAATTCGAACTGATGTATGAAAAATCCGGCGAAGTTTATTATTCATATAGAGTAGTGTATTTGTTTTATATTTTATTTATGGTTTTCAGAAACCAGATAATTGTGTAAATATTAAATCAGTTAAAAGCGTAAAAAACGTATCTTTCTTTATCTATCAATAGAATATCATTGGGATTATGTGGTCGTTTGGAATAAACGATATACGAAAATTATTTTTTCAAATATTTTCTCATTTCCAATATTTTAGACGAAAGATAAACTTTATGCTGATAAACAGGTAAATTATTATTTCTAATATTCTGCTTATTTTCATTTTGATATTTTAAAAAAGACAATTCTGTTAAATCTATGAATGATTGAACAGTTGGTAAGGGTATATATTAAATTGAAAAAATTATTAATATTAAGAAATTATTATAAAATTAATTGTCTAAAAGAAAAACAATATTGTAGTGAGGGTGGTTGAATCTATATTATAGTGACTGGTATAGCTGATGATAATTAATATTGCTCCTGGAGCTTAATCCTGAAAAGGTTGAAATAGTGGGACGGTATATAAAAGATAAAAATGTCTATCTGGTCAAATTAAAGTCATTTACAAAATGAATGCAGATGCAGAGAAATTTAATATTTTTATTTTAGCGCAAAGATATTCAATTTTAGGACTGGGATATGATGATATTTATTGTATTGTCAATCGTTTGATTTATAAAAAATTTTATTTAATTTAGTGTGGTCAAATATACTAAGGAATAACTGATTAAAAAATATTTTCATACCGATTTATAATAATTGAATCTGTACTCAATAATTGAATTAAAACAAATTCAGCTGAAAAAAATCCACATTACTGCAATCTTTTTGTATTTGAAATTTTATTATAAATAAGATGTAATGAGTTTATAGGTATTTGTTACTGGTAATAACTTTTCCGAAAATATTATTTATAGTTTTTATTAAAGAGAGCATATTTAAAAAGAGCCCTATCTCTGCAGATAGGGCTCTTTATTAGCAAAAATTTTATTGATGAACAGGTTCGAAATTATGAATGGCTTTTTCATTCTCAGGAGTTTGCTCTTTGCCATTTACAGCCTGAGTATGTTGATAAAAAGCAGCGCGTTTAGCTGCCTGAAAAATTTGTAATCTACGACGATGTTGCATAGTTAAATCCTTTCTCGCTTGCTGGTGTGGGGCACCAACTGTTGTCATTTATAACTTGGAAGTATAAGTTTACTGATAAATTAATAATGCAGATCAGTTATCAGTTCGGATATTGTTTTTAACGTAATAATTTATTAGTTCATTAAACAATATATAAGATATAACAGAATATTGCAAGACAGTGATGTATGTCTGTCTTTAAATTGAGAGGAAATGATAAATAGAAAAACCGCAGAATTGTTAAAAGGTCAGGTCTGAATCAGTAGCCTGACCTTTTATTACGATAAAGTGAGGAGCTTATTGCTTGGGTTGGCTATTACTACGTCTGTTTGGCTGACTGTTTCTCTGACGGGCAGCCGGATTGTTCTGGCGGGAACGGTTTGGTTGCTGTTCGCCAGACTGACGGCGGTTTGCATTCCAGTTGCCATTTTTGTTGTGATTACCATAGGAGCGGCGACCTTTATTCGCTATTTTACCAGCACGTTTACGTGTCGGTTCCATACCGGCAATAGTTTGCTCAGGTAGTTTGCGGTTTAGGTAGCGTTCAATTTTATGTACTTTAATATACTCGTTTACTTCAGCAAAAGTAATGGCCAGACCGGTTCGGCCAGCACGGCCTGTACGACCGATACGATGTACATAGTCTTCAGCCTGCTTAGGTAAATCATAATTAATGACATGTGTAATGGTTGGTACATCAATACCACGGGCGGCAACATCAGTAGCCACCAGTATTTTAATCCGGCCTTTGCGTAAATCCATTAATGTACGGTTACGCCAGCCTTGTGGCATATCGCCATGCAGACAGTTAGCCGAAAAGCCTTTTTCATAAAGTTCATCAGCCAGCTGTTCAGACATAGCTTTGGTGGCAGTAAATATTACTGCCTGATCGATACTGGTATCACGCAACAGATGATCAAGCAGACGGTTTTTATGCCGGATGTCATCACAGTAATACAGTTTTTCATCAATTTTGCCTTGTTTTTCTTCCCGGGCAATATCGATTTTTTGCGGTTGATGTGTTAATTTTTCGGCAAGTTTACCTACCATACCATCCCAGGTAGCTGAAAATAACAGGGTCTGACGTTCAGTAGGAGTTGCGGCAACTATGGTCTCAATATCATCAATAAAACCCATATCCAGCATTCTGTCTGCTTCATCCAGAATAAGCACTTCAAGCCGGCCAAAATCAATGCGTCCCTGACGCATGTGATCCATCAGACGTCCCGGAGTAGCTACGATAAGATCAATCGGACGGGATAATGCACGGATTTGCTGACCGAAAGCTGTGCCGCCTACCAACGTTACTGTGCGCAGCCAAGGCATGTTTTTACCATAAATCTGAGCGTTTTTTTCTACCTGTTGAGCAAGTTCGCGTGTAGGTGTTAATACCAGAGCACGCGGGCCTTTGCCTGATTTTTCACTGCGTTTGAGCAGTTTTTGCAGTGTTGGTAATAAAAATGCGGCTGTTTTTCCAGAACCAGTTTGAGCGGAAACCATTAAATCCTGGTTATCCAGAACTGCCGGAATAGATTCAAGTTGTACTGGTGTTGGATTTTCGTAGCCGGCAGCAGTGAGTGCATTGGTGAGTTGTTTGTCTAGTTTTAAATCTGAAAAAGACAATGTCATGATTTTCCTTTGGTTAAACGACCAACCAAACGTGATAATCTAGTTTATTGATGTGAAATTAGATTACAGGGAACTGTTGCTAGCTTAAGCCAAAAAGAAAATAACAAAGGAAAGATAGCAATTGGTTGTCGTAAGCGTGTGTGTTTAGGTATTTTATACATCGACAACAACCAGACAACGTACGCATTGCTGCGAGTGTTGGGAGAGCGGCATTACATAACTATTAAAGTAATAATGAATTCGCCGTATTTAATAAGGTTGCAAACGATGGTTTCAAATATTATCTTTTTAATTATAAGAGATATGGTCTTTTTAAGCAAGAGCACTATTATATCTGTATATGTAAATGTGCGAAGGTTTCTGTGGTTTTTTCCGTTACAATGTGACTGTTAGTGTATTTATTGCAGAAATGTAAAATTTTATTTATGAGTGAAGATATTGGTGCTTTTGTCAATCGTATGGGCAAAAATATTAAGCATTTACGTAAATGGGCACAACGTCAGGATATAGAGGCATGGCGTATGTATGACCGGGATATTCCGCAGTATCCATTTGCTGCTGACATTTATGCCGATCATGTACATTTACAAGAATATGATACGGGCTGGTTGATGCATAAGACAGACTATGAAAAATGGTTGGCTGAAGTAGTGGAGGCTGTTTTATTTGTGACTGGTCTGCCTAAAGAACATATTCATGTGAAAAAAAGACAAAGGCAAAAAGGTAAAGATCAGTATGAAAAAACTGGTGTTACGGGTACGGATTTTGTAATTCATGAGCATGGGCGTGCATTCTGGGTGAATCTGGATAAATATCTGGATACAGGTTTATTTCTTGATCATCGTAATACTCGCCAGAAAATAGGCAATATAGCGGCGGGAAAACGATTTTTGAATTTATTTGCTTATACAGGCAGTTTTTCAGTATATGCTGCAACTGGCGGTGCTTTATTCAGCGAAACTGTAGATCTCTCGAATACTTATCTGCAATGGGCACAACGAAATTTTGAATTGAACGGGCTGGATATGCAGGCTCATCAGATTGTTCGTGCTGATGTATTTCAATATTTGCAGAAAGCTGATGAAGATCACAAACAGTTTGATTTGATTGTAATGGATCCGCCAAGTTTCTCAAATAGTAAGAAAATGCTGGATATTCTGGATATTCAGCGGGATCAGGAAAAACTGATAGATGGTGCAATGCGTTTATTATCGAAACAGGGTAGTTTGTATTTTTCAAATAATCTGCGTAGTTTTACTTTAAATCCGGTTCTGGAGCAACGTTATGATGTAAATAATATTTCCAGAAAAACAATACCTGAAGATTTTCGCAATACTCGTATTCATCAATGTTGGGAAATCCGGCATCGTTAATCAAAAGGTCATTTTGCGGGAGATAAAAATGATTCGGGCTATACAATTATTTTTAGTTTTTGGTGTATTGAGTTTGTCAGAGTGGTTATTTTCTGTAGCTGAGGCCGCTGTTATCTACCATTCAGGTCGTGGCGAACGTCATGTTTATGTCGATTTACCCGTTTCATCAACTACAACCATTAATAAAACAGTACATATTAATGCTCCTGCCGGTGCAACAGTGATTTATACGGATACGCCGGTTTATCCTGCTGCACTTCCGTATCCTCCGGTTTATCCTATGGCATCCAGTATCAGTTTACGGCCGGTAAGCCATGGCTGTCTGCGTAATGACGGTATGTCTTCGGTCTGGCAGTCGGTAGCACTCGATTCCTGTGCCGGCGGTGAAATCAGCGAGGCTTTTTATTTTCATCAGGGGCAGGTATGGCTGAATAATCGTTGTCTGGCGGTGAAAAATCATTCAGTAGGGACAGTTTTCTGTGAACCGGACAGGAACAATAATTGGTTGCTTACAGGCAGACAGATTCGTGACAGAAACAGTAATTTATGTGTGGATGGATCACAAGGACATTTACAATTGCGACCTTGCAGTAATGATAGAAGTCAGCAGTTTCATTAAATCTGTTTACAGATTTGTTAATATAATAAATATATCCAATAAAATTTATTGTTATATTTTATAATGCGAATCTATGTTTGTAATATTTTGTTTAATTGATAAATTTGGTAAAAGTAGATAACTTTTGACTTTAATATAATTCTACATGTTTATGTAATTTTATATTTTATTATGTTAAGATAATACTTAATGAAATTGCTTTAAATTTATTGAAAAATTTGTTTTTATATTCATAATTATAAATACGGACATCAGTTTTATTTATGTTGTGCCTGTGTAAACTTTGCCTGTTTCAGTGGTTTCACTGGTGGAATAATAGCTGCTAAAGAAGTGGTAATTAAGCTATTAATCCGATTTATCAGGTAGAAATATAACGAATATGTATGAGAAAAGGCGATTTCATACTGATGACTTTCATTGCAGGAATTTTTGATTTCAGCTAATTTTATTTATATTCTTGGTAAGGTAATTTAATACCACTATGTCTCGTTTTTCTTCCTGTATTCTGCCGCCGGCGATGCTGGGTATTCTGGGTGGCGGCCAGCTGGGTGCAATGTTTACGGTAGCTGCTAAGACAATGGGTTATCAGGTAACGGTTCTGGATCCTGATCCGAATGCGCCAGCAGCACAGTTTGCTGACAGACATTTATGTTCTGCATTCGATGATGCTGATGCTTTGCAGCATATGGCCAAATGTGCTGCTGTTACAACTGAATTTGAAAATGTAAGTGCTGATTCAATGCGCTGGCTGGCACAATATACGGTTGTATCGCCCTCGGGAGATTGTGTTGCGATTGCTCAGGACAGGCAGCAGGAAAAAGAATGGATTGACCGCGCAGGTCTGGTTACCGTGCCTTATGCTGTTATCAGCACGGAATCTGATATTAATGATTCTCTGAAAAAATTGTTACCGGGTATTCTGAAAACAGCCACTCTGGGTTATGACGGAAAAGGACAGAAAACAGTTGATTCTATCGCTGAATTGCGTGAAGCTTTTACTCAATTGCAGCATGTGCGCTGTGTGCTGGAAAAAAAAGTAGATTTACGTGCTGAAATATCAGTAGTGGTTGCCCGTCTGAATAATCAGTATGCAGTATGTTTTCCACCCGCAGAAAATCAGCATAAAAATGGTATTCTGGCGTACTCATTAGTACCGGCAAGGCTACCTCAGGCTATATTAAAGCAGGCTGAAAATATGGCTTTTAAGCTGGCTCAGGCCATGAATTATCAAGGGGTACTGGCAGTTGAGATGTTTGTTGTAGGCAATGATATGCAGTTGATTGTTAATGAAATTGCTCCCCGGCCGCATAATTCAGGTCATTACACTTTAGATGCCTGTATTGCTGATCAGTTTCAGCAGCAGGTAAGATTAATGTGTGGTTTGCCTCCGGCAGCCTCAGATTTATTAAAGCCCTGCTGTATGGCGAATATTCTTGGTGATGTCTGGCCTGAAAACGGCGAACCGGACTGGAATGCTGTTCTGAATCATAAAACTGCCTGTTTACATCTGTATGGAAAAAAACAGGTGAGACCCGGCCGTAAAATGGGACATTTTACTGTTCTGGCTGATAACCCTGATCAGGCATGGCAGACAGCACGCAATCTTCATCTTCACTTGCAAAACTCAGCTCAAAATTCTTGCTCGACTGCTTTAGATAAATCCTGTTGACATGGACAAAGGATAATACCTTGAAACTGATGAGCACAAAACTGTCTCCATTGGCGTGGTTTTCTTCTGGCTGGAAATTATTGGGATATGTCCTGCCAATGGCCCTAGCCTGTGCTGGTATTGCCGGTTTACCTGTTTCTATGGCAATTGCAGGTGTGATGTGTGCTTTGTTATGCAGTCTGCTTTTGGGCGGTAGTAAAAAAATATTATTAACACCATCACCTTTTTCCGCACTAATGCTGATGGCGGCAATAGCCTATTATGCAGGTGTAGTCAGTGAACGTATTGCTGTGGCCAGTTTACTTACGCTGTTTACCGGTGGCTGGTTAATATTGATGTCACTGATATTACCCAAACATTGTCTGAACTGGATTGCACGGCCAGTCTGGCATGGTATTGGTTTGGGTATGACGCTGACTCTGATTGTCATGCTTTTTCCGGTCATTTTAGGTGTGCAGTCCAATAATAGTTCATGGCAGGGAATGTGTGAACTGCTGATTAATTGGCAAAGCTGGAACTGGCCAAGTGTGGTTTTGGCCGGTTTATCATTTGCCTTGCTGGTATTATGGAGAAGCAAAACTCAGCCCAAGGCTTTATGGGTATTATTACTGGTATGGATTCTCAGTTATATATGGCCGTTTGCGCTAGTCGGAATTGCTACTCCGGTTCAGCAAAATGTTCAGCTCTGGCCATTTATGAATCCCGTACATGCTGACTGGCCATTATTGTTTTTTTTAAGTGCCACAATAGCACTATTAATATATATGGAAAGTTGTCAGTATTTATCTAATCAGTTCAGGCGTAATGTTGGCCTGGTTGGTTTTAGTAATATTCTGACAGCATTCACCGGAGGTATGGTAATCAGTTTAGGCTACATAGCTGATGAGGTTCTCAGGATTAAGCGTAATACGCTGATAGCAATGTTATTGCTTATGGCACTGATTTTTTGCTGGTCATGGCTGGCATATGTACCATTACCTGTGCTGGCAGTAATTGCGTTATATGTTATTTGTGTTCAGATTAACTGGTGTGAATTACGTTTATATTGCTGGCAATGGAGCGATTTATTGTGGCTGTGTATATCTGCCATACTGATTATTCTGTTTGGTGTCTGTACGGGTTTGTGGCTGGTGATTTCTTTTGCTCTGATAGTAATGTGCTGGTATTCACTCCGGATGCATGCCTGGCCGGTTTTATTGCCTGAAGTTCAGATTATTGCGCAAGAAGCGGTTATCATTTTACCGCAGATATTATTGTTTGCTAATGTCAGCACGCTGCTGAATAAAAGCTATCTTCTTATTAATACGCTGGATATTAAAAAAATATATCTGGATATGAGTGCAGGCTGTCATGCTGATGTGACTGTATTTTTTCATTTACAAGCTCTTGCCCGTAGATTGCATCAGCAGGAAAAAATGTTATTTGTATGTGGTCTGAATGAAAAAACATACCGTATACTTATTGCTAAAAAGCTGGATTATTTATCAGCCGAGCAATTCAGTACCCTCAGTGCTGAATCTTTGTTAATATGTCATAAGTATAATAATGGTCCTGTAATAGCATGATTTGCTCAATATGATAATTGTTGATATGAATGTCAGTTCTGAGATTTTAATACTGAATATTTTATTCAGGCTGGAGAGAGAATGAGTAAATTCTGGAGTGAGAAAACCAGACAGCTGCAACCTTATGTACCCGGAGAGCAGCCCAAAATAGCTAATCTGGTTAAACTGAATACTAATGAAAATCCATTTCCGCCTTCTCCATTGGTATTAAAAGCAATGCAGGCTGCTACTGAAGATTTGCGTTTATATCCTGATCCGAATGCAGATAGATTAAAACAGACCATTGCTGATTATTATGGTTTGTCCAGGGAGCAGATTTTTGTGGGTAATGGTTCGGACGAAGTACTGGCTCAGGCATTTGCTGCTTTTTTTCAGGGAAAACAACAATTATTATTACCTGATATCAGTTATAGTTTTTATCCGGTCTATTGTCAGTTATATGATGTTGAGGCCCGTTATATCCGGCTTGATGAGCACTTCGCTATTAATCCGGTTGATTATTATGGTGCTCAGGCCGGAGTTGTTTTTCCTAATCCGAATGCACCTACCGGATGTATTTTGCCTTTGGCTCAGGTAGAGCAGATATTACAAGCCAATCCGGACTGTGTGGTACTGGTAGATGAGGCCTATATTGATTTTGGCGGTGAGTCTGCGGTGGCATTGATTGCTGATTATCCTAATCTGCTTGTGGTGCAGACACTTTCAAAATCTCGTTCGCTTGCCGGTATGCGGATTGGTCTTGCACTAGGGCAGGCAGAGCTGATTGAAGGACTTGAGCGGGTTAAAAACAGTTTTAATTCTTATCCGCTTGATCGTTTAGCACAAGCTGGCGCTATTGCAGCATTCGAAGATGAAAATTATTTTCGCTCAACTTGTGCCAAAGTTATTGAAAACCGTATCTGGCTGACTAAACATCTGTCTCAGCTCGGATTTGAGGTTTTACCTTCGCAGGCCAATTTTGTCTTTGCAAGTCATAAAAATAAAACAGCTGTGGAAATTGCTGCTGAGTTACGCCGGCATGGTGTAGTGGTTCGGCATTTTCCTCAGGAAAGAATCAATAATTTTTTACGAATCAGTGTCGGAACACAGCAACAGCAGCAAAGGCTGATTGAAGTATTGGAAGAAATGCTGAATCCATAGACAAATATACATTCTGATTTTGCTCGTCTGGAAAGTGCAAATTATCATAAAAGGTATTTGTTCGGTTAATGCAGTTAAGAATAGCTGATGAGCTGATAATCATCTGCTGTTAATTCAAATGTGAAATGCTGATTGGATTGAATAATTATTTTTTTATCCCGTGTTACGAATATGACTCCGATATTTTGCTTTTTTTTCAGTTCACTCAACCCTTGTCTGATACCTAAGCCATAGAAAATAGTTGAATAAATATCTCCGGTTAATGAGTTATCTGAAATGATGGTTACACTGTGCAATTCATTATTCAGAGGATAGCCGGTGTGCGGATCAAGGATGTGATGATACAGCTGGTCGTTAAAAATGAAATAGCGTTCATAAATGCCGGAAGTGACTACTGATTTGTCTTCGACATGTATGATTCCGAGCAGATTGTTTGCCTCGGCAAAAGGGCGTTTCAGACCAATATGCCATTGCTTGTCAGCAGTAATTGGTGAGTAACCGATTGTTAGTACATTACCTCCGCAATTGATAATTGCCTGAAAAATATTATATTGAGCTAAGAGCAATTTGATAATGTCCGCAATATAGCCTTTGGCAATAGCTCCTAAATCAATTTCCATACCAGCTTTAGCCAGATATACAGTTTGATTTGTCCGGTTCAGATCAATGTGATTCGGGTTAGTCAGTGTTAATCTACGGGCTATTTCATCCTTTTCCGGAATACTGCGTCCGTTAAAACCTATTTTCCATAATTTCACCAACGGACCAATTGCCAGATTAAACTTGCTGTCAGGTAACAGGCTGGCTGCTTTAGCCTGACTGATTAAATCAAAAACCAGTTTGCTTACTGCTACCGGCTGTTTGCCGGCAGCATGGTTAATGCCCATCACCTCTGAGTGGTAGCGGTTTACCGTTAACTGAGCTTCCAGTTGCTCTATAGCGTTAAAAACGGCAGAAACTGCGGTTAGGTTTTCAACGAACAGTTTCAGGGAAACCGTTGTCCCCATTAACTGTTGGCTATAGGTGTAACTTGTACCAGACATAAGTGATGAGGTATTTATCTGTAATTAATGATTTTTAGCATATGCAGCAGCCTGATCACCGGCCTGAATACCAAAAATAATGATATCGGCAATGGCGTTCCCTCCAATGCGGTTGCCCCCATGTACACCACCGGCAACTTCACCTGCGGCATAAGCACCTTTAATAATCTCTGCATGAGTATCAAGAACTTCTGTTTTCGTATTAATGGTTACACCACCCATAGTATGGTGAATGCCTGGTGCAATGCGGATAGCGTAAAAGAATGGCTGGTTCAACTGGTGACGCATGCCGGTAGTACGTCCGAAATCTTCATCATGCTGTTGTTTTACAAAATGATTGTAGCGCTCTACTGTGGTAATGAGAGAATCCGGATTAATATTCAGCTTTTCTGCAAGTTCAGTCAGTGAGCCGGCTTTTACCGCTAGTCCTTTGCTTATGTAGGTTTCTGCTGCTTTATTTTCAGCACAAATCTGTTCATCAAATAATATATAGGCATAATGTTCAGAAAGAGCAATGATGCTGTTGGATACTTTGTCACGGGTATCCAGTTCATTGACAAAGCGTTTGCCTTTTTGCGATATCAGAATAGCACCTCCGCCACGAATGGATTCTGATATCAGATAAGCGGTATTTTGCTCTACTGTGGGATGAATCTGTATTTCGTTCATATCAACAGTGCCGGCACCAATTTTTTGTAATAAAGCAATGCCTGAACCGGTTGCTCCTTTATGATTGGTGGTGACAAAATCAGCTAAATCAGGGCGGTAATGGGTGACCATTTGTGCATTGGCTCCAAAGCCACCGGTTGCGATAATGATTGCTTTGGTGCTGATGCGTTGTTCATTTCTTTCTTCGTCGCGCACGATTACTGCGTTAATGTGTCCGTCCTTCATTTCAATATCCGTTACAGAGGTATCCAGCATTACCTCTATCCCGCGGTCATTAATATTTTTCAGCAGACCGCTAATCAGAAAACCGCCGACTGCGGCACCATTATCGGGACGATGAGTGCGGTCTACACTCATACCGCCTGTGGTAGTCAGGTTATTTAACCGGATTCCTTTTTCATCCAGCCAGTCTATTGCAGCCGGAGCATGTTCTACAAAGTAGTGTAATAATTGCGGGTTGTTTTTATTTTTACCGCCTTTCAGGGTTTCGTTATAAAACCATTCTTTATGGTCGGTAATTCCTGCCTGCTGCTGAAAGCGGGTTTCAGCCGCATTCATACCTGCGGATGCTTTGTTGGTATTGCCGCCGATAACCGGCATTTTTTCAATAATAATTACTGAAGCCCCTTTATCATGTGCTTCAATAGCTGCGGCCAGTCCGGCACCGCCGCTTCCGACGACGACTACGTCACAGGATTTATCATCAGCATCACCGCCTTCTACAATTGTCGCTACTTTATATGAGGTTGATATGGCTTTGGTTACAGCTTTTTTAAATGCATCACATTGTGATGTAGCGCCACTGATTGCATCTACATAAGGGCTGTTGGCTGCCAGAATCCGTTCTTTAATTTCATTGAAATTACGTATAGAAACATGATCCAGTTTTTCGGCATTGACTAAAGACAAATCTTTGATAAAGTCTTGCCCCAGTTCTACATTTATGACAAATTGGTTATCAAAATCGTCGCTGACAGTTTGCTGATAGGTGCCGGCATGGAATTTTTTGGTATTGATTTCTCTTACCATGCTATGAATAAGCGGAAAGCGCCATAATGGTTCGGGAATGTTCAGGTTAGTACGCTGATCGCTGTTCATGGATAGCTGTAAATCATTATGTTTCTGAATGCGTTCAGCCCAGTCAGGATAGGCCACACAGGCGCGCCCTGCAGCGATGAGATCATAGCCATGTGCCATTGCTGTTTCTGCATCAGTTTTATTCACGACATTACCGACGCCGATAACCGGTATCTTAGCCAGTACGGCAGAGCGTAATTGTATGTATTTATCAATTAATGGTGTTTCATCATTGCTGTCGATGATGGATGGCCGCAGTGTGGCAGCCATAGAAAAATGTATATAGTCCAGACCAATTTGAGCGAGTTTGTCTAGCAGGAACAATGAATCGTCAAAAGTAATGCCCGGCACTTCGAGTTCTTCCGGTGAAAACCGGTAACCGATAATAAATTCATTAGAAGCATATTTTTTAGCCATTTGCCGGCTGATTTCAAGTATGGCGAGCGGGAAGCGGACGCGGTTTTCGCGGCTGCCGCCCCATTTATCCTGGCGCTGATTGGCGTGTGGTGAAAAAAACTGCTGGATAAGATAAGTATTGGCGCCATGTATTTCGATTCCGTCAAAACCCGCGGCAATTGCGCGCCTGACAGCTTCGCCGAATTTCTCAATCATATCTTCAACTTCGCCGGCTGTCATTGCTACAGGAACCGTTGCATTCGGACGTGGAATAGCAATCGCACTGGGGCAGACAGGTGTCTGACCGCCGATTAATTGCGGTTCAACCATTCGCCCGCCATGATAGATTTGTATAACAGCTTTGGAACCACGCTCTTTTATGGCTGTGGCTAACAGGCTCAGACCTTCGATACAATCATCATTATGAATGCCTATTGCTCCCGGAAAAGCCGGTCCTAAAGTATCAACATACGCGCATTCAACAATTACTGTGCCAATACTGCCGGCACGTTCACGATAATAATCAATCAGATTATCTGTTACAGTTCCATCATAAAAACCACAGCAGGTTGTCATTGGAGCCATAACTAAACGGTTTTTTAATACAGTACCATTCGGTAACGTCAGCGGATTGAAAAGGGGCGAAGATAGCTTATTCATATTTTGATACGAGTTCATCAGAACGGGATAAAAAGACTTAAATATATGGTAGCGTAAACGCTAATAATCATCTATTAAGCAAAAGGATTATATATTACAATGACATATATATAATATATTGCATTGATGTTTATCAAATTAAGCGGGTTAAATCGGGTAAATAATTTGTTTTGGGTCAGTTTTAAATACTTCTTTAACTATGAGTGAGATTGTTCACTACCACTCTTATATTAAACAGTTTGTACTGCATACTGATTCATACGAGCCACATCCGGCTTTGCGGTTTTCATTATTGAACTAGATATTATCAGCAGAGCATAATTAGGATTGGTTCTGCATATTATTTAACGTGCTGAAAAGATAAAAATTAATTTTTTACAAATATTAATAATCAGGTATTTGCTGTATAAGCATGACTTTGTCTGCTGCGCTCAGGTACAATCTGTTTTTTCTATTGAAATACAGTACTCATGGCATCTCTGGAAACATGGATTGGTTTACGTTATTTACGTGCCAGAAAACGTAATGGGTTTATGTCATTCATTACAGCAGTATCAATAGTTGGTATTGCATTAGGAGTGACAACATTAATTGTTGTTTTATCTGTTATGAATGGTTTCCAAAAAGAAATCCGCAATCAGCTCTTGAGTGTTGCTCCTCATGCTGAAATGGGTTTCTATGAAAATAGTCTGGACCAGCACTGGCAGGATTTGCAGAAGCTTGTTAAAGGTAATCCGCAAGTACTGGGCTCAGCTCCTTATGTGGCTGATCAGGCTTTGCTTGCTAATGCCGGCGAAGTTCGTGGTGTGCAAATACGCGGAATAGATCCGGCACTGGAAGGTAAAGTTGCAGATTATGGTCAGGGTATGCCCAAAAATGGGTTTGCTGATCTTAAGGCGGGAGAGTTTGGTATTCTTCTGGGAAAAGATTTAGCCGATGCACTGGGTGCTAATATCGGAGATAAGATAACCGTTATAACCCCTGATGGCAATGTTACGCCGGCTGGTATGGTGCCACGGCTGAAGCAGTTTACATTAGTAGGTGTAGTTAAAACCAAAATCTATGAAGTGGATAATACACTTGCTTTAACTCATATTACGGATGCACAGAAATTGTACCGGCTGGGAAATAATGTAAGCGGATTGCGTTTAAAACTGGCTGATCCGCAGAATGCCCCGTCTGTCATTCAAAATATTGTACCGGCAAAACTTCACAATGAAATCTGGATTCGCGACTGGACTTTTCAAAATCGCAGTTATTTTGATGCAGTGCAGATGGAAAAACGGATGATGTTTATTATCCTGTTATTAATCATTGCTGTAGCTGCCTTTAATCTGGTTTCCTCTTTAGTCATGGCTGTTACCGAAAAACAGGCTGATATTGCTATATTGCGCACCCTCGGACTTTCGCCGGGCGGCGTCATGCGTATTTTTATGATTCAGGGTGCCATAGCCGGATTCTTCGGTACTTTTTTTGGTGTATTTTTTGGTGTGACACTCGGGCTGAACATTGGCCGGATCGTTGCCTTTTTTGAACATCTGACTGGTAAGCACCTGATTCCTTCGCAAGTGTATTTTGTAAGCTATCTGCCTTCAGATGTGGAATTTTCTGATGTTTGTATGATTGCTGTTATTTCATTATTACTGGCTTTCGTTGCTACTTTATATCCAAGCTGGCGTGCCGCCAAAACTCAGCCGGCGGAGGCTCTGCGCTATGAATAAACCAGAATATGTTCTTGAATGTGAGCATGTCAGCAAAACTTATGATGACGGACATTTACAGGTATCTGTACTGGATGATTTAGATTTCAAAGTCAGATGCGGTCAAAGTGTGAGTATAGTTGGTGCGTCCGGGAGTGGAAAATCTACTTTGCTGCATTTACTTGGCGGACTAGATACACCCAGTAGCGGTACTATACGTCTGATGGGACAAGATATTACCCGTCTTGGGCAGAAAGCCATAGGTCAGCTGCGTAACCAGTATCTGGGCTTTGTTTATCAATTTCATCATTTGTTGCCAGAGTTTACTGCGCTGGAAAATGTAATGATGCCTTTACTGATTGGGCGTATACCGAAAGCTCAGGCAGAAGAACGTGCTAAGGAAATGCTGGATAAAGTAGGGCTTAAGCAGCGTATGAGCCACCGCCCCGGTGAATTGTCCGGCGGTGAGCGGCAACGGGCTGCTATTGCCCGTGCACTGGTTACTCATCCCGCCTGTATATTGGCTGATGAACCTACAGGCAATCTAGATAGGAAAAATGCCGGCAATGTACTGGATATGATGCTGGATTTACAACATGAACTGAATACAAGTCTGGTAGTTGTTACCCATGATGATGAGCTTGCTCAGCGTTTTGATGAAGTCTTAACGGTGACAGATGGTAGATTAGTACCCTTTAATGTTCGTTGATGTATGAATGTATTAGGTTGTATTGATTGATTAAATATGGCTGAAGCTATCAATCCGGCAGAAACTCAGGAACAGTCTGCACATCCGGCACTCGCTGCAATTGAGCATGTGCTTCGGGTGGTTGCCCAGCATGAGTGGGAAATTATTCAGCCATGGGCTGATAAGCTGTTATGGGCGCTGAATCGTGGAGACAGTTATATTATTGTTCCCCGACAGCATTCGGAGGCGCTTCGTAAATGCAGAATTCTTGTTGGAGCTGCTGGTACTTATACGCCATTCATTTTGCAAAGCAATCATTTATTTTTAGGAAGAATGTGGCAGCTTGAGCAGGATATAGCCGAGTCTATGCTGGCATTGGCTAGTATTCCGCCTATTCATTTAAATATGGATGTAGCCGCTGATCTGGCAGACTGGTTTCCTGATGCAGACGGTACCCAGCAACGTTTTGCTGCGGCACTGGCTCTTATTCAGCATTTTGTAGTGATTAATGGCGGGCCCGGAACAGGTAAAACGACTACTGTAGCCAAAATACTGGGTTTATTGCTGAAACATACCTGGCATTTATCACGTCCGCCGCAAATTGCACTGGTAGCTCCAACTGGCAAAGCAGCGGCACATATGGCCAGTGCTTTACAACGTGCATTGGATAAGCTGCCATTATCTGATGACAGCAGACAATTGCTGGCGGATTTATCAGGTCAGACGGTTCACCGCCTGTTACAGTTACAGCCTCCATTATTAACAGGCCCATTTGATGCAGAACATCCTTTACCGGTTGATATACTGGTGGTGGATGAATCTTCGATGCTGGATTTGTCTCTGTTTCGTGCACTGTTGCGTGCTTTAAAGCCTGATGTTCGTATCATTTTGCTGGGAGATGCTAATCAGCTGCCTGCTGTAGGCGCAGGAAATGTGCTGGCTGAATTATCCCAGCCGACAGTACTGTCTCCTGAACTGAAAAAACAGCTTACGGCTTTATTGCCCGAACAGTTTTTGCCTCCTGTCAGCGATAATGCCGGTATAGCTCAATATGTTGCAACTTTAACTCACAGTTACCGATTTGATGCGACACAGGGTATTGGTGCTCTGGCCTCCGCTTGTATCAACGGTGACGCGACGGCTGCACTTAATGCAGTAAACAGTTTTCCGGAGCAGTTACAACTGCACCAACTTGATATACAAGTACTGTGTCGCAAATTATATTCACAGCAACAGCTATGGTGGCAGGCAGTGGCTGAAAATAATATTACTCAAGTATTCAGCCATCTTACCGATATTATGGTGCTGACTGCATGGCGTACTGATGCAGAAGCATTTAATCAGCAATACCGAAGCTATTTACGGACTCAGTTACATCAGAATACAGATAGCTGGTTTGCTGGTATGCCGATTCTGATTACTCAGAATGATTATGGTGTGGGTTTGTTTAATGGTGATATCGGCGTGATTCTTCCTGAACAGAATAATAGTGGGCATTTACTCGCTTATTTTGCTGAAGGGACAAATTATCGTTCAATTTCCCTCAGCCGCTTACCACAGCATGAGGCAGCTTTTGCCATTACGGTACATAAAAGTCAGGGATCAGAATATGATGATGTCTGGTTGCTGGCTCCGCAGTTGCGCGCAGCAGCTGATGATTCGTTGTTTAACCGTTCTCTTTTGTATACCGCATTAACCAGAGCCAGAAAACAGTTTACTTTTTGCGGTGCGTCTAAACAGCTAGTACAAGGTATAAAAAATAACCAGCAGCGGCATAGTGGATTAGGTACAGCTCTGACTCAATTATTGAGGAAACAGACGCAATTGTCTTTATTCTGAGTTGGCGGAATCTGAATCCGCATTGGTTGTTTTGTTCAAATAATTCATCTGTTAATCATTAAATTGTTGTGCATTACATCCATGTGGTGAATAAAATAAGATTATGCTATTCTGTTTGATTCTGTTACAGAATAAAGTTTCAATTATGCAAAAACCTTTAATTGCCATTATTGCGGCTATGCAGCCTGAGCTGGATTACCTGCTTGAACAACTGGATAACCGGCAGGATAGTCAGGCTGGTGCTGTTCATTTTCATCAGGGTGAAATTAAAGGCGTACCAGTGATACTTGCACTGAGTGGTATTGGTAAAGTCAATGCGGCGCTGACAACAGCAGTAATAATTGAAAGATTTACACCTGATTATGTTATCAATACTGGTAGTGCCGGTGGTTTGAAAGCCGGTATTCAGATTGGCGACGTTGTTGTAGGTTGCGAAATAGCTCATCATGATGTTGATGTAACTGTTTTTGGTTATGTGCCGGGGCAGGTACCACAATTACCGGCACGATTTAACGCTAACCAGTATCTTGCTGATGCAGCCAGAAAAGCCGCACACGTATTTACAGGTGCAGAAATCTATACTGGTTTAATTGTCAGTGGTGATCAGTTTGTTGGTACTGCTGAACAAAATCAATTGATTAAAGAAAAATTTTCTGATGTTGTGGCTGTAGAAATGGAAGCCGCTGCCATTGCGCAAACTTGCTATCAGCTTAATATCCCTTTTGTGATTATTCGTGCTATTTCAGATAATGGTGATGCAAATGCTTCTGTCAGCTTTGATCAGTTTCTGCAACAGGCTGCCGGTAATTCTGCACAAATGGTAATCAACTTAATTACTTCAGGATTGAATAAATCTGCCTTTGAAAACAAGTAAATTAGAGTAGTGATACTGAAAACAGAGTAGATATTCAGATAAATAAATATTCTGATACTGCTCTGTTTTTTTATTTCTTGCTCTGAATTGTCTTAATATAGTGTTGGGTACTGTCAATCTTTTGACATTTATTAGTCTTGGCAGAAAATAATAAATAATTTGGATTATCTGTTTGAGCATGTTTATGCAGAAAATTTTCTTAAAAGCATTACATTGCTAAAATTTAATTTTGCCGGTTTCTCAGATATCGAATTTGATACAGGTGCTGTGTGATTACATTAAATTTTTGTTTGAAAAAATTTGATTATAAACAATTTAAATATTATTAATTGACTTTGTAGACAAGCCACTATTTAATAGCTTCTTTACAATATAGCTGGTTATGTAATAACTGTATTTACTGTGCTGCCCGCAGCTATAGAAAATTAAGACTAATAATAGCTTATTTTTAACCGGCATTTATTTCATCAGGATGAGATTGTGTTCCATTCATTTTTTCCAAAGCCACGTTGGTTTTTTCCGTCTGCCATATTGTGGATAGGCCTGAATATTGCCCTCTGGTATTGTGGTGGGGAGAGTGCCGGAGAGTGGTTTGGCTGGCCGCAAGGCTATGCGGACAAACCTCTGACTATTGGTCTTTCGCGTTTCTGGTCGCCGGCATTTTTGTGGTTTTATCTCTGGTTTTTGCTGGCTACAATCATTTTTGCTGTTTTCTGGTCAGTAGTAGCAAAACATCCGTGGCAGCGCTGGTCAATATGGGGTTCTGCTTTAATTCTTTTTAATATCTGGTTTAGTGTACAGATAAACGTAACGATTAATGCCTGGTATGGTCCTTTCTGGGATATGATTCAGAAGATGCTCAGTAATGGGGGTGGGCCGATCAGTGATTTGTATCAGAATATACTAACATTTTTGCAGATTGCGATGGTTGCAGTAACAGTATTTGTATTAAATACTTTTTTTGTCAGTCATTATGTATTTCGCTGGCGTACAGCCATGAATTATTACTATATTGAAAACTGGTCGAAACTGCGTACTGTTGAAGGGGCTTCTCAGCGTGTTCAGGAAGATACAATGCGCTTTGCCACTATTGTAGAAGAGTTGAGTGTCAGTCTGGTTCGGGCGGTTATGGTATTGATTGCATTTTTACCTCTACTGTTTCAGTTATCCAGCCATGTGCCGGCATTACCAATAATTGGTGAAGTAAAATATTCACTGGTTTGGGCAGCACTGGGCTGGTCCTTGTTTGGTACAGTTTTATTAGTTGCGGTCGGTATTAAATTACCCGGACTTCAGTTTAATATTCAAAAAGTAGAAGCTGCATATCGTAAAGAGCTGGTATATGGGGAAGATGATAGTGAACGTGCTCAGCCGGCGACATTGAAAGAGCTTTTCGAACGGGTAAAGGTTAATTACTACAGACTGTATTTTCACTATGCCTATTTCAATATGGTGAGTATATGGTATTTACAGCTGGATGGTATATATGGGCTTGTTATGTTATTTCCATCCATTGCAGCGGGTACCATGACTCTGGGCTTAATCAATCAAATTCTTAACGTATTTAATAATGTTCGTGAATCATTTCAGTATCTTATTAATTCATGGAAAACCATTATTGAATTGCTGTCAATTCATAAACGTTTGAAGGCTTTTGAATCTATACTGAATGACAAAAATTGATATCTGATTGTTTAGAAAATTCTATGGGTATCCGGCTCTGACCGGATACCCATAGAATTTTATCATTTTGCTCCGATTTCGATAGAGAAAGATTAGTGATAATGTAACCAAGAGTTACATGAGATTTTTATTGGATATTTCTCAAATTTAAATTTACAAGTTGTAATTAAGCAAAATAAATCTTGATTATATTTGCAGAGTTTTTTTATTGATAATCCAGTGCAATCAATTTTTTATCAATAGCTGTTGCTGGCTGAAATTCAGAGCTGATGATATACAAAATGTTATTTTTATCCTGTAAAAAAAGCGGAATAGCCTGCGGATGATCATGACAATACTGGTGATAATCATAGGTAGCGGTAATATTGGTAATTTTAATTTTTGTCTGCTTACCAAGCATATTTTCCAGCCTTCTGAAAGTCACATCTTTGCCAAAAAGCTGGCGGGAAACATATTGATACTGTTTTTGTGCACGCGAAGTTAAATCCTGTTCTTCATTAAAACGGATGCGATATATATTCTGTTCGCCAAAATCATGCCGAAATTGCAGTTCACATAATGTATTCAGTTCTTTATCTCGGCTAACAGCAAACAGATAGCCAATACCTATCAGGTCAAGCTCAGTTTGTGCATTTTCTGAAACAGGGTTGCCAAAATATGTACGCAAACCCTTCATGCGCGCACGGGCAATTTGTACATAGTGATAATCGGCAACTAAAACATCAATATTAAGCTGCTTAAGTGTTGTAGCCAGCATCAGGGCTACTTCATTACTGCCTACAATCAGTACACCGTTATTACCGGGTTCACGGACTTTTAGTATACCGGCAACGGTTTTGGCACCAAGTCCCTGTATCAGGACAGTGCCGATAATAATCAGAAAAACCATTGGTGCCAGTAGCTCAGTTCCGGATAAATGTTGATTTTGCAGGCGTAATGCAAACAATGAAGCAATGGATGCAGCGACGATACCGCGCGGACCTATCCAGCTAATCATTATTTTTTCCTGGATACTTAGGCCGGAATTAAAAGAAGAGAACCATACAGCCAGAGGACGTGCAATAAACATTGCGATAAACAGCAAAGCCAGCCCACGCCAGCCTAAACCCAGTAATGCAGTAACGTCCATACGGGCGGCAAGAATAATGAACAGCGTAGGTATAAATAATAAAGTTAAAGATTCATTAAAAGCTAGAATACTTTGGCGGGGAAATTGCGGCCAGTTTGCCAGGGCGAGCCCTAAAATTGTAACGGTTAACAAACCAGACTGGCTTTCGAGATAATTGGATACGGAAAACAAAATTAAAACAAAGGCAAATGTTACGACATTGCGCATGTATTCAGGCAGCCAGTAGCGTTTGATGGCATTGGCAAGAAATACTGCACCGAGACCCCCGCAAATAAATGCTACCAGTACAATTTTGCTAAAAAGCAATAGAGAATTTTCATGTCCGTCAGAAACGATATATTCGTATACCAGTACAACTGCAATGGCACCTACTGGATCAATAATTATCCCTTCCCAGCGCAGAATATTGGCAATTTTCGAACGAGGACGCACACTGCGCAGCATGGGTGCAATGACAGTGGGACCAGTTACACAGACAAGTGCACCAAATAACAGAGCTACCCGAAAATCCAGATTAAACAGCCAGTATGCCGCCAGCGATAATAAGATAATAGTTATCACTGCTCCAAGCGTTACCAGATTCTGCACAACTCGCCCGTGCTGGCTGATTTCATGAAATTGCAGGGTCAGTGCGCCTTCAAACAAAATAATGGCAACGCCAAGTGAAATAGAAGGAAAAAGTAGACTTCCCAGCACTGTATCAGGATGAAACCAGCCCAGAACCGGACCAATCATGATTCCGGTAAACAACAAAAAGAGTACGGACGGTTGTTTTAAATACCATGCCAGCCATTGAGCGCCCATGCCCAGAGCCAGTAATATCGATAACTGAAAAGCGATATCCATTGCTTATATTTGTGTAGTTCTCAGAATTGCTATTCTGCCACAAACTTGTTTCGCTATTATTATTTTCGATGAAGTGACGATTATGTATTAACTAAATGATATTTATATTGACAGATTATCAAACTTAGACTGATTGTTTGGCAGGCAAATACATATTAATGGAAATTAACATGTATATCTTTAGGTTATATTAATTTATGTTTATAAATACAATTAATTTGTAGCTAAATTGGTTGAATCGCTGCACAATTATGCATGTTTATAATGGGAATTAAGTATATTCCGGATTTCTGTGAATGTAATTAATGCCTGACTTGTGCGCAAATTATTGTTTTTATTCAATAATGCAAGCACGCAATCATGGAGACGATATGAATACACGTATTGAACATGACAGCATGGGTGAAATCGCTGTATCTGAAAATGTTTACTGGGGTGCGCAGACGCAGCGCAGTCTGCAGAATTTTGATATTGGCGGCGAAACTTTGCCTCCGGCAATGATACAGGCAATGGCTTTGGTGAAAAAAGCAGCAGCTTTAACCAACCAGCAGCTTGAGCGTATCAGCGGAGAATGTGCCGGCTTAATAGTACAGGCTGCTGAACGTGTTCTGGCTGGTGAACTGGCAGACCAGTTTCCATTGGTAGTATGGCAAACCGGCTCTGGTACGCAGAGTAATATGAACATGAATGAGGTTCTGGCTAATGTGGCCAATGAAATAGCCGGTCAGCCACGGGGCAATTATAAACCAGTACATCCGAATGATCATGTTAACCATGCTCAGTCTACCAATGATTCATTTCCGACTGCTATTCATGTCGCTACAGCGATTCAGATTAATAAGCATTTGATTCCCGCTGTGCAGGCTTTACGTGACACGCTGGCTTCTAAAGCAGAAGCTTTTAAAGATATTGTTAAAATTGGTCGTACACACCTGCAGGATGCAACACCGCTGACACTGGGTCAGGAATTCAGTGGCTATGTCAGCCAGCTGGATCATGGACTAGAGCGTTTGCAGCAGGCATTACACTGGTTATATGAATTGCCATTGGGTGGTACGGCTGTAGGCACTGGTTTGAACAGTCATCCGCAGTATGCAGAAAAAGCAGCAGCTAAACTGGCTGAGTTAACCGGTTTACCGTTTGTTAGTGCACCTAATAAATTTGAAGCACTTGCCGGACGTGATGCAGTGGTATTCGCTTCTGGAAGCCTGAAAACTCTGGCGGTTAGCCTGAACAAGATTGCCAATGATATTCGCTGGCTGGCCAGCGGACCTCGCTGCGGTATCGGAGAAATTACTATTCCGGCAAATGAACCTGGTTCAAGTATTATGCCGGGTAAAGTGAATCCGACACAGTGTGAAGCCATGACTATGGTAGCTGCTCAGGTAATGGGTAATGATACGACTATTACAGTAGCGGGTGCTTCGGGTAATTTTGAACTGAACGTATTTATGCCTGTACTGGTGTTTAATATTCTGCAATCAGTACGTTTACTGGCTGATGCATGCAATAGTTTCAATCTGCGTTGTGCACAGGGAATTGAACCTGTAAAAGAAAAAATTGATGCCAATTTACATCATTCACTGATGCTGGTTACTGCGCTGAATCGTCATATTGGTTATGAAAAAGCAGCTAAAATTGCTAAAACTGCTTATGCACAGAATACAAGCCTGAAACAGGCAGCAATAGAGCTGGGATTTCTGACAGCAGAAGAGTTTGATAAATGGGTTATTCCTGAAGATATGATTGCACCACACTAATGGTGTAATCTGATTAAAAGCCGCATCGAATTAATTCCATGCGGCTTTTTGATATTAAACTCAGTATTATCGGTTGTATGATTAAGCTTTTAAAATTGATTACAATCTGATAATAAATTTTTTGTATATTTTAGTTAGTTTGCTGTATTTTTAATTAAACGCGCTTCTAACCTTACATAGCGGTGTTTGTCCAGTAATTGCAGACGTACACCAGTAGTATCATTGATTATACGCCATGATTTAACAAAACCTAATGTACCGGTACCAGTCCGTTCATCTTCTATATTGGCACATAGTTTAGTGATGCCGAAAGGCTTACTTAATCGCAATGTATGACGATAGTCGCGATAGGTTCCGTTTATATGATTACAGCCGAAATAAGCAAAATACTGGTGTGTATTCGGATCAAAACGAATGCGAGAAGAAGTATCTGGTGTGGGTTCTCCATTCAGAGAACGGATTTCCCAGTTACCGGATAAAAATCTGGTATCAGGCTTATCTGCAAAAGCACAGGCATTAGTTATAAGCAAAACAGCCATACAACCCAGAAAGAATGTTAGTTTCTTCATCTTTTTAATTTCATTTACTTATATAGCCAATTAATTTTGACATATTTTAGTATTTTAGCATTTTTATTCAATTTTGTCAGATTTTGCGCATTATTGTTCGGATTCGCGTTGTTGTTTATACAAACGTAACCATTCAAGAGCTTCTGTTTTTTGCTGATCATTTCCATATTGTAAATCTCGCATGGCGCGGCGGTAACCAGCCTGCTCCTGTGCCTTGGCAATTTGCTGCTGCTGAAAAGAGTCTTGATTATCAGGCACTCTTCTGTGTATCTGTTGCGTTTGTGCTTTAGCCATTGCTTTTGCAATCAGGGCAGCCGGATTAATTTTTCCGGCAGACTTTGCTGCAGAAGTTGTGGTTGTTGCAGGCTCTTTAGCTTTGCGTGCATGCAGTTGCTCCTCTTTTAAACGCTGCAGGCGTTGCAGACGTTCGGTACGATGCTGAAATCGCAGACTTGCCTGAGTAGCAGCAGCAAAACGGTCACTTTCCTGCCCATCGGTCAGTGTTCTTGACCGTGGTAACCAGTGTTCAAGTACCGGCTGCATATCGATACAATCAACCGGGCAGGGGGCAATACATAATTCACAACCACTGCATTCAGTGCTGATTACTGTATGCATTTGTTTGGTTGCGCCCATAATCGCATCTACCGGACAGACTTTAATACATGCCGTACAACCGATACACTCGGTTTCATCAATTACAGCTATTGCTTTAGGGAGGGCAGCTTTAAGCGCATCAGCCGGAGGAAGAACCTGCACTTTTAACAGTTTAGCTAAATCACTGATGACAGCAGTACCGCCCGGTGTACAAAGGTTAATTTCAGCTTCTCCGCGACTCAATGCCTGAGCATACGGCAAACAACCCTGATATCCACATTGCCTGCACTGAGTCTGAGGTAAAAGCCGGTCAATGTGTTCAGAAGCAATAGACATGATAAAACTACGTAGTTTTTAATACTTAAAGAACTATTCTAACATAAAGCTAAAACAGCAAATTTATACATATAAGCAGACTTTATTAAATATTATAGTCTGTTTATTCTGCTTTGTATTCAATCCTGTGCGGTTGTGGCTGAAATTATTTACCTGCAGGTGCTGTCCAGCCTCCGCCAAGAGCCTGATAAAGTGAAACCTGTGAATTCAGATAATCTGCTTTACTCTGAATCAGCTGACTTTGTACGCTTAGTAAATTGCGCTGGCTGTCCAGAACATCAAGATAAGGAGAATAACCTGCACGATAACGATTTGTTGCATGGTGCAGGGCATTCTCCAGTGCATTTCGTTCCATTTCCAAAGCTTGTTCCTGTTCCTGCAGGCGATAACTGCCGGATAATTGGTCTTCAACTTCCTTCAGAGCAGTCAGCACAGTTTTGCGATAGTTCCAGACAGCTTCATTACGTTTAGCTACATTCAGATCAAAATTTGCTTTTAATCGTCCGCCTTCGAATACAGGTGCCAGAATACTGCCGCCTATACTCCATAAATTAACCGGTTCTTTAATTGGTGAAGTGGTAAACAGACGGCCGAATGTAGCGCTGATTTTCACGGAAGGTAAAAATTGTGCCTGAGCCGAAGCCAGACTGGCATCACTGGCAGCTATTAATAGTGCTGACTGAACTATATCCGGACGATTTTTCATCAGATCAGAAGGCAGTATGTCAGGTATAGCCGGTGCATGCAGTTCCGATAAGGATAAACCGCGTTCAATGGTACGGCTGCTACTGCCTGTCAGCATACTCAGAGCATGTTCCTGCTGGCTGATACTGGATTGAACTACTGGAATCTGTTGCAGTGTGGCTGCATATTCAGCCTGTGCCTGATTCAGTTCCAGCTTGGATGTATAGCCGACATTAGCTTTAGATTGAGCAATTTTTAGCTCTCGCTGACGCGCTTCCAGAGTTTTTTGCAGTAAATTCAGCTTTTCATCAAGTGCACGCAGAGTGACATAAGATTTAACCGTAGTTGTGATGACACTCAGACGGGTTGCTTCTTCGGCAATTTCACTGACCTGCCGGTTCAGACGACGTGCTTTCCATGCATTACGGTTTTGACCAAAAACATCCAGTTCGTATGCAGCCTGAAATGTTGGCTGTTCTACCCGGTTAATGGTAGCAATACCAAAAGCATTCAGGCTTTTTTGCCGTGAAGTACCGCCGCTGGCTTCCAGACTGGGTAGTAAGGATGCGCGCGAAGCATGTTCCTGAGCGAGTGCTTCCTGTATTCGTGTTTGTGCCAGAGCGATATCAATGTTATTAGCAAGTGCTTCACTGATAAGCCGGTTTAAAACCGGATCATTAAGCTGAGTCCACCATTGTGCATCTGCATGTTGAGCGGAGTGATGATACTGTTCATGCCACTGTACCGGAACGTCGACCCGCGCAGCTGCCGGAATGTTCGGAATTCTGGGAATACAACCACTGGCACTGACTGATAGGGCGATCAGGGTAAACAGTCTGATTAAAGGTGTTTTCATGCTTTCACTCTGGTTGTATCTATACTTACTACCACAGACATGCCCGGGCGCAGACGTTCAAAAAGATCATTACTGGTATCAATGCGTATGCGGACAGCGATACGCTGTGGTACTTTAACGAAGTTACCTGTAGTGGTATCTGGTTTGATTGCAGAAAATTCACTGCCGGCAGCCGGAGAAATTTTTTCTACGGTACCTTTGACTCTGGCTCCGTTCAGGGCATCCACTGTAAACCATGCTGGCTGACCAACGCGGATATTGGCTGTCTGTGCCTCTTTAAAGTTAGCGACTACCCATTTGCGTGCGGGTACCAGAAACATTAATTGTGTTCCGGCATTTACCAGCTGACCATTTTTGACGCTGATTTCACTTAGCCGGCCACTTTCAGGCGCCCGGACAACGGTATTGGATAAATCAATCTGAGCCAGTCCGAGCTGTGCATGTGCATTATCAACGTTTGCTTTCAGGCCGCTCTTGTTAACATGAGTGCTTTTCAGATCTTCCTGAGCAACCCGATATTGTGCTTTAGCTTCCGCAACTCCGGTTTGAGCCTGTTTTAACGCAGCTCTTGTCTGGTCACGTTCACGTAAGGAAAGCGAACCATCCGTAACCAGAATATTTACCCGGGCCATATCAGCCTGAGCTTTTTCCAGTTGCGCCTGAGCATTGGCAATATCTGCCTCACGGGCTGCCAGAGTTGCTTCTTTACTGCGGCGATTCTGTTCGTAATTGGCTAAAGAGCTATCCTGTAAACCAATTCCGGCTTCAGCGGCTGCAACTTTTTGTTTGTAGATGCGGTCATCAATCTGTATGAGTGGCTGTCCAGCCTTAACGTCGTCAAAATCCTGAACATATACCTTAGTAACGTAACCAGTTACTTGAGGACTGATTATGGTAGTCTGACCACGTACATATGCATTATCAGTTGATACCATTGAGTTGCGGAATGGTGGTAATTTCCATGCACGTAAAATCATCAGGACACCAAGCATTAATACCAGTACCAGAATAGCTGTTACAAACCATTTACGTTTAGGAGGCTGCCACTGACTGGCTGCCGGCTGGGCAGGTGAGGGATTAGCCTTACCGGCAGAAGCGGATGAGCTGTTTTGCTGGTTCGTGCCCGCCTGATTCGTATTTGGCTGAGCAGATGTCTGTTCTTTAGCGGTTTTGTTTGCTGCCGGAGCAGACTGTACAGTTTGATTGCCGGTTGTTTTCTGATTTTGATCCGGATTGTTTTGTTGTGTGTCAGTCATTATTGTCCTTCTTTATTTTATTGTTTTGGCGGTTCTTGCATTGCACGCTGGCGGGCAGCCGCATAGTTTCTCAGTTCACGCCCGATAGGGTTGGTACCGTGTATCTGATGCCACCAGCGATGTGCGCCGACAACCAGAAAGCAGATTAACGAACCGATTCCCACCAAAACAAATAAATCATTGTAAGCAGCTATTTGTGCCAGCATGGTGTCCTGTTGAATCAGTTTACTGACACCATAGGCATGATTCCAGCTGCTATCAAAACTAAAGCGCTGGCTGGCCAGAGCATTCTTCTGAATTGCCTGATTGACTAGCGGGTCTGTCAGGTATGCACTGTCTGCGCTGTTAATCAGATGAATGCGTGTTCTGATCGTAATGAAAGCATTAAGTAACGCTGAACCGATTAGTCCACCGACAGTTTGTGAAAAACCGAATACTGCCGAGAAACTCATGATGTATACAGGGTCTTTGGAAAGAGCCCGTATCAGTCCTTCCATCATAACCGGCCCGAAAAAAAACAGCGAAGCAAAGGCAATCATAAACTCGGGAATATAGAAGTTAACCGGCCGTGACCACTGATTCTGTCCAACTTCCATAAAACTGGCCATAGCAATAATGGCAAATGAAATGACCAAAGGTAATTTAATATCAAGAGGATTGAATGTTAATACACTAGTAAGCAATCCGAGTGCAGCACCGCAGGAAACAACAGCATAAAAATGTATCATCTGGTCATTACTCAGACCTAAAACTGTCATCAGACCGGCCGCACCCATATTTTGTTCAGATAAGGCAACCCGTATCAGTGAACCGAAAATCAGTATCTGGAGCATACCGTTGGTATGCATCATCCATTTGATATCCAGCATCGGGTGTTTGCGGTTGTATTCAATAATCACGGAAAGCATACAGCATACGACGCCGGCTACAAACAGCCAGCCAATCCAGTCTTTGTCCCACCAGACAATCCTGCCTTGTACCGCTCCTGCAGAAATAAAGGCAATTCCGGCAGCCAGCAAAGGGAAGCTTATCAGATCAATTTTTTCGAAAGATTTTTCCAGATAGCCAGAGGGAATAGGTAACAGCCATACTGCACCGCATACCAGTAATGCCATACCTAGCTGAAAGCTGAATACAAGCTGAAACTGTTCGTGCTGTAAAAGCAGGGGAGAAATAAATCTGGCCAGCGGCTGGCTGAGCTGAGTAAGCCCCAGCCCGAATATCATGCCTTTACCACGATGAATAGCCGGCATCGCCTGCATCATGTAATACATGGCTACACTGTTTAAGCTGCCGCCTACCAACCCGCTCATACCACGGGCGAATAATTCCATATAATAATCATGGAAAAAAAACTGAAGGCAATTAGTCAGTATCAGCCCAAGAATGATATAGCCTACATAACGCGGCAACCCGAAATTCTGGCGGATTTTAAAAAGTAATACACTGATAATGGCGCTGAACATGTAATAAGATACCTGTATCCAGCCGCCCTGTTCAGGTGTCAGTCCCAAGTAGCCCTGAATCTGGGGAATGTTAGCCAGCATCATGCCATTGGTAAATCCGGCAGTTAAGCCAACGATTGTTCCAATGATGCCGTAGCATAAACGCCTTTTCCACGGATGGTCGGGAAATGACGGTGAGCCCGCCATCATGGGGCGTTCATGCGGTTTTAACTGATAGATATTTTGAGACATGGATTTTTTACTGCAATATACATATGCTGAAGCCGCTACAATTAAAAATGCCATCCAGTAATCCTGATTAACTCAGATGGATGGGCGATAAACGTTCAGCGTGTAATTATTCTAAAACAAATTTTTAGTTTCTGCTAACAATATTTTAATATCTGTGATAATAACTCTGCTTTAGAATAACGGATATAAATTGTTAATTTTTAAAATTATTTATCATTGTATAAATATAAAACTATTGTGTCTGTCAATAAATCTCAAGTGATAAAGATAAATTACGATTACATAAATATACGATAATTAAAACAGACAAGGCCGCATATTAGTTTAATGTAAGATAGGACGAAAGTTCAGTAATTACTGATTGATTTTTTAGAGACAGGCATAAGTGATAATCACTCATAAGTATTAACTTATTTTGTTAATAAAAAATCCAGAAGAGTAGATGGTCGTTAAAAACAAAAAAGCATAATCCTGAGATTATGCTTTTTTGTTTTTAACTGGTGCCGGCACCAAGAGTCGAACTCGGGACCTTCTGATTACAAGTCAGCTGCTCTACCAACTGAGCTATGCCGGCGAAAGAGGAGCGCATTATGCGCAATAAAATTAAATCGTGCAAGCCTTTTTGGTGATTATTTTTTAAATTTACAATTAAACTGCTGTTTTAACGATTAAATAAAATATTCAAGTTTTAGCCTGATGGCGACAAACTATAACTATTTTTTATAACGTCCTATATTATAATACTGGGTTTTGTTTATTTATCGGGAGTGTCAGGGTGGGACACCATTTGAAACTCGCGCTTGCCGGCGCGCAAATTCTGTTTGTAGCATTTGGTGCTATGGTTCTGGTACCGTTGCTGACAGGGCTGAATCCGGCACTGGCATTAATGGGTGCAGGTATAGGTACTTTATTATTTCAACTTTGTACTAAACGTAAAGTACCGATTTATCTTGGTTCCTCTTTTGCGTTTATTGCACCGATTATTTATGCCATGCAGGAATGGGGACTTGGTTCAACTATGTTTGGTCTGTTTGCTGCCGGCTTTATGTATTTTGTTTTTGCCGCATTAATTAAATGGCGCGGTCTGGCTTCAGTACATCGTTTACTGCCACCAGTGGTCATTGGTCCGGTGATTATGGTGATAGGTTTATCGGTGGCTGTGGTAGCGAGCAGTATGGCTATGGGCAGATCCGGTGATAAGCAGGTGGTTGATTACGCTCATTCATTATTTTTGTCCGGTTTCACATTTGCTGTAACGGTTATTGTTACAGTATTCGGCAGCAAAATGATGCGGCTGATTCCGATTCTGATCGGTGTGGCTGCCGGTTATATTATGGCCTTATTTACCGGTATGGTAGATACCAGTGCCATGGCAGCGGCACCCTGGTTTGCTGTGCCGCATTTCGCTACACCTGAGGTTAACTGGCAGGCTGCACTGTTTATGCTGCCCGTAGCTATCGCACCAGCTATTGAGCATATTGGCGGAATCATGGCGATTGGTAAGGTAACAGGCCACGATTATGTAAAAGACCCCGGTTTGCATCGGACTTTGCTGGGTGATGGTTTGGGTGTATGTGTGGCCGGTCTGATTGGCGGCCCTCCGGTTACTACTTATGGAGAGGTTACCGGCGCGGTGATGATTACTAAAAACAGTAATCCGGTAATTATGACCTGGGCAGCCGTTTTTGCAATTTTTATGGCTTTTTTTGGTAAGTTTAATGCATTTCTCAGCTCTATTCCGTTGCCGGTAATGGGCGGGATTATGTTGTTGCTGTTTGGTACTATTGCTTCATTAGGTTTGAAAACGCTGATTGATGCCAAAGTGGATTTGATGGAACCGCGTAATCTGGTGATTGTCAGTTCCGTACTGACTGTCGGTATCGGCGGTATGGTTGTGAAGATTGGTACGATGGCTTTTGCTGGTGTGGGTTTGTGCGCTTTACTGGCGATTGTGCTTAATTTGCTGTTACCGGCTAAATCATCTGTTCAGTCCTGATAGATTATTTAAACGATTTATCCTGTAAAAAACCGCAGCTTGTTTATTGCTGCGGTTTTTGTATTTGGATATTAATTCTGTCTTTTAAGATAGTTTCAGTAAGAAATATATCAATTCAGATACAGGAATTTCAGGACAAATTACGTGCAGGAATATTAACTGTCTGAATATCAACGGCCAGTTAAATAGAGATTAATGATACAGATAAATATTTAGGTCATTATCCTGCAAAAGACAATTTCTTCAATTTCAAACAGAAAATAGCGGCTTTTGCCGCTATTTTAGACTAACCGGACAACCGGCTAAGATTAAGCTGCCTGAATATTAGCCGCTTGTTTACCTTTTGGACCGGTGGTCACATCAAAAGATACACGTTGACCTTCTTTCAAGGTTTTGAAACCATTCATGTTGATTGCAGAGAAATGTGCAAACAAATCTTCGCCACCTTCATCTGGGGTAATAAAACCAAAACCTTTAGCGTCGTTAAACCACTTAACAATACCAGTTGCCATGAAACTTCCTATACATAAAAAACAAAATAAAGAACAAGTTTACGACACAAAAAGGCCAAAAAAATAGTGAACGACTGTACAACAGTTTGTCTGGCAGTCTATGTCTGACTTGTTAAGTAGTCTTTTTACATAGGTTAAGAACTAACGTCAAGCAAGCTTACCGAAAAATGATAAAATTATTAAAACCGTTACTAAAAACCCACAGATACATGTAGATTAATAGACAATGTCAAATTCGAAGATACAAATTGTTAGCCAGAGCCAGAAATCCATGATAATGCCGCCAAAGCGCTATAAAGTGGTTTTGCTGAATGATGATTACACGACAATGGACTTTGTAATTGCAATTTTAATGGATGTGTTTCATTTACCACATACGCAGGCCATAGCTATTATGCTGATGGTACATGAATCAGGCAGCGGGATATGCGGTGTGTTTCAAAAAGATATTGCAGAAACAAAATGTAATCAGGTTTTGTCACGCTCGGAAGCAGCCGGTTTTCCTTTACAGTGTTTGGTAGAAGAGGCCTGAATTGCCTGTTTGGGTAATTACGGGTGAAATATTAGTTCTGCGGGCGCTACTTGAATTTTATCGTGTATGCTTCATGTTGTTTATACAAGTGAATAAAATTGGTTGCAGTCGCTATTGATAACGTTACTTTGTCAGGAGGTCGGATATGATTTCGGCACAGCTTGAAAAAATTCTGCAATATGTTTATGCCGAGGCTCGTAGCCGTGCCTTCGAATTTATTGGAGTGGAACATTTATTGCTCGGCCTGTTGCAACAAAGTGAAGATGTTAGTGAAGTATTACAGGCTGTGGGTGTAGACAATCATTTGCTGGCTAAACAGTTACAACAGAGTATTTATGAAAACACTCCGGTTTTGCCGGATAATGAGCTGGAACAGTCTGAATTACAGCCTACACTGGGTTTTCAGCGGGTTTTACAGCAGGCTATCGTGCATGTACGTGCGGCTCAGGCAAAAGGAGAGGTAACGCCGGTTGATGTATTGGTTGCGATAATGTCGGAAAAAGACAGTCATGCTGTCTATTTTATTGAATCGCAATCAGTAACCCGTCTGGATGTGCTGCGATATCTGACACTGGGTAATCATCGTTTTTCTCAGGATAAAAATACCGAGCAGAATAATGAAACAGAAGCAGCCAAAGCAGAGGCAAAAGCACTCGAACTGTATACAGTGAATCTTAATATGGAGGTAATGGCCGGACGTATTGATCCGTTAATCGGACGCAATGAAGAAATGCAGCGTCTGATTCAGACATTGTGTCGACGGCGCAAAAACAATCCATTACTGGTAGGTGAGGCTGGTGTAGGTAAAACTGCTCTGGCAGAAGGACTGGCCTATCTGCTGGTGAATGAAAAGGTACCTGAATCTATTAAGGGGTCAGTAGTTTTTTCTCTGGATATGGGCGCACTGCTGGCCGGTACCAAATATCGTGGTGATTTTGAAGCACGCCTGAAAGCAGTAATCAAAGAATTAAGTGAGCTGGATAAAGCTGTATTGTTTGTTGATGAAATTCATACCATCATCGGAGCCGGCAGTGTATCCGGCGGGACAATGGATGCATCCAATCTGCTTAAGCCCGCGTTAGCTAAAGGAAGTATGCGCTGTATTGGCGCCACTACGTATCAGGAATACCGTACTATTTTTGATAAGGATCATGCATTAAGCCGGCGTTTTCAGAAAATAGATGTAGTAGAACCTTCCGTACCGGAAACGGTACAGATATTGCAGGGCTTACGTCCGGCATTTGAGCACTTTCATCAGGTACGTTATACCCGTGCAGCATTACAGGCTGCTGCTGAGTTATCCGCACGCTATATAAACGAGCGATTTCTGCCTGATAAGGCGATTGATATCATTGATGAGGCAGCTGCTGCACAAAAAATTCAGCCGAAATCCAGACAGCGTAAAGTTATCGGACGGGCTGAGATTGAGGCTATTGTCGCTAAGGTGGCACGTATTCCGGAAACTGCTGTTTCTCATGATGATAAGCAGGTATTGCGTTTTCTGGCCGATAACCTGAAAGCAAAAGTTTTTGGACAGGATCAGGCTATTGATGTACTGGCTGCATCAATAAAAATGGCTCGTTCCGGTTTGAAACCGGCTGATAAGCCGATTGGCAGTTTTCTGTTTGCCGGGCCTACCGGCGTCGGTAAAACTGAGGTTGCCAGACAGCTGGCGCAGTTGCTGGATTTACCATTACTACGCTTTGATATGTCTGAATATATGGAACGGCATGCAGTTTCGCGTTTGATTGGTTCACCGCCGGGCTATGTTGGATACGAGCAGGGTGGATTGTTAACTGACGCGGTGAATAAACAGCCGTATTGTGTGTTACTGCTGGATGAAATTGAAAAAGCCCATCCTGATGTATTTAATGTGCTGTTACAAGTGATGGATTATGCCAAACTCACAGATAATAATGGACGTAGTGCGGATTTTCGTAATGTAATTGTCATTATGACCACTAATGCAGGTGCTGCCGAGCTTGCCAGACCGAATCTTGGATTTACCGGTCAGCGTGAACAGTCTGACAGTTTGATTGCTATTAAGAATACTTTTACTCCTGAATTTCGCAATCGCCTGGATGCTATTGTTCCATTTAAGGCATTGGATGAACAAATTATTGCGAAAGTGGTTGATAAGTTCTTGCTGGCTCTGGAACAGCAGTTATTGTCTAAACAGGTTGTGGCAGAATTTACACCGGCTCTGCGTGTTTTTCTGGCTAAAAATGGTTTTGATGCAGCAATGGGTGCGCGTCCGATGCATCGTCTGATACAGGAACGTATCCGTAAATTGCTGGCAGATGAATTGCTGTTCGGAAGGTTAAGTGAGGGCGGTGCTGTGCTTATAGATTATCTTCCGCAGTCAGATGAAGTAGTACTGGATTTTGCGGATTCTCAGGAAGCTGATCAGAACAAATTTGAATCAGTAACAATTGAATAATTATGTTAAGAATGTCAAAATTAAGATAAAAAAAAGTGTGGCGAAGAGCCACACTTAAACACACACATCAAGAGGAAACCAATCAAAGTAAATTCATTATAATGTTTTTGTTCAGAAGTGTTTTGATTCATATCAAATGTAAAGCTTTAATCTGAAATTATTTGAAAAATTTAATCTCTCTGCTTTGTAAAAAAACAGAGAGATTGTTTTTTTATGTAATTGTCACTGCAATTGTGCAGGGAGAGGATCGTTTTGCAGCTTATCTACAGGTTGTAACCGCTGATTGAGATCCAGAACCTCTAGCTGAGTACTGTCCGTTTCACTGAAAAATTGTTTACTATACGGCAGTTGTGGGGTGCTGATTCCCAGCCATTGTGCAACTCCATCCAGCAATTCTAAACCGCTGCGCCGTGCTTTGTTACGTAATTGTCCAGTTTGATTACTGCTGATAATCACTAATGGAACATGATAGTTCTGATAGAAGTGATCATTATGACGAAGAATACTTTCAGAACGCACGATGCTGTTTTTTTCATAACTGTTTTTATCGTGACTTAAACCGTGATCGCTGAAATACAACATACTGAATGGCTGACCGCTGTGCTGTAATGCACTATATATCTGACTTAGTAAATTGTCTGTCTGCCGGATAGTGTCAATATAGCAGTTACTGTTGTTATTATCGACATAGTGATGCGCTGGTTGTGGAAGACGGTCGCACGGATTAGGATGAGAACCCATGATATGCAGCACAATCAGCCGTGACCGATTCGCAGGCAGTGGCTGATTTAAAACTTTTTGCAGCGGTGCAATAAGTTGATCATCAAAGCTGCGTATACCAAAATCGTATCCGGTTGTTTTCAGAAAAGTCACCTGATTTGCCTGATGAGCAATAGTGGAAATTGATGTATCGTATTGTCCGAGAGCCCCCTGATTAGATAACCAGACCGTATCCATACCGGCTTTCTTAGCCAGAGTAATAACATTATTCTGAATGCTGAAAGGTTTGCCATGGCTTAGCGTTAAGCCGTATAATAATGAAATAGGCGTGTTGGGGCCGGCAGACAGCATATTATCCATAACAATATTGGCATGTTTATCCAGAAATGGTGTATCTGCATATTTAAAGCCATACAGATGCATATAGTCTGCACGTACACTTTCACCGATAATCAGTACATAGTTACGATAAATCTGATGGCTGCTGCTGATTTGCCAGTTGTCAGGTTTGGCTAAATCCTGCTTCATTTTTGCCAGTGCAGCAAAATAGGCTCGTGGTTGCAGATAGGCATCTGCTAAAAATTCCACTGGTTGTGCGCGCAACGCAAAACCACCGGTTGTATAGCCCTTACGTGCTGTCTGTACTGTCATTACTATTAGAATCAGTACCAGCGGAATACTCCAGTAAAAGCGCCAGCGAGGTGCTGCGGCTTTACGATTAAAACGTACAATAAACAGCGGAACGGCAGCCAGTAAAATAGTAGCAAGGTAGGTGTGCCATGGAATAGCACATATATATTCACTTGCTTCACTGGCGGTTGTGCTTAATAACGAAGCAACAATACCAAAACTTGGCCGGCCGTACAGAGTAGCAGTAGGGTGGTATAAAAGAATAATAATAGCACTTAACCACATCAGCCAGCGCCATACGCTCGGGAAGAAACGCTGTAAAAGCAGCATAAGCAGCCAGGTTTCAATAATCCGGTTAGGATTCGGCGGATAAGCCAGCGCATAAATCATTACCAGACTGTAAATAAGTAATAACAAAATCATCAGCAGATAATGTTTACGAGGTGTCAGTTTCATAAATAACTCAGGATGCAGGAGTAAAATTATCGGCAAAGAAAGCTGTTTCTGCCAGAGCAGCCTGTTTGAAGAATAAGGATTGTGCGCTGGCAATCATTTGCGGATGTCCGCATGCATATACTTCATGGTTGCTCATGTCAGGATAATCATTTAAAGCGATATCCTGTACATACCCTCGAGCTCCTTTCCAGGCTGATTCCGGACGGGACAGTACCGCTGTCCACTTTGCCTGAACCAATTTGGCGCAGAGTTTGTCCAATAAGGTAGCATCGTACAAATTTTCTTCTGCGGCTACTCCCCAGTATACATGGATAGCCTGCCGGTATTGTTGTTCAGCCAGAGTATTCAGCATAGCTTCAATTGGCGCAATACCAGTACCAGATGCCAGCATAATTAATGGTTTTTGCTGTTTACTCAGTTGAAAGCTGCCTAAAGGTCCGTGAATGTGAATAATATCTTTTTGCTGAAGCCGTCCGTCAAATAATTGTTCAGAAAAAACACCACCCGTATGGCGGCGGACATGAATAACCAGCTGACGAGTATCAGTATTAAAACCGGCGATGGAGTAACTGCGGCGTAAATTATCAGCGAGAACAATATCGACATATTGTCCGGCTGTAAAATTAAACTGTTTTTTTAGCGGCAGTTTCAGGGTAACAATGGCTACATTGGCACAATAGCGAATATCATCAATCCGCGCATTCAGCGTTTGAACCGGCTGATTATTTTTACCCAGATAATTGGGTAGATAAAGTGTTATATCACTTTCAGCACTCTGACAGCATAATAAAATATCCTGCTGATTGCTGTCTTTACTGTTCAAGGCCGCCTGTGAATTGATTTCAGTAGTTTTGCCCTCGGTCAGTTGCGCCTTGCAGGCACCACAACAGCCACTTTTACAGGCATGCGGCAGCATAATACCGTTTTCAATAGCCGCATTAAGCAGTGATTCCCCTTGTTTTGCGTAAAAAGTTTCACTTGCCGGTAAAACAGTTATCCGATAACTCATATCTGTTTTATATTATTTTAAAGAAAACGGCTATTTTAGAACCTTGCCAGATAAAAGCCAAATCAGGAGGTAAAAAGTGATAATAAATGCCGCAGCGCAGATTACATTATTATTTAATGAAAAAAGCCTGTTATGTTAATAACAGGCTTATCATGAATACTGCCTGAAAAGGCAGGGAAAGATTTAATTAGAAAAGTATTTGGCGTAGATTTTGTCGTACTCGCCACTGGCACGAATTTTTTTCAATGCATCATTCAGTTTTTCTACTGTGGCTGTATCACCTTTGCGTACCACGAATCCATAATGGTCTACACCAAATTCCGGTACCTTATTAATAGTAAATTTATCAGCACCGTTGGCTTTAACATAATTACTGATAACAGCACCATCTGAAACCATGGCCTCAACTCCGCCATTTTCCAGCTCTTTAATGGCTAAAGGTACACTATCAAAACGGGCAATTTTGGTACTTTGGGCACCAAGTATTTTCTGAACGGCCAGATCACCGGTCTGACCACTTGCAACAGCTACCCGCTGCATATTATTTAACTCTGCCAGAGAATGAAAGGTTTTTGCTTTCGGTGTCAGTACCATCATAGAAATATCAAAGTACGGATCGCTGAAAGTCATACTTTGTTTACGTTCATCAGTGATGGTTACCCCGGAAGCTACTATATCTAAATCGCCATTATTTAAACTGGCAAACAGACCATCCCAGGGCTGGTCTTTAAACTGTATTTTGAAATTACCGGCTTTAGCCATTGCGGTAAGCAAGTCAATATCAAAACCGGTAAGTGAACCATTAGCGGTACGTGACTCGAAAGGGGCAAATTCGGCATTTGTACCCACAATATAAGTTTTATCGGCACTAGACTGTGCAGGTGCAGATGCAGATTCTGAATTATTTTTACTTCCGCCACAGGCTGTTAGCACCAGTGCAGAGCACATGGCCGCAGCGGCGAACCAGTGTTTGATTTTCATAAATGCTCCTTAAGTTCAGATGGGTTAATTGGCTAAGGAAGATGTTCTATACAAAAATTTACATTTGATAATATGCATCCTTACTGCCATGTCTGGTTTGATAGTAACATATTTAAATGATGACACAAGCTTTACAGATACTCTGTAATGTAGGTTTGCAGTGTTATAATTTCACTCTCACATATACAAGACATTTATTAACAGTATATAAATTATGTGTGTTTTAGTTTTACAGGATAATTTATGCATATAATACATACCATTGCTGAAATGCGTTCATGGCGCAGGCAGGCTAAACGCGTAGCCCTGGTACCGACTATGGGTAATCTGCATGAAGGTCATTTGTCACTGGTACGTACAGCTAAAGCTTATGCAGATTCAGTGGTAGTAAGTATATTTGTTAACAGGATACAGTTTGGTGCCGGGGAAGATTTTGATAAATATCCGCGTACTTTAGAGCAGGATGCAGAAAAACTTAAAGCAGCTGGTGCTGATGTGGTATTTGCACCTGATGAAAGCGAGCTTTATCCAAATGGTGTGCAGAGTTATTTTGTTGAACCGCCGGCAATCCAGAATGAGTTATGCGGGCGCAGCCGTCCGGGTCATTTTCGCGGGGTGGCGACAATAGTAACTAAATTGTTTAATATTGTTCAACCTGATGTAGCCTGTTTTGGTAAAAAAGACTATCAGCAACTGGCTGTGATAAAAGGCATGGTTCAGGATCTGAATATGAATATAGAAATCATTCCGGTAGAAATTGAACGAGCACAAACCGGTTTGGCTTTATCCAGCCGTAATGGTTATCTTTCGGCACAGGAGCATGTACAGGCAGCACAGTTGTTTGCACAGTTACAAAATATTGCCGATGCAATTAAGCTGGGAAATACTAACTTTTCGGCTTTGGAAAATAGTGCCGCAACGTATTTGCAACAAAATGGATGGCAGGTTGATTATATTGAAATCAGGCAGGCACAAACGCTGACAAAAGCTCAGATATCCGATAAAAATCTGGTTATTCTGGCTGCTGCAATCTTGGGAACTACCCGTTTAATTGATAATATAGAAGTCAATTTGTCGCATTAATAATAAAAATAGTCTGTTAACCAGATATTAACCATAAGGCAGCGTGAACACGTATGTGGTGGATTGTATTAATACTGTTAATTATTGCTATAGGCGCTTTATTCTGGTGGCGTAATATTCAGGAACGCAAATGGCAACTGGAATTGACCTATCTGACTCGCTATGAAAACCGGTTTCAGGCAGGTCAGTTTCCGGTATTGAAGGTTGCCAGACCCTCTTTGAAAAGCCGTATTTCTTATCTGGCGCAAAAGCTTGTACAGCGCAATCAGACAGTTCAAAGTTCAGCGCAACAAGAACAACCGTCAGAATCAGAACTGCAAAAGACTAAATCTGAAGCAATAGATACTGTAAATAATCATGAAGAAATTCACTCGGCTGTACCGGCTAATAGTACTGGTGAGAGCTGTCAGCCAGAACAACAGACTGAAAAATCGGAATCTGAACCGGTTACTCCTCAGATTACAGTTATTGAATCCGCCCCTATACCGGTAAAAAGTGAAACGGAAAAAACAGTCAGTGAAAATGAAGATAGTTTACAAGACACAGCCGAAACTGATAATGAATTGCCGGTAATAAAGGATAACCCTTTGTTTCCGGTTAAATTGTTTAAATCTTTAAAAGAAGATACTGCCGAAAAAGAAGATGCTGCCGATGGTAATGATATTCATGCTGAAGCTGTGGCCGAAGAAAATATTTTGCCGGATACAGACGAAGAGACTGATATCGATAATGATGATCAGACAGATCAAAACATACTGATTACCAGTGATGAGCATGCTGAAACCGCTGTGGTGTTCCCTCCGGATAAAAATCTGGAAGTAATTACTCTGGCAGAAGCTACCCGTAAAGTGGCAACTCATCCGCTTACTGATACGGTTAGTGAACAGGCGCCTGCTCTTGAAGTTATTCAGCTTAAATGGCAGTACAAACCTTTAAACAGTCAGAATCAGCAGCGCAATCGCAATGCGAAAGAAATTACTGTCGATGATCCGATATTAAATAAAGTTCGTTCGCGTACTAAAGCCGAACAGGCTGCTTTGTTAAAAGCCCGGGCATTAAAAAATTTTGATTTGGATGATTTACAACAGGCTACCCATCACAAACTGGGTAATTCTGTTGGTGCTCCTTCGCACCTGCCGCATTCTGTAACTACTGTTCCTGAGCAGTCAGTTCATGAGCATAGACTCGGGAGAGAACATAATGGTGTGCAAATTATTAACGAAGAAGATATTCGTTTGAATCTGCTGCGTCAGCGACTGGCAAGACAGCGCCATCACGAAAATGCCCAGCAGTTTAATTCTGGTTATAGCATACCAGTAATAGCTGAAGATGAAATATATGCGAATCTGGCCAAAACCGATTCACCGGTGAACAAACAGAAATTTCAGCGACCGGTAGTCAGAGAAAGTGTTATTCCGGCAGCTGCACGTATCGGTAAAAGCCATACAGTAAAAATGACGGCACCCGTAGCTGATATGTCTGCAGACAAAGGTTTTACCGATGCCGCCGGCAGTGCACAGGCACCACTGTCAACCAGATTTACACCTTTTCATTCCATGCCGCCAACATCTATTACTACAGTTGCGGCTGGAAATGCTCCTGTAGCAGAAAATTACACCAGCAGTAATGCTGACTATAGCGATTCTTTTAATCGGCAGCCAGTACAGCAGAATGAAAATTTCACTGAGAATCTGCGCCCGAGAAGAAGTCTGTTTCATTATTCTCAGGATATGCCAACAGTAAAGCAGGCAGTAACTGTCAATAATAATTCAGAAAATTCTTATTATGAGAATTCTGATTTTAGTATTGGAAACGCTTCCTATCTATCTGATGATAGTGATGGAGATGTTGCTGTGGCGGAAACTCCGATATTGGCTACAGAAGATCCGTTTTTCGCTGAAATTGAAGAGCAGACAGAAACGCCAGATTATTTCCCTTTGCATGAACATTACAACGAAGAAGAAGCTAATACAGATATATCTGCATTTTTGCCAAAGGTTGAAACTCAACCGCAAGACAGTTCGGAAGTTGTTAATCATGTCGAAGTCATTGAAAAAGATGAACAACAAACTGAATCAGTACCGGTTGTCGAAAGCGCCGGAGTAGTTATCCGAAATAACCGGCAGTCACTACCCACAGAACAAAAAAACTATAGTGCTCAGCCATCGCAAACTGCTATCGGTATGGCACTGCAAAAAGCTTTACATAAGACAGCGGCCGTCACACCGGTGCATAAACCACAGTTAAAACCTATGCTGCCGGGGATGGATTTATTATTACCACCATATTATGATCCCGCGGCACAACAAAGTGAAGAAACCTTGCTGGAAAATGGTATCACCATCGAAGAAAAACTGGCTGAATTTAAAGTCAAAGTTCGTGTCATCGATGCATTTGCCGGCCCGGTCATTACTCGTTATGAAATTGAACCGGCACAGGGCGTTCGCGGTAGTCAGGTAGTTAATCTGGAAAAAGATTTAGCACGCAGTCTGGGCTTTGCTTCTATCCGGGTAGTCGAAACGATTCCGGGCAAAACCTGTATGGGACTGGAATTACCTAACCCCAAACGACAGATTATCCGTCTTAGTGAGATCTTTTCAGCTTCGGTATTTCAGCAATCCCGTTCTAAATTGACGCTCGCTCTTGGTCAGGGTATTACCGGTCAGCCTGTGGTAACGGATTTGGCTAAAGCACCACATCTTTTGGTAGCCGGAACAACAGGTTCTGGTAAGTCGGTAGGTGTTAATGCCATGATACTGTCTTTGCTGTTTAAAGCCACACCTGAAGATGTACGCCTGATTATGATTGATCCGAAAATGCTTGAATTGAGCATATATGAAGGTATCCCTCATCTGCTGGCGCCTGTGGTTACGGATATGAAGCTGGCTGCCAATGCGCTGACCTGGTGCGTAAACGAGATGGAAAAACGCTACCGGCTGATGAGTCATGCAGGTGTGCGTAATCTGGCCGGATTCAATCAGAAAATTGCTGAACTGGGTGCACGCAATCAAAAACTGTTTAATCCGTTCTCACTTACGCCGGATAATCCTGAACCACTGGAAAAATTGCCTTTTATTGTTGTGATTGTTGATGAATTTGCCGATTTGATGATGACAGCCGGCAAAAAAATTGAAGAACTTATTGCGCGTCTGGCGCAAAAAGCCCGTGCTGCCGGTATTCATTTGATACTGGCTACCCAGCGTCCCAGTGTAGATGTTATAACCGGACTGATAAAAGCTAATATTCCAACCCGTATTGCTTTTCAGGTATCCAGTAAAGTAGACAGTCGCACCATTCTTGATCAGATGGGCGCTGAAAACTTGCTCGGACAGGGGGATATGCTGTTTTTACCACCGGGTACCGCCTATCCGGAGCGTGTACATGGGGCCTTTGTCGCCGATGAAGAAGTGCATCGGGTAGTACATTATCTGAAACAGTTTGGCGAACCCCAATATATTGATGATATTTTAACTGCCGGGGTCAGTGATGATGATATGTTCAGCAATGCATCGTCACGCAGTAGCGATGATGAGATTGATCCTCTGTATGATGAAGCAGTGGCGCTGGTAATTAAAACTCGTAAGGCAAGTATTTCTTCTGTACAAAGACAATTGCGCATCGGTTATAACCGTGCTGCACGTCTGGTTGAACAAATGGAAGCAGAAGGAATTGTCTCTGCCGCAGAAGGCAATGGCAATCGTACCGTGCTGGCTCCGCAGAGTAATCATCTGGATGGATAATCTTTTAAAAATAAGTTTGTTTCTGCCGATTTCTTAAACGCATATTTTTATATGCGTTTTTTTATATCAATATGAAATGTAACCCTATATTATGTACAAGTATTTTATTAAAGTGATGATTTTAAAAAACAGTATTGCTGCATAATAGTTAATATCAGTATTCAGCATCTGATGAAAAATTTAATAAAATAATATTTAGTAGTAAAGTATGTTTAGTATCAATTTATAGTATTGAATATTTCAATTACTGATATGTAGATATTTATAAAATAAACGATAAATAGAAGATTTAAACTAAATTTTTCAGTCTGAATATTAAACCAATTAAGTATTTGAGTTAATTCTTTGTATTTATTTGTATGATTAAAATGAATTGATTGTAATAATGTTGTTTAATTTATACATTTTACAGCCTTTTTTTAATAAAATGTCATATTTATTAAGAATTGTCTGCTACGCTGAAACGCGGTCTATGCTTAAATAATGTCAAACAATTAATTAATTTTGATTTGTACGTATAAAAACGCAAATAAATATAGAAATATATTAATTAAAGTATATAAATTCTCATAATTGATAAATTATAAAAATATATATATATCAATTCTCATTAATAAATAAATATTGTAAGTAATTGTTTTTAAAGTTAAGTTGTTTGAATCGTTTATAGATAAGTCTTAAGATAAATCGGCAATGTTTGAAATATAAATCCTAATTTCAAAATTTATATATTTATATAAATGAAAATATATTAATTATCTGGAGATGAATTTATGATTGAATCTTACAAACGATTCTGGCATAACATTCTGAATTTTTCAGGGACTTCTAATCGTGCTGATTATTGGTGGCCGATTGTGATTAACTATGTTCTTGGAATAATTTTGACGTATGCAGTTGAAAAAATGCTCGGACATCCGATTAATGATATCTATACATGGGGCGACTGGACGATTGATTTTGTCTTTCTGGTAGTCTGCTTTGCTGTGTGGATAGCGACTTTGTCACTTCAGTTCAGACGGCTGCATGATACAAACCGTTCTGCATGGTGGATTCTGATTACTCTTATACCGGTCATCGGGCAAATTTGGTTTATTATACTGATGTTGTTGCCAGGTAGGCCAAACCGTTTTGAGCAAAGATTATTCTAGTGCTTTTTGGTAATTTGGTTTACAGTAATAGCTCAGTATTACTTAAATTGCCCGTTTGATAGCTTAGTCTTATTTTTTCTTTTTACCAGCAGCTTATTTCACTTGAAATTAAGCTGCTGGATAAATATCTTAATTGTTATTGCTAAAAATATATTATTTATTGATTTAAATAATTTTTTGATACTAGATATCTACAGCACTCATTGAGCATTCTTCATATTCTGCGTTGGCTCATTAACACTGAATCAAATATTTTCCATTGCTGAATACTTTTATCAGCCAATATCAATAATGTTAATACTTTCAGAACAATAAAATATGGCGGTTCCATAAGCAGACCAGTCTGTTTGCTCAATATCAAATTCGGAGATGCAATACTTAATAAAATCCAAAATTAAACAATGTATAAATTTACTCTTATCAAAGTTTAAATAAATATCAAAGATATATTTTGACTTTTGCGTTATAGTGCTGCCAGTTTTCTGATTGGGGTGTTATGAAAAATCTGTGGCAAAAGTTTGATCGGTCGTTTTTACGCGGACAGAAGTTATCAAAAGTCCTGGTTGTGCTGATTGCTGTGTGGCTGTTTCTGGCTACCAGTCTGGTAGGGTTGTCGTTGAATACCTCATGGCGGCTGGAAGAGCTGGGAATGGCAATCAATGAAGCCGGCAGTCTGCGCAAGCGGGTGTTTTATATGGTACTGGTCACGAAAACACCGGGTGCAGAGCAGCAGTTTGCGGATGAAAAGCGTCAATTTAAGGAAATACTTGGTCATTTATACGAATTGCATGATACCGGTGTTATGAACGGCCAGCGCCATAAACAGTTATTAACCCAAGTTCAGGAAATTGAGGAGCAGTTGCAGGATTTTCTTGCTGACCGTGAAGCTTATTTACAGGGCAGACTAAGCGGAGAAGCTTTCCTTGCTCAGGCCAGAGAATTCACTGCGGTAATTGACCGGCTGGTTTTGCTTATTGAGCAAGATAATACGCACAATATTAGGCTGTTGCGCTGGCTACAGGCGCTAGTATTAATGATGGCTGTACTATCTGCGATTGTGTCTTTGCTGTTACTGCATCATTTGGTCATTTCGCCGCTATTACGTCTGAATCAGGGCATCAGTCAGATTGGTAAGGGTTATTTTGATACACGCCTGAAAGTGGGTACGGCCAATGAGTTCGGGCAGGTAGCACAGGGTTTTAATCTGATGGCCGCCAAATTGTATGAAGTATATGACACGCTGGAAAACCGGGTCGCTGAGCAAACGCAGGCAGTGGTTAAGCGTAATCGTGAGCTAGCGGTATTATATACTATGACCTCATTGTTTCAGGAACAGCATGATCTGACGGTGCTGGTACAAATATTTATGCATAAAATGAAGGCGTTTAGTGGTGCGGATGCCTGTGTGGTGCAGTTAAAAAATCGCCATTCACAGATGCTCGAAGTAGCCGGTTCGGACGGGCTGACAGAGGAGCAGGTAGATATGTTCCGTGATTATCGCTGTGATGGCGGGCGCTGTGTGCGGTTGCATCAGTCTGTGGTTAATTACAATAATCAATCGCTGGTCATTCATGAGGAAAATAATCATTGCTGTCAGATGCAGCAGGTTCTGCCGTTTTGTCTGACTTTTGCAGTGAAATCAGTAGATGATGAAATCGGTATGCTGCACTTGTTTGCATTGAAGCCATTTGCACTGAGTGAAGAAAATCAACGTCTGATTTCAACTGTTTGCAGCCAGTTCGGGATAGCGATTGAAAGTATGCGCCTGAATGAACTGGATAAGCAGATGGCGATACTGGAAGAGCGTAACCTGATGGCACAAGGATTGCATGATAGTATCGCGCAGTCGCTTTCATTTATGAATATGCAGATACAGGTACTGGAAAAATCTCTTGCAGAGCAGAAACAAGAGCAGGCTAAACAGACTCTGGATTTTATTCATGAGGGTATTCAGCAATGCTATGATGATGTACGCGAATTATTGTCAAATTTCCGGGTACGTCTGGTTTCAGAAGGGCTAATCAGTTCGTTGCAGGAGGTGATGAAAAGATTTGAACAACAAACAGATATTGTTGCAGACTGGTCGGTAGAAGGCGATGTGTATGAGGTAGAGTCGGATGTACAATTGCAGGTAGTGTTCATTGTGCAGGAAGCATTATCAAATGTACGTAAACATGCGCATGCTGATGCTGTGCGGGTGAAGCTGGTATATCTGGCTGATCGCCTGAATCTCTGTATTGAAGATAACGGAATAGGTTTTGCCGAGGATACGCTCATTCAGAAGGGGCTGCACGGGCATGTGGGTGTACATATCATGAAAGAACGAGCCGGCAAAATTAATGGAGAATTAAAAATATTTGCACGTGAAAATAACGGGGTATGTGTAGAGTTGATGGTGCCGCGTCAGTATATTCATGCGCAGGAATAATTTTTGGGAATTTAATAATGCTTAATAAAAATAAGTACCGGATTCTGATTGTCGATGATCACACTTTGTTTCGGCGTGGTTTGCGTGCACTGATTGATAGTTGTGAGCGTTTTGAGGTGGTGGGTGAAGCCACAGACGGGCTTGAAGGGGTAAAAATGCAGCAACAGCTCCAGCCGGATGCCGTACTCCTTGATCTGGATATGCCGGTAATGAGAGGACTTGAAGCACTACCGCAGATGATAAATCATAATCCGCAGCAGGTGGTACTGATGCTGACAGTATCTGAAGACGGTAGCGATTTACTCGAATGTATGCGACTGGGCGCCCGCGGATATCTGTTAAAAAATATTGATACGGAATTTTTGCTGGATAGTATTGAAAAAGCGATTAGCGGTGATAGTGTGTTATCGCCTGAAATGACAAGTAAGCTGGTAACAAGGTTGCGCAGGCAGGAGCAGGCTGACGAAAAAATTACTGAACCACTGACACCGCGCGAACGGGAAATTTTGCGCTGGCTGGCACGTGGGAATAGTAATAAGGTGATTGCGCGTAATCTGGATGTAACTGAAAGCACTATAAAAGTGCATGTTCAGAATATTTTACGCAAATTAAATGTAGCCAGCAGGGTGCAGGCTGCTGTCTATGCCATTGAGCATGGTCTGGATAAATAAACAAGTGAGTTGAGTATCAGGTAATAACTACTGAATATCAGAATTTGATAAAGGCCTATTGAGTTTGTCAATAGGTCTTTTTGCTTATTTGGCGTTGTGCTTTCTGGTTAATGATTTTGCATCGGATGACTAATTGGATATGAAAAGGTGATTACGTACACTAAAGAGAATTATTAATGGGGGTACAGAATGGATTCTGGTGTTAGAAAATCGGTAACAGTGCTTACTTCCAGCACAATTGCATTTATTGTCTGTTTTATGATCTGGATGATATTTGCTGTTTTGGGAATACCTATCAAAAAACAATTACAACTTAGTGAAGCTGAATTTGGTTTACTGGTAGCGATGCCTGTACTGTCCGGATCACTTATCCGAGTACCTTTAGGTATCTGGACTGACCGTTTTGGCGGCCGTATTGTATTTTTTCTGCTGATGCTGTCATGTGTTCCGGCAGTCTGGCTGCTTGAATATGCACACACATACAGTCAGTTTCTCTGGATTGCGCTGTGGCTGGGATTAGTAGGCGGCTCATTTTCTGTTGGTACTCCTTATGTGGCCAAATGGTTTCGTAAGGAACGTCAAGGTTTGGCAATGGGTATTTTTGGAGCCGGTAATGCTGGTTCTGCCGTAAATAAGTTTCTGGCACCTGCATTGATTGCAGCATATGGCTGGCAGGCTGTACCCCGCGTATATGCCGTAATTTTGCTGGTTATTACAGTGCTGTTCTGGTTTTTCAGTTATCCGGAGCCTAAAGCAGCTTCTGCTAAACAGCCAAGTCTGAAAGCTCAGTTGTTATTAATGAAAAATCCGCAAGTGCTGAAATACAGTCAGCTGTATTCGGTAGTGTTTGGTGGCTATGTGGGTATTTCGCTGTGGATGGTGAATTACTATGTTAACGAATATAACTTCGGCTTAGCACAGGCCGGGTTGCTGGCTGCATGCTTCTCTCTGCCGGGGGGTGTACTGCGTGCGTTCGGTGGCTGGCTGTCTGATAAATACGGTGCCTATAAAGTTACCTGGGCTGTAATGTGGATTTGCGCAATTGCATTCTTTCTGTTGTCTTATCCGCAAACACAAATGTCTATTCGTACAGTGAATGGTCATCTGGATATGCATATTGGTTTAAATGCAACGATATTTACTGTGCTGCTGTTTGTGGTCGGTGTGGCTATGGCAATCGGTAAAGCTTCGGTATTCAAGTTTATTTCTGATGAGTTTCCGGATGATATGGGTACTGTTTCTGGTGTAGTGGGTCTGGCCGGGGGACTGGGCGGTTTTCTGTTGCCGATTATGTTTGGTCGGTTAGTAGACTGGACAGGTGTACGTTCTACCTCCTTCATGCTGATGTTTGGCACGGTATGTATCAGTTTAATCTGGATGCATTTTTCTCTGAAAAACCCTAAGCACCAATAAAGTGAGTTTGATATGGGTAAAGTTTTAAAAGATTGGCGGCCGGAAGATCAACAATTCTGGCAGTCAGGTGGTCGTGCAATAGCACGCAGAAATTTATGGATTTCCGTTCCTGCATTGTTACTGGCGTTTGCCATCTGGCAGGTATGGAGTGTGACGGTAGTAAAACTGCCACTGGTTGGATTTAAGTTCAGCAGCAATGAACTGTTCTGGCTGGCGGCCTTGCCGGCATTATCAGGTGCAACTTTACGAATTTTCTATTCATTTGTGATTCCGATTTTCGGTGGCCGCAAATGGACGACAATTTCTACAGCCAGTTTGCTGATTCCTGCACTGGGTTTGGGCTTTGCTGTACAGAATCCGAATACTTCTTATACAACGATGTTCATTCTGGCGCTTTTATGTGGTTTTGGCGGAGCAAATTTCAGTTCATCTATGTCCAATATCAGTCTGTTTTTCCCGAAATCGGAAAAAGGTCAGGCGATGGGGATTAATGCCGGTTTGGGCAATCTGGGCGTATCCGCAGTACAGATTGCTGTGCCACTGGCGATTACTAGCTGCCTGTTTGGTGCAATGGGCGGTGAGTCTCAGACAATTTCTACGCCACAAGGTTCTGCACAGGTTTGGTTGCAGAATGCGGGTTTTATCTGGGTACCGTTTATTGTGCTCAGTACGCTGGCTGCATGGTTTGGGATGAATGATATTGGCAGCATGCATTCCTCACTAAAGGAACAGTTTGTCATTTTCAAGCGGTTGCACAACTGGATTTTATGCTGGCTTTATGTGGGCACGTTTGGTTCGTTCATCGGTTTTTCGGCTGCTTTCCCGTTATTAATCAGCCATTCTTTTCCGCATCTGGATGCAGTTAAGTTTGCCTTTTTAGGTCCGTTTGTTGGTGCAGTACTGCGTGTCGTGGGTGGCTGGTTGTCTGACAAGATGTCTGCGGCAAAACTTACTGAAATCAGCTATGCCATGATGATTGTCGGGGTTATTGGCGTCCTGGTATTTCAGCCTATTGGTGGCAATGAAGGCAGTTTTGTTGGTTTTTTCTGTAGTTTTATGTTGCTGTTTGCCTTTAGTGGTATTGGTAACGGTTCAACTTATGCGCAGGTGCCGCGGATTTTCTCTCAGTTTCATCGTCATTTGCATCAGGGCGATGTTAAGACCTCAGAAGCTCATGCCACTAAAGAGTCAGCTACGGTATTAGGCTTTATGGGCGCAATCGGTGCTTATGGTGGTTTTCTGATTCCGAAAAGTTTTGGTTCTTCGATTGAGGCGACAGGCAGCGCATCAGTGGCTTTATGGGGCTTTATTGTTTTCTATGTAAGCTGTCTGATAGTTAATTACTGGTTTTATGTTCGCAAACAATCAGTTACGAGTTGTTAATTTGAAGTGATCGCACCATTGTCATAGATAATGGTGCAGAAAAAATATAAATCAATAAGAAACTGTTTGAGGCTTTTGCCTCTATGGAGCACAAATTCATGAGCCATTTTTTAGACAGACTGAATTTTTTACGTAAAACCAAAGAAACATTTTCTGCCGGACATGGGGCAGTGGTGGCTGAGAGCAGAGAATGGGAAGATGCTTACCGCCAGCGCTGGCAGCATGACAAAATTGTACGTTCAACTCACGGAGTAAATTGTACCGGTTCCTGTAGTTGGCGCGTTTTTGTTAAAAACGGTTTGATTACATGGGAAATGCAACAGACAGATTACCCGCGTACTCGTGCCGATTTACCCAATCATGAACCGCGGGGCTGTCCGCGCGGTGCATCATATAGCTGGTATGTTTACTCTGCTCAGCGGGTGAAATATCCAATGATTCGCTCTTCTCTGCTGCGTATGTGGCGTGAAAAACGCCAGACTCTGAATGCAATTGAGGCGTGGCAGAGTATTACTCAGAATCCGGAACTGGCAAAAAAATACAAATCTGAGCGTGGTCAGGGCGGTTTTGTCCGTCTGGACTGGACAGAAGCTTATGAAATTATTGCTGCTGCCAATGCATTCACAATTAAAGAGTTTGGTCCGGATCGTGTAATTGGCTTTTCTCCGATTCCGGCAATGTCGATGGTGAGCTATGCTGCCGGTTCGCGTTATCTGAGTCTGATTGGCGGTGTACCGCTGTCATTTTACGACTGGTATTGCGATTTACCACCTTCCAGCCCGCAAACATGGGGTGAACAAACCGATGTTGCAGAATCTGCCGACTGGTATAACGCCAACTATCTGATGGTATGGGGCTCAAATGTACCCATGACACGTACTCCGGATGCGCATTTCTATACTGAAGTGCGTTATAAAGGTACAAAAACAGTAGCAGTTTCATCTGATTATGGTGAAATGGTGAAATTCAGTGATATCTGGATGGCACCAAAACAGGGGACAGATGCTGCCCTGGCAATGGCAATGGGGCATGTGATTCTGAAAGAATTTCATCTGCAGAATCCGTCAGAATATTTTATCGATTATTGTCGTCGTCTGACAGATATGCCTAATCTGGTGGTGATTAATCAGGAAAACGGCAAACTGCTGCCGGGCTACTTCCTGCGTGCAAGCCAGATAGCAGGCGGGCTGGATGAAAGCAATCATCCTGAATGGAAAACACTGGTTATCGACGAAAATACCGGTGATATTGTTGCACCGAAAGGATCGATAGGCTTCCGCTGGGGTGAGCAGGGTAAATGGAATCTGCTGGCACAAAAATCCGACAGTACAGAAATCAAAGCGCTGATATCACTTAAAGATAATCATGATGCCATCATGGGTGTATCTTTTGATTACTTCGGCGGGGATGATGCAGCAGAAGTAATTGTTAAAAATATACCGGTTAAGCAGATAATTAATGCAGATGGCGAAAAAATACTGGTAACCACAGTATTTGATTTGATGTGTGCCAATTATGGTATTGACCGTGGTTTTGGTGGTGATGGCGTTACCGATGATTATCTGGCTGATGTGCCTTATACACCATTGTGGCAGCAGAAACATACCGGCGTGAAGCCGGAGCTGGTGATTCAGGTGGCACGCGAATTTGCCCAAAACGCACATGAAACACATGGTCGAAGTATGGTAATTGTGGGTGCCGGTCTGAATCACTGGTATCACATGGACATGGCGTATCGTGGCATTATCAATATGCTGATGATGTGTGGCTGTATCGGTCAGAGCGGTGGCGGCTGGTGCCATTATGTCGGTCAGGAAAAATTACGTCCGCAAACCGGCTGGGCGCCTCTGGCTTTTGCTGCAGACTGGAACCGGCCTTCACGCCAGATGAATGGTACTTCTTTCTTCTATGCACACACCAGCCAGTGGCGGCATGAAAAACTCAAGATGTCGGAAGTTATTGCGCCCACTCATGCCGGTCAGATGGCTGATATGAGTCAGCTGGATTTCAACGTTAAAGCTGAACGAATGGGCTGGCTGCCTTCTGCTCCGCAGCTGGGACGTAATCCGCTTGATGTGACCCGTGACGCAGAAGCACAAGGTAAAGATCCGATTGCATTTGCTGTTGAGCAGATGAAATCGGGCGCACTGGATATGGCTTGTACTGATCCGGATAATCCGCAGAATTTCCCGCGTAATCTGTTTGTCTGGCGTTCCAATATTCTTGGTTCATCCGGTAAGGGGCATGAGTATTTTCTCAAGTATCTGCTTGGCACACAAAATGCACTGATGAGTGATGAAACTGATGCTATTAAGCCGATTGATGTACAAGTGCGTCCGGCAGCAGAGGGTAAGCTGGATTTACTTACCGTACTGGATTTTCGTATGTCTACTACCTGTCTGTATGCAGATATTGTGCTGCCTACAGCCACCTGGTACGAAAAAGATGATCTGAATACTTCGGATATGCATCCGTTTATCCATCCGCTTAGTGAAGCAGTAAAACCGCTTTGGGAAAGTAAAACTGACTGGGATATTTATCGTGGTCTGGCGAAAGCATTTTCCGAAACTGCCAAAGATTATCTGGGAGTACGTAAGGATCTGGTATTAACACCATTAATGCACGACAGTCCAGAAGAGCTGGCACAGCCGTTTGACCCGAAAGACTGGAAACTGGGTGAATGTGAACCGGTACCGGGCAAAACCATGCCGAAAATGACCGTGGTTGAACGTGATTATGGTGCAATTTATGACAAATTCACTTCTGTTGGACCGTTGTTGGAAAAAATCGGTAATGGTGGTAAAGGTATTAGCTGGCAGACTGGTGCAGAAGTAGATTTACTGCGCAAACTTAACAACACCCAATCCGAAGGTGTGGCTACAGGCCAGCCGAAACTGCACACAGCTATTGATGCTGCGGAAATGATTCTGACACTGGCTCCGGAGACCAATGGCCATGTGGCAGTTAAAGCATGGGAAGCTTTATCAAAAAATACAGGTATCGACCATACTCATCTGGCCATTGCCCGTGAAGATGATGCTATCCGTTTCCGCGATGTGCAGGCACAGCCGCGCAAGATTATTTCATCACCCACTTGGTCTGGTCTGGAAAGTGAAAAAGTCAGCTATAACGCTGGTTATACCAATGTGCACGAACTGATTCCATGGCGCACCTTAACCGGCCGGCAGCAGTTTTATCAGGATCATCAATGGATGCGGCTGTTTGGTGAGGGACTGGTTTCCTATCGTCCGGCTGTAGATCTGAAAACCACGCTGAACGTGAAAGGCCATCAAAGCAACGGCAACCCTGAAATCGTACTGAATTTCATCACACCACATCAGAAATGGGGTATTCACAGTACATATTCAGATAATTTACGCATGCTGACCTTATCACGCGGTGGTCCGCATGTGTGGGTTTCTGAAATTGATGCTAAACGTGCCGGTCTCGAAGATAACGACTGGGTGGAAGTATTCAATGTGAATGGTACGCTGACCGCACGGGTAGTGGTAAGTCAGCGAGTACCTGAAACCATGATTCTGATGTATCACGCACAGGAAAAAATTGTCAATGTGCCCGGTTCAGAGCTGTCCGGTAAACGCGGAGGTATTCATAACTCAGTCACTAAAGTAGTTATGAAGCCAACGCATATGATTGGTGGTTATGCTCAATTATCATGGGGCTTTAATTATTACGGTACGGTAGGTACCAACCGTGATGAGCTTGTCGTAGTACGCAAAATGAACAGAGTGGAATGGCTGGATCAACCGGCCAAAACACCGGTGACAGAATAAAAAGGACACAATCATGAAAATTCGTGCACAAATCGGAATGGTGTTAAATCTGGACAAGTGTATTGGCTGTCATACCTGTTCTGTTACCTGTAAAAATGTATGGACCAGTCGTGACGGGGTCGAATATGCCTGGTTTAATAATGTAGAAACAAAACCCGGTATCGGCTATCCGAAAAACTGGGAGGATCAGGAACAGTATAAAGGTGGCTGGGTACGTGAAAATTCAGGCAAGCTGAAACTGAAGCAGGGTAATCGTCTCAAAGTACTGGCCAATATCTTTGCCAACCCTAACATGCCGGCTATTGACCAGTATTATGAACCGTTTACCTATGATTATGAGCATCTGCAAAATGCACCGCTGATGCAAACACCGCCTACAGCACGGCCTGTTTCGGTATTAACCGGGCAGAAAATGGATAAAATTCACTGGGGACCGAACTGGGAAGATGATTTAGGCGGTGAATTTGCCAAGCGTTCTAAAGATAAACTTTTTGATGGCATTCAGAAAGATATCTACGCTGCTTTTGAAAACACATTTATGATGTATTTGCCGCGTCTGTGTGAGCATTGCCTGAATCCAGCCTGTGTGGCCAGTTGTCCGTCCGGTTCAATATACAAGCGTGAAGAAGATGGGATTGTCCTGATTGATCAGGATAAATGCCGTGGCTGGCGTATGTGTGTCTCTGGCTGCCCTTATAAAAAGATTTACTACAACTGGGTAGCAGGCAAAGCGGAAAAATGTATTTTCTGTTATCCGCGCATTGAAGGCGGTCAACCGACAATTTGTTCAGAAACCTGTGTTGGCAGAATACGCTATCTCGGTGTGCTCCTCTATGATGCAGACCGGATCAGTGAGAGTGCTGCGATAGAAAATCCTCAGGATTTATACGAACAGCAACTGGATATTTTTCTTGACCCGAATGATCCTGAAATTGCCAAAGAAGCACTGGCTCAGGGAATTCCGGCAGACTGGATACAGGCTGCTCAGAATTCACCAGTTTATAAAATGGCGGTTGAATGGAAAGTGGCATTTCCGTTGCATCCAGAATATCGTACTTTACCGATGGTTTGGTATATTCCGCCGTTATCACCAATTCAGTCTGCGGTTGAATCCGGTGTTATTGGTCAGAATGGTCTGATTCCGGAAATAAAAGATATGCGAATTCCGATTGAATATCTGGCCAATCTGCTGACTGCCGGTAAAACCGAACCCATTATTAATGCGCTGCAAACCATGATTGATATGCGTAAATACATGCGCAGCAAAAATATTTATTCTGAAGAGCAGGCATTACAGGAATTGTCCGGACATCGTTTGAGTGCTGCGCAAATTGAAGAAATGTATCAGGTAATGGCAATTGCCAATTATGAAGACAGATTTGTCATTCCAAGTGCACATAAAGAACTGGTCAGCAATACTTTTGAGGAAAAAGCCAGTTGCGGATTTTCTTTTGGAGATGGCTGCCATAACGGTCACAGCAAAGAAAGCCTGTTTGGTACACGTAAAGCTTCACCGATTATTTTTCATGGACTGCGTAAAAAAAATAATCGTCAGTCGGCCTCATAGGACAGACAAATGTATAAAATTTTATCCATTTTACTAAGCTATCCAAGGCAGGAATGGTTAGACCATACGGATGAATTGCATTCAATTCTGGCTGATCAGTTATCTGCTAATCAGATTTCAGTATTACAGCCATTTTTTGAACATTTACGCACGCATGATGAAATCGATCTTCAAGAAGTATATGTAGCTACTTTTGATCGCAGTCGCAAACATGCTTTACACATGTTTGAACATCTGCATGGAGAAGATCGCATCCGTGGTCAGGCGATGGTTGACTTACTGGCAGAGTATCAGAAACACGGCTTTGAACCGGCTGATAATGAATTGCCGGATTATCTGCCTTTATTTTTAGAATTTTTGTCTCATGTTGCCGAAGATGAAGCTAAAAATTTACTTGCTGATGCAGTACATGTGATTGGCTATATAGCTGACAACCTGCATCAGAGTAAATCAGTGTATGCACCGGTTATGGATGCAGTTGTCGCTTTATCTCCAGTTAAACTGCAGCCATTACAGGCTGCACCAGTACGCAATATGGACGAAGCTCTGGAAAAATTCGGACCAACAGTAGAAGGGCTCGAACCGTTATTAAATCAGCCGTCTGTGCAGGAAGTGCAATTTTTCCGCAATAAAAAATTCAGTTAGCCGGGAGACAGCATGTATTATCTTAATCAATTTATTTTCGGCATTTTTCCTTATATTGCCGCCAGTATTTTTTTTCTGGGCAGTTTGATTCGTTTTGATACAAATCAGTATTCATGGAAGTCTGAATCAAGCCAGCTGCTTTATCCGCGTCTGCTGCGAGTTGGCAATATTCTGTTTCATATTGGTGTACTCGGACTGTTTTTCGGACATCTGGTCGGTTTGCTTACGCCTGTAGTAGTTTGGGATACACTTGGTGTTACTCATGAAGCCAAGCAGCTAACAGCAATGATTGCCGGCGGAATAATGGGTACCCTTGCTTTAATCGGATTACTGATGCTTATTTACCGGCGTTTCAGCTGTGCACGTTTGCTGGCCAACAGTAGCTGGCGCGACAAACTGGTATTAATCTGGTTGCTGATTACGCTTTGTCTGGGGCTGGGTACTATCCATGTTTCTGCGCATCATCTGGATGGAGCAGAAATGATTAGCCTAATGCAGTGGGCTCAGCATATTGTGACATTCAGAGGCGGTGCAGCGGATATTATTGCGCATGTCAGCCCGATTTTTAAATTACACCTCTTTATGGGTATGAGTGTATTTGTAATCTTTCCATTTACCCGTCTGGTGCATATCTGGAGCGGATTTGGTACTTTAGTCTATCTGAAGCGTAAAACACAGCTGGTCAGAAGCAGACGTTATTAAATAGTTTCTAAAAAAAAGGCAGTACTGGTATTCAGTACTGCCTTTTTTATAATTTAAAAATCAATCTAAAATTTAACCTGCTCATTTGCCTCTACAGCTTAAATTTCATTTTCAGAAAATCTTTGGTTTTTCCTGTCTTCTTACTATTATTAAAATTTACCTATATTTTTTTAAACTGGTGGATAGAATTACTAAATCAACATTTCCGCCTGAAATAGACTTACTCGCAAAAGAATCATTTGACCATATAATTTCAGCAACGTGAGTATCGGTGTCAGCTACACCCAGTCATTAAATCAATAGCAGATTATCGTCGCAATAAAGCCAGAACGGATGCATTGAAAACACAGCGTAAAAATATTCTGCAAGTAATCTTACTGCGATATATCTGGCAGCTTGAAAAAATTGCCGGTAACGACACATAAATAAAGATTAATAAAATAAATATTGACGAAAAACAAAGTTAATTCATTTTTATAATAATAGGATATTGATAGATAAAATTTGTACAATTCAACAATAACTATAAATATCAAAAAGGTTAGGGTGATGAAAAAAACATGGGCATGGCTGGCGATGCTGGCAGCAATCGAATTAATGGGTTGTACCAATCATTTTGAACCTTTTGTCGGCATAACCTCAGGTAAAAATCGTACCTATGCAGCACCTGTTGAGTCTTATGGATACAATTATGAAGATATGGATGGTGGAAGTATTGGTGGAGGATGTATTCCGGGTACACCAGGTGTTGATATTTATGAGGTTGGTAAAAAACGCTATGGAGGAGGAGCTACCTGTGGCGCAGCGGCACTAAAAGCAAAATGGACACCAGGAATGACTATGAAAATTAATTGGAAAGTCATACCTTATCCTGATTGGAGACCAAAAGCATTAAATACATCTGGAATGAATTTTGATCATAATCAAATAAATATTATAGATAGATATGATGAATATTATTCTACTGAAATACCCTTACCACCACCACCGCCATCAGCCGGTGATGATTTTGGTAAAGTAGCAAATATTACGGTACATTTTCTAGCTTGTAATCAGATATTTATTACATATGGGACGATAGAAGAAGGTCGTAATACACCAATGCATTACAAATTGTTTGCCGAAAGCCAGAAACTGTGTACGCCACGCCCAGTAGTTAAATCGATGGCAGATTATCGCCGTAACAAAGCCAGAATGGATGCAGTGAAAGCGGAACGTAAAAATATTCCGCAGGTAATCTTACCGCGTTATATCAAGCAGCTCGAAGCAGAAGGTAAATTGCCGGTAACTACCTTTAAATAAAGATTCATAAAATACAAGAAAGGCAGAAGAGATGAAAAAAACATGGGCATGGCTGGCGATGCTGGCAGCAATTGAATTAATGGGTTGTACCAGTCATTTCGAACCCTTTGTCGGCATAACCTCAGGTAAAAACCGCATGTATGCCGCACCGGTAGAAGCCATTGAATACAATTATGAAAATATGAGCGGGGGTAGTATTGGCGGTGGTTGTATCCCTGACACACCTGGAATAGATGATTATTTGGTTGGCAAAAAACGTTATGGAGGTGGATCGACCTGTGGTGCAGCGGCGCTAAGGGCAAAATGGACACCGGGTATGACTATGAAAATTACATGGGAAATATTGCCATATCCTGGATGGAAACCTCGTATGTTAAACAAGGCGGGTGTAAATGTTGATAAGGAAGAAAAACGAATAATTGATCAGTATGATGAATATTATTCAGCAGAAATACCCTTACCGCCACCACCACCATCAGCCGGAGATGATTTTGGTCAGGTAGCTAATATTACAGTACATTTCCTTCCATGTAATCAGTTGTTTATCACATACGGAACAATAGAAGAAGGACGTAATCCGGTTCACTGGAAACTGTTTGCCGAAAGCCAGAAATTGTGTACGCCACGCCCGAGCGTTAAATCGATGGCAGATTATCGCCGCAACAAAGCCAGAATGGATGCAGTGAAAGCGGAACGTAAAAATATTCCGCAGGTAATCTTACCGCGTTATATCAAACAGCTGGAAGAGGAAGGCAAATTGCCGGTAACTACTTCTAAATAAAGATTCATAATCAAATAAATATTGACAATAAACAAAGTTAAATCATTTTTATAATAATAGGATATAGGTAGATAGAATTTTAAAAAGTCAGCAATAACTACAAATATATAAATACAAGAAAGGCAGAAGAGATGAAAAAAACATGGGCATGGCTGGCGATGCTGGCAGCAATTGAATTAATGGGTTGTACCAGTCATTTCGAACCCTTTGTCGGCATAACCTCAGGTAAAAACCGCATGTATGCCGCACCGGTAGAAGCCATTGAATACAATTATGAAAATATGAGCGGGGGTAGTATTGGCGGAGGCTGTATTCCTAATACTCCGGGAATAGATGATTATGATGTAGGCAAAAAACGCTATGGTGGTGGCTCGACCTGCGGTGCAGCGGCGCTAAGGGCAAAATGGACACCGGGTATGACTATGAAGATTTATTGGAAAATATTACCTTATCCGGGATGGGTGCCAAGAATGCTAAATACCGCAGGAGTGAATTTAGATAAAGAAGAAAAACGAATAATTGATCAGTATGATGAATATTATTCAGCAGAAATACCCTTACCGCCACCACCACCATCAGCCGGTGATGATTTTGGAAAAGTAGATAATATTACAGTACATTTCCTTCCATGTAATCAGTTGTTTATCACATACGGAACAATAGAAGAAGGACGTAATCCGGTTCACTGGAAACTGTTTGCCGAAAGCCAGAAATTGTGTACGCCACGCCCGAGCGTTAAATCGATGGCAGATTATCGCCGCAACAAAGCCAGAATGGATGCAGTGAAAGCGGAACGTAAAAATATTCCGCAGGTAATCTTACCGCGTTATATCAAGCAACTGGAAGCAGAAGGTAAATTACCGGTAAGTGGCAGTAAAGCACAATAATTTTATTAATAAGGGAGATTATTATGACTGATAATGCAAAACAGCCTGATGATAGTAAACCAAAAGCCAATGGCAGCTCTAAATCTTCAAATATCGATAAGCAATTTAATTTGGGGCATATGATAGAAGATATATTGGGTTTAAACCGTCCCGAAGTCAATACCGACGACCCGAATGATAAACCCAGTGCTATCGGAAAAGTAATTAATAAAGCCGGTAAAAAAATAGGAGAAATTGGCACAGGTATAGGTGAGATAGCTCAAAAAGGCATAGATGCAGTTCAGGGGGTACTGGATGAGCTGCCACCATTAAAAGATGTTGATTTTGACTGGCCGGTTATGCATAAGCCGCAGGTTTTTCCGACAGAACCGGGCGGGCGCCTGCCGGCTTCAATTGAGGTAATTCAGGAAAATAGAGGTGATTGCTTTTATAAAGGTCCGAATGAAGACAAACCATGTCAGAAAATCATTAAAATCAGCTTTTTCTTTGATGGTACCAATAATCATGAAAAAGCGGATAAAGTAGTCAGCGGTGCCAAAGCGCCTACTGAAGAGGAGCTGAAAAAACAGGAAAAAGCAGCACCGCAAGCCAAAATGATAGCTGCGTATACCTATCCTCGTACCAGTAATGTAGCTCGTTTATTCCATGCCTGTATGGGTGCCGGCGGAACGCCAGATGAAAATAATATGGATCCGGATATGATCGAAAATGGCTGGTTCCGGCATTATATTCAGGGTGTGGGAACGCGCTTTGAAGAAATCGGTGATTTGGATCCGGGTTTCAGTGGTGAGGTATTCGCCCGCTATGGGCAGTCGCGGATTAACTGGGCACTGACACGCTTGTGTGCCACACTTGGTAAATCTAAGATTTTTGTAGATAAAGGTTTGGATTTAGGTACTGCTCAGAAAATGATTAAAGGCATGGATTCAAAAATTGGCCGTAAAAACCAGCTTGATGAGTATATAGAATCGCTGGTTTTTGCCAATAGTAATCAGCCATTACCACAGGCAATCAAACTGTATGTAATCGGATTTTCACGCGGAGCGGCTGAGGGGCGTACCTTTATTAACTGGCTGCTGGAATACTTGCTGGAGCGTCCGGAGAATGCCGGAGCAAAAGAACAGCTGGAAAAATTGATGGAACAGCGGCGCCAGCAACGAAAAGAATTACGCGAGTACTATCGTAAATATCCGGAAGCAAAGGCAGAGGCTCAGAAGCAGGCAATAGAAGAGGAAAAAGCGGCTAGCAGCGGTGTTAAACAGAATACAACACAGAACGGAGCCAAGCCGGGACAAGGGCCGCAGTCAGCGCAGACACCACCACAGACACAGCCGTCTAACGCCCCGGGTAATAATACGGGTAATCAGCAAAACAATAATAATGGTACGAGTAAAAATTCAAACAACGGTCCGATTAACGGTGCCAACACCACGGTCAGTCTGAATCAGTCTGGCAATATCAATGCCAATCGCAAGGATGATAAGAAAACTGAACCTAAACCTGAATTTATCTATCTCAAGCTTAGAGGTATTCCGATCTATATCGAAATGGCTGGTTTGTTCGATACGGTAGCCAATGTAGGTATGTCTCCGCTAACTTCCTTGATTAGTGGTCATTTCGGCTGGGCACATGGCACCATGTCTTTGGAACAGGCAGCGGCTGCACGTTTTGTAAAAAGCTGCTATCACTTTGTGGCCGGGCATGAGCAGCGTAGAAGTTTTTCCGTTGAAAGTATCTGTATTGACGGCGGTTATCCGCGTGGCGGCGGTGCTGAGTTTCGTGAGTATACTTATCCTGGTGTCCATGCGGATATAGGCGGCGGCTATCCGCCGGGTGCGCAGTTTAAAAGTAACTTCGGTATGGGGCATGTAGTAGCCCAGATAACTCTGCATGATATGTATGCACGCTGCTGGCAGCATGGTATGCCTTTACAAGTGATGCATATACATCCTTTATTAAAAGCTCAATTGAAAAAAACACCAAAATTTAAGCTGAAAAACTATGAATTAATGGATAAAGATGTTAGTGATGAATTTGATATACAACCAGATATGGTGCAGCGATTTAATGCCTGGCTGGAAACAACAGTTCTCGACAATATCACGAAAAGTTTGCAGAAGCAGGTTCATCATATTACGGCCTGGCGGATTCTGCGCTGGGTTAAGGATGGAATAGATGGCTATGCTACATTTCTGGGTCTCGCCATTACACGCAAAAAAGGATCTGCGGGAGAAAAAGAAGATGCTGAACAGGTTAGCGCACGGGAAAAAATCATTGCTCAGGGGCGCAAAGAGGCAAACGAAAAACTTTCTAAGGCCTCCGGTGGTTTAGTGCCGGTATCATCCGATTCAATTGCTGATGATGATAAATTATGGCAGCAGGCCGGTTTGGGAGACATACCGGCAGAAAAACGCGATGATTTTTTAAATGGCATGATTAATAAAAATTATGATCCGGTGAATGATGGTTGGGATATGCTGGAAAGTGCCAAAGAATTCAAAGCAGATTATCTGCATGAATTTCGTTTTGAATCTTTCCTGTCATTAGGGTTCTTAATGAAAACTTTTGCCGGCAGTATTTATATGCTCAATAATGTTGATGAGGCAGCTGAGTTTAAAAATATACATGAAGAAGGCGATAAGCTTTATTTTGGAGATCCGGCAAAAAATGAAAAAAAAGCTCCGCCTCCGCCTCCTTCTCAGGATGATGGATTTGAAGGTGATCCGGTAGCAGCAGGAGCAACACCGCCGATAGTATCATCTAATAAAAAGGATAAGTCTGGTTCTATTTTTGACGGGCTGTTTGAAAATCTGGATATTGGTGCTGTAGCTACAGGCATTATATTAGACAGAGTAAAAGATAAAATTAATAAGGATAAGAAAAAAGCGGAAGCCGCAAAAGATAAGTCTGGCAAAAAGCCGGAAAAGGTATCCGGCAAGGATAATGCTCTGGCAATTTTATCCAGTGTCTGGGAGCGACTTAATAGCAAAGATAAGCGTGATGTAACGGTATTAATGGATAAAATTAAAAAAACACCGGAGCAGTATTCCAAAACATTCGGAAAAATAGTTACGCTGTTTGACGAACAGATTCATGATTCGCGTGCCAAATATATGCATTCAATATTGAATGACCGCGAACCGTTTACCAGTTATTTTGCACACCGGCTTGTATTCAGTGGTTCAACGTCTAATAAACAGATTACACCGCTGATGTTGCAGAATAATCTTATTGGTATCGCCGGTCTTGCTCGCAGTGCTTATATGTCTATCCGCTATGGTAATCCGGCTTATATTTTGTTAGGGCTTAATAATCCTGAATTTTTTGTAACAGAGAATGAACGCAAAGCATATGAAGCACTGATTAACGGATTTGATGCGATTGCAGTCAATCCTGATACCGGAAAAATTATACTTAACGGTAAAAATATTAAAAATATTTATAATCTGTATCAGAATTCGCAGCAATCAATTCAGAAGATAAAAGAAGCCCATGAAAAACTGACTGAATGGAACGGACGTGATTTTGCAGATAAGATTACTCAGGAAATAGCAAAATATGGCGATGAAACAATAAAAAATCTGCAGCAGATTCGCCAGCTGCTGGAGGAACAAAAGGCTGCGCTTAAAGCAGCTGCCGAAGCTGAAAAACAAAAGAAACAGGCTGAATTAACACAAAGCCAGGCAGCAGCAATGGCTAAGGCAAGCGAAGCACAAGCCAATGAGGCCGAGGCTGGCGGTGCCGAAACAGCCGCTCAGCTTGAACAACAGCTAAATACAATGATTAGCAAAATTGATAAAAATATTAATCAGCTGCAATCATTACTGGAATCGTCAGGTACGAGCGGGGACGCCAGTGCGCTGGAGCATGCTCAGGAATTACTCAAACAGCTTGATCCGCAACTGGTGAATGGATTAAATCTAAACAATCTCAGTAATCTGGATAAAGCCCGTCAGGCTTTAAATGGAGCTCAAAATGCAATACAAGCCGGAAATATAACGGTTCCGAATGGCAGTTTGGTAAATGTATTACCGGCGCAACAGCAACTGGCGGATATTAATCCGCAATCTATGGCAGATTATCTGAGTAATCAGATTGCTCAATATCAGCAAAATCTGCTGCAGCAGACTCAGGCTACCGTATCGCTTATGCAAAATGGCGTCAATGATCCGCAGACGCTTGCACAGGTCTTTTACCGAAATGCGCAGGGTGATATTGCTGACCAGGCAGTAAATAACATCAGCAAAACTACACTAAACAGTATGGGAATGTCGGATCTGGAGCTGAATGAATTCTTACCGGAAAATATTGCTAACCGCAGCCAGACAGAAATTATTCAGCTGGTACAGCAACTGCGCAGCGGAAATGTTCCGGCTGAATTGCAATCATTACCGAAATACCGTTTGCAGCTAATGGCCAAAGTGCTGGAAAGCTGGCTTGTCTGAGGCTTACGACCGGCATGATTATTTCTCTGCCGGTCTGATAAAACTGTGCAAAGGTGAAAGTATATTATTTGATTTGGTTTTGAATTATAAGAAGCAAAATGATGAATAGTGTTGCACAAATAACTGAAAAGTTGATTTATATATAAAATAAGTATTTTTGTGTTAAAATTATTAAATCAGTTATATGTAAATTTCAAAAATATTTACATCTTATAATCCTGAAAAGTAATTTCAGATTCAAACCGGATTTGGCTGGCTGCTGTGAAAACTAACCGAATCTGTGAACAAGTGCAGATTGAATCTGATATTATATTTTTGTTTTGCTTTTAAATTTTATGCGGGAATATAGTTGGCAGTATACGGCAGACTGGACTGTATATAAATTGAGTAAATATATATTTTCAATTGTATTGATTTTTTAAATTTTGTAGCCAGCAACCTGTATGCGGGAATATTTTTCCGTATCAGCACTATATCGGCTGATACGGAAACAGAACTGTCAGTCATGTATAAAGGTTTAATAAAGGGTGATTAAATGCAACAGCGTTATTATCTGAAACTGAACGCAAATCTGGCTAATTTTGACCAGTTTTCGGTGCGAAGATTCAATCTGGAAGAAAAGCTGGATGATTATTACGTGTTACAGCTTGAAGCAACGCATATGGCTGCTGACTTACCTCTGGAAAATTTTATTCATCAGCGTGTAATGTTTGAGATGGCTCCGGATATTGACTGGAGCGGAGTGATGCAGGTATCCCGGCAGCAGCTCGATGATTCTGACAACCGGCGCTGGCATGGTGTTATTCAGAGTGCGGAACAAATAGCAACCAGTGCTGATGAAACCTGCTATCGATTTACTATTGTGCCCCGCCTGGCTTTACTGAACCGTATTACTACCACAAGGCTGTTTCAGAATGAGACGGCACTGAGTATTGTTGAGAAAATTCTGCGTCATCATGGTTTTGCCAGTGAAGATTTTCTGCTGAAATCATCCCGTTCGTTACCGCGCTATGAACATCGCATGCAGTATCGGGAAACCGATTATGCATTTATTAAGCGTGTACTGGCTCGTGAAGGATTATGGTTTACCTTTACACAAACGGCTTCCAATGAGGTAATTTCCGTATCTGATGATGTAAGCCATTATATCCAGCTGCGGCAGCAGGCGTTACCATTCAAACCGGATGCTGGTTTAGAAAGTGATCTGGACGGGCTGGAGAGCAAACTGGAAGCGCAGCTTTCATTTGATGTGAATGCTACGGCACAAGGTATCAGGGATAATCTGAAACAGCAGTTAATGCAGGGGCTGACAGCAAAATATTCTGTTTCCGAATTTCATGTAAGCTATAAAGCTCAGTATGAAAGTGTACAGATTAAGGATTATAACTACCGAGATGCCAATAACAGTCTGCTAGGCAAAGCCGGTTTTAATGAGCAGCAGCCTGCTGCATTTGGTCAGCCCTATATCTACGGATTTTTTCATCATAAAGATAGCGGGCAGGCGCAGGAATATGCCCGAATTCTGCATGAGCATTCTGTATCCCGCCATATTCTTGCCACTGGTAAAAGTAATGTTCAGAGCTTTGCTCCCGGTTTTACCATGGGATTTTCCTCTGATGCCAGAGTAGGCAATATTCGTCAGTGGCTGCTGGTCAGTGTTCACCATTCTGGTGCGCGCGATGAAGATTACATTAATTCATTCTCCGCTATACCCTCAGACAGCCAGTGGCGTCCGGAGCCGATTAAGCACCCGATTATAGACGGGACAATACCGGGAACCATCTGTGATGCCGGCCAGGGGCCATATGCTTGGGTTGACGAGATGGGCCGTTATATCGTTAAGTTTAATCTGGATATGGATGGCTGGCAGCCGGGTGGTGAAAGCAGACCCATTCGTCTGGCTAAGCCTTATGCGGGCGGGCAGTACGGGCAGCATTTTCCGCTGCATGTAGGTACAGAAGTACAGCTGGCTTTTCAGAACGGTGATCCCGACCGGCCGTATATTATTGGCGTTTTACATACCAGCACTCAGCCGGATCATGTTCCGAATACATGGCGTACCCGTAATGTAATTCGTACCTGGGCAAATAATAAAATCCGCATGGAAGACCTCAGCGGTCATGAACATATCAAAATGGCTACTGAGTACCATAAAACCCAGCTTAATCTGGGGCATCTGGTAGACAGCGGACGGGATAAGCGTGGAGAAGGTTTTGAGCTGCGAACTGATGGCTGGGGAGCTGTGCGTTCTGCACGAGCATTATATCTGACTACTGAAAATCAGGCTGCCGCCAACGGCATGCAAATGGATCGTACGGTAGCAGTCAAAGAAATTGAAGGTGCACTCAGTCAGGCCAGTCATCTTGCCGACGTGACAGCCAAGCATACTTCACTCAAACCCAGATTAGAGACATTATCTGATTTAGGTGAAAACTGTGCTTATCTGGAAAAACCGGTTATTTTAACCAGTGCAGTCGCCGGAATGGCGCAGGTTTCACCAAAATCTATTCTTAACAGTGTTGGTCAGGATATTCATCAGCAGGCAGGTAAAGATGTATTTACCGGTGCAGGTGAAAACATTACACAAACTGCCGTCAAATCTGTACAGGTATTGGCTCAGACAGAAGATTTAAATCTGGTAGCCGGCAAGAAAACTGCGCGTCTGGCTTCACATGGTAGCGCAGTGGAAATTACTGCGGCGAAAAAAATCTCTGTTCAGTCTGTAGGTGATGAGGTACTGGTTAATGCAAAAAGCGGTATCAAGCTGGCCAGCGGTGGTGCTTATATAGAAATTAAAGGTGGAAAAATCAGCCTGTATAGCCCCGGTCCGATTGAATATAAAGGTAATCATCAGTTTCAGGGGCCACAGGGCGGTAATTTCCCGTTACCGGAATTACCTGGTTCAGTTTGTCTTGAGTGCTTGCGCAAGGCACGTGCACAAGGTGTTGGCATTGTAGAGAGATAATCAATGAATACTTATCGTGACGTGCTGGCACAATTTATCAATTTTACTAATGAGACTGATGAGAAAACTCTTTTTCTGATTATCGATTTATGTACTTGTGACTATCCTCTTCTGGCTGCCATAGAAAACTGGCAGCCGGCATTGCAGTATTCTCTGCTATTTGAGCAAACACCCGAATCTCATATCAAGGAAGAAGGGCCGCTGTTGCTGGCACTTGATATCAGGAATGAAAACCATCGGGAAATACTGGAAAAAATATGTGAAATTACTCATATGAATAATCGCTTGCTGGCTTTCAACAGCAACTATCCTTTTGGTACCTTAGAAGTTCATCTTCGCCGTGCCATGCAAGTGAAATGGGGTAAAAAAGAGGGATTACTTCGATTTTATGCACCAGATATGTTTGATCCGGTTAACATGGTGTTAACAAATTCACAAAAAAACTGGCTGCATCAATATATGTTGCGCTGGTTTTTTGTTGATGATTCCGGAGAGTGGGTAATTTATCAGGCCGATTATCCGCAGTGTGATCAGAATGAATTTGATGTAAATGGTTTTGTTTTTACTGAAAAACAGTATGATACTTTGTTGTTATGGGCTGATGCATATAATTACCGGCGTAATTATGGTATTGCTTTGGATGCAGATGAGTATGGCGGTGAAAGGATGTTAATTAACCAGCTATATGTCCTTGCTGCGGAAGCTGATACCAGATTGATTTTAAGCCAGGAAGAACGTGTTCAGTTTTTTAGGAATAATTTGCAGAAAATTATATAGGAAAGGCTGAAAGATGTTACGACGTATATTGACAGCATTTTGTTTATGCTTTGCTTTGATACAAATGGCCTGGGCGGGTACATATGATGATGCCGCTGCTGCTGCTCAAAACCGGCAATATGATAAAGCCTTAGTTTTATTTCAGAAAGCCATTAATGAAAATGATGATGCACGGGCATATAACAGTTTGGGTACGCTGTATGAAATGGGTTTGGGTGTACCGCAGGATTATGCTACCGCAGCAAAATATTATGAACAGGCTGTAAAAAAAGGCAATGTAAAAGCCAATGGTAATCTCGCCGTATTGTATGAGCGCGGATTAGGTGTAAAAAAGGATTGGGGTAAGGCGATGGGCTATTATTTTAATGGTCTGAACAGAGGTGACGGCAAATCCATGAACAATCTGGGGGTGATGGCCCTTAATGGCGAAATTCTACCCAAAAATATTTCTGTTGCATGGGCTTTGTTTGCCAGTGCTGCGATTCTTAAAGACAGAGAAGCACCGCATAATCTTGCTGTAGTTGAAACCAAAATGACCAAAGCGGAAATTGAGCAGGGTAAAGTGGTTTTTAAAGCCCTGCATCAGGTAAAGAGTAAAAAACCGCCTATGGATATTATGTTAGATTATTTAGGCTGGCATGATTACGAATAGTATACAACGTCAGACTACATGGCTGCCGCCAAGACCAGTTCGCTGGCTTGCGTGGCTGGCCTTATATGCTTTGGCAATTGGTATTAATAAAAAATATGCAGATTCAATTATTACCCATTTCGGACTGGAAATCACAGTACACTGGCAAAAGTGGATGATATCTGTAATGCCGGCAGTTGTAATAGTAACTTTACTTCTGCTGGTGCGCTGTATCTGGTATCAGTTATGGTTAATTTACCAGCGTAATAATCAGTTTGTTTATAATGAAAAAATTTTGAATAATCAAAAGTACTGGTCGGAATATATGGTACTGGAAGAGGTAATATTGCACTGCGGCCAGTTAAATCATGCTTCCGATTTTTATACATATCTAGGACTGTCTCCAGAAGAGCGGCAGAAATCTGTATTTGAATCAATGAGTATGGAAATACCGGTTCAGAGCAATTCTTCTGTTTATTCTGACCGTTTGCATATTGTTTTATCACAACTGGTTCAGATATTATCTTCAAAAGAATATTTTACTGAACAATATACACAGTATTTATGGCTATGGGCAGCAGACAGAGAAAGCTGGCTGGTATTTAGGGAGCTTGTTATTGCTGAAGGCGGATATTGTCCGGCGGTACCGGATTATTATGTTAAGTTTGAGGATTTAAACTGGATTATTGACCGTTTTCAGGAAGAACTTTATCAAAAAATTCTATTACTCGGGTTTGAGTGTCAGCCTGAGTTTGAATTGTATCTGGCAATGATTTTTGCCCGAAAAGGAAAAATAGCAAAAATACAGCGAGCTTTTGATACACAAATGTGGCGTATGGATCAGGATTATTTTTTTACAGCCATGACTGAAAAAGTTTCTGGTTTCCAGATTGAAAGCCATGCACAAGAAGTAACTCAGCCGGAAATAAAAGAATTGACTGAAGATTTAACTGCAAAAGATTATGAAATCTTGCCGTATAGTATAGATAAACCGGATTTTTTTCAAAAATTACAGTATACGAGTGACTGGATGCAATTGCTGCTGGCAGTTTATCAGGCGCATAAACATTCCTATGTAGTACTATTTAATCATAAAGAAAAGATAATACCTGCTTCCCAGGTTAAGTAAAATTCAATTACAGGCGCGTTTATGTTAAGGTGGAACCCGTTAAGACAATTCAGTTCACGTGTAAATAGCCAATTATCCAAATTAGCGCAGGTGAATCAGAAAATTACCCAGCGCCCTAAAATTCTCAAATTATGGTTATTATGCAGTTTCCTCTGGTTGATACTTATCTGCGGATTAACTGCATTTTTATATTGGTATTATGATAAAAAATGGCTGCAAAATCATAAATTTCATTTGATAATACTGGCACTGGCCGGTTTATTTCTCTGCATTATACTGCCATTATTCTGGCGTATTTTTGTGGTTATTGACGGGCAGGAACGGACAATCCGCTTTATTGAGCGTTCGAAATATACACGTGAAAGTCCTGCACAGCAGAATTTGGTGGCTTTTCAGAATTATTTGGATCAGAAATATCCTTTATCTATTTTAAATCGCTGTTATATTCTTGCAGTACATGGTGAACCGGATGCTTTCAGCGACGTGAGTGAGCAGCTACAGCGTACAGGGTGGGTACAGGTTGACAATGTTTATCTGGTATTGATTAATGATGTGGATGAAATTGAATCCATACCGGCTTTTCGCGGCAAATATCATTGTCCTTTTGATGGATTAATAATATTGCGTGATATGAAAAGTAACAAAACTCCGGTTACTCACGATACTACTTCAGTCTGGCTGGAAAAATTTTATCAGCTGTTAAACTGGAAAATTCCGTTTATCCATGTATTTCAAAGTGAGATTGATTTAAATAAATTTCCTCTTAATCAGGTTTTTACCTGGTCATTGCCAACAGAAAATATTGTTTCAGATATCAAAATTAAAGCTGAGGATTTATTTATTCAGGCTTTTTTAAAAAGCCGGGACAGACAGTTTTTGTCTCTGATTGATTCCATTGCTATTACTAAATTAAATCCGGCTGAAAATTATTCTGAACAGCAGCAACCCTGGTTTACTGGTATGGCTATACAGGCTAAACAGAGTAACTGGTGGGAAACATGGGCGATGGTGGCAGAGCAGTTAAATCAGCAACCTGCTAAATTGATTCTACAGCCCGCTACTCAGCGACTGGCCAAAGCCGGTCTGGTAATCTGTACTGTAACCTTTTTAATGATTCTGTATGCTTTTACCAGTAATTACAGGCAGGCACAGTCATTCCGAAACCAAATCACCAGCGTGAATAAATCTTCGGGCAGCAACAATGCGATTAATTCTATACTCAGTTTACAACATCATATTGCATTAATAAATAATGTTCCGAAACCATTTTACCGTCGTCTTGGATTCAATCATGATGATATTTTGCTGAATAAAGCATTTGTAACTTATGGTAATGCTGCAAAAAAATGGCTGATAAAACCCGCTGATCAACAGATTATTCTGGTTCTGAGTTCTTTACAGCAGCTTCAGACTTTACCTAACGTAATTGAAACAAATGCGGCGGAAACAGAGAAAATTGCAGAACAAACCAGTAATGCAGTTGCTTTGGACGAAGGTTTTAATGCTCTGAAAGCATATTTAATGTTACGTCGACCTAAACGTCTGGATAATATTTTTCTAAGTGATTATTTATCACGCCTATATCGGACACAAGGCTTACAAAAAGCCGATGCTGCTCAGAATATATTCAGATTTTATACCCGGAATATGATGAAGCATCGAAGCTGGTTTCTGAGTGAAGATTCTGCTTTGGTGGCAGAAAGTCGGGGAGTATTGAATAATATTGTTAATCAGCAGCAGGAAGATGTCGTTATTTATCAGAATTTGCTGGATTCTGCATTAGAGAAATATAGGGATATTGATTTAGTGCAGCTGGCTGGCAAAGATAGCACTCAATTCTGGACAAATAAGAATAAATTGCATGGTGCATTTACTGCACGTGCATGGAACGAATGGTTTAAGCCGGAAATTGATAAACTTAATCCTGAACATTTTAAAAATGGTTCATGGGTGCTGAATGAGTCTGAGGAAAGCAACGAAAATACGGATATCCGTAAACAGATAATGGCATTGTACAAGCAGGATTATTTTGAAGCATGGACACAATTTTTATCTGGTATACAGTGGGTACCGGTTACTGGTCTGAATAAACAGATGGATCGTTTGAAAAAATATTCAGATAAAAAGAATTCAGTACTTGTTAAGTTACTAACAGCCATTCAGTTTAATGCCAGTATCGGATATCCCGAAGACCGGACTGAAAAAGGTAAAGGAGTTTTACAGGAATTTGAACCAATTGTAGATTTGATTAAAACAGTTGAAGACAGGAATAAACAACCCAGCCGTAAACTGGATCAGTATCAAGAAAATCTGCTGGCTATGTATCTTGAAGTACAGAAAGTTCAGGGGGCTAATAATCAGGCCTCTGCTTCACAACTTTCTTTCAATACTATTTTGAATAGTGATGATGGTTCTAATCTGGCTAAAGCTGAAGAATCTATTAATTTACAAGTAGCTAATCTGGGAGAAGAATGGCAGGATATCGGGCACACTTTGCTTACTTATCCTTTTGCTGATGCTAAAAAAGCAATTTTGCTTCCGGCTTTAAACAATATTAATGCATTGTGGCAGCAGATGGTGGTTTCGCAATGGAATTCTCGTTTTGCTAATCGTTATCCACTGAATCCTTCCAGCAATCTCGATGTCTCTTTGCCTGAATTACAGAAATTTATTGATCCGCAAAAGGGTGTTGTTGCACAGTTTAATCAGCAATATTTAAATAAAATTTTGAATCTTGTTGGTAATCAGTGGATTGTTAATCCTGCTGTAATGGATCAGGTTCAGATTGATGATCAGTTTGTAACTGGTTTAAATGAATTAAATCAGTTACTAGAATTTGTTTCAGATGGCTCAAATACCGCTTCTTTTGAAATAATGCCATTGCCAACTCCCGAAGTTAAACAGATTACATTTAATTTTAATAAACAGAAAATTCAATTTTATAATGAAAAATCTTTCTGGCATAAAGTGAATTGGTCTGTTAGTGATAGTACCGATAAAAAGGCTTCAATTCAGTGGTCTGATGTGACAGATAAGACTGCTCAGCTTGAAGTAGTTGGTGATTTGAGTATTTTGCGTTTACTTGAAAAGGCCCAGGCACGCAAAAATGATGATGATACTTATCATCTTAAGTGGACAATAAAAAATAGGGTTGTAGAAATGAATCTAAAGAATTTACAAACTAACGACCTGATTACATTATTGAAGTTAAAAGGGGCGAGTTTGCCGCAACAGGTTTTCAAGGTGGATCAAGATGCAAATTAGTGCAGCACTGAAAGTTCTCCAGAAGCGGAAAATCTATGAAGATATAAAACCTTTATGGGATAGTATTGAATATCTTCTTGTTCCTGTGGAAGGTGAGATGGAAGATGTTACACATCACGATTCTTTTCTGGATATCCGACAGGAATTGGAAAAGGTCAGTGATATTCAGCTGGGTAAAATTGAAGACGCGGCCAATTATCTTTGCCAGAACGTAGGTAAGGATATTCGCGTAGCGGTATATCTGACTTATGTATTGTTTCGTCGTGAAGCCTTTCAGGGACTGATTAAAGGTTTATTATTAATATATGGAATGCAGGCAATATATACGCCTACTTTTCAGCCCCAACGTATCACCCTTATTAAAACGATGCTTCGCTGGCTGGGCGGCACAAAAATGGAAGATGCATTTTTATTGTGCCAAAGTACATTATCATCAAACGAATATCAGGTAATTACCATATTATGTGAGCTGATTCAGGAAAATTTTTCTGCACAATTTGAAGCGACAGTAGATGAGCTCAATGGCTTGCTCAGCTTATTACCTGTGCCTGTTGGTGAAACTCAGGCAGCTATTAATCAAGCTGATTCACTAACTACTGATAATAATTCAAACCAGAGTAATAGTACTGATAATGATGAAGTAATTTTACGTTCTTTTCAGGATTTGATGCAGACAATGAAAACTGTAGGGCAGTTCATTGCCGATAAAGAGCAGAAACCCTATGCATCATACAGATTGTTGCGTCAGTTCCGGTGGGATATGCTTGAACAGTTACCTTTGCATCAGGACGGACTGACAAAAATTCCTCCTCCGAGACAGGAACTGATAAACCGCTTACAGACATTGTATCAGCGTAAGGAGTGGAGCGGATTATTAGAACAATGCCATGCTGGTTTTATGGAGGCTTCCAATCATTTTTATTTTGATTTGCAATATCTGAGCTGGAATGCAATGCAGCATTTGGCACCTGAAGCAAATGTATGGGCTGATATGCTGTGCAGTGATATGGCTTTTCTGCTTAACCGTGTACCCGGACTCGAAACATTATCATTTAATGATAATCATCCTTTTGCTTCCGGCGAGGCTTTAGACTGGATTGCCGTTCATGCACGTTTTCAGCAACAAAATGTAGAAGAAATGCAATTGTCTTCCGATAATAAGCTTACATCAACCGAAGATATTGACGCACAGGCATTTGTAATTCTGGCAGAGCAGGGTTTTGATAAAACTATGGAATGGCTGTCTACTGTGCAATTTGATGAAGGGCTTGAGCAGTTATATTACAAACAATTTTTACTTGCCCGATTAGCTATTAAAAGTGGCAAATCAGAATTTGCAATATCTTTGCTGGAAAAGCTTAATCAGCCTTTTTCACAGCAACCTTTATTTGAATGGAATAAAAAATTAACATTCCAAATTAAACAAGAGTTATTAAAACTTTTACAGCAGAAATTTATTACTGTAAAGGGGAGTAATAAAGAGTTTATAGCTGGGCAAGTTGAAGAGCTGAAAAAAGAGCTGGTATTACTCAATCCGTTTCTGGCGCATCAATTATTGTATAGGTAAGTGAAAAATATGGAAAAAAAAGACAATATTCTGCGTTATTATGAAGCGGAAATGCGTTATCTGAAAGAGGCTGGACAGGATTTTGCAGAGGTTCATCCTGATGCAGCACAGTATTTAAAAATGCAGGATTCTCTTGAGCGGGATCCGATGGTTGAGCGGCTATTTGAAGGATTTGCTTTTTTAACTGCAAAATTGTATCAAAAAATTGATGATGATATGCCTGAGTTAACTGAAAGCTCATTAGCATTGCTGTGGCCACATCATCTTCAGCCTATTGCCTCCATGTCGATAGTGCAATTAATGTTAAATGAAGAGATTTATACGAATGATCAGCATATTCCCGCAGGTTTAATATTGCAGACTGCTGTTGATTCTGATACAGGTATATCGTGTGAGTACCGGACAACTCAATCAGTTGATATTTATCCTGTTGAAATAAATGATTTCCGTCTTGTTCACAATGATCTCGGGCAATCAGTTATTCAGTTACGTTTGCAGCTACGTCAAACAGACGCGGGTCAGAATATTCGCTTACCGGATAATTTTTCCCTCAAATTTCATCTTGTTGGTGAAATAGAAACCAGACTGAGTATTTATCATTACTTAATAAATTATTTGTCACATATTACTGTTGATGAAAATTTAAACATTATCAGCGATAAAATAAAACTGCATCGAACAAATTTTAATTATAATTCAGTTACATGGTTGCAGAACTATCAGGCAAATGAACATAATTTATTGATGGAATATTTTCTCTTTAAAGAAAAGTTTCTTTTTTTTCAATTAAATAATCTGAGTGGAAAAGATTTCAATAATGATAAACATGAATTATTGATAAATTTTCATTTAAATCGCGATTTTCCTCTGGAGCTGGTATTTAACCGCAATTATTTAAAATTGTTTTGTGTACCTGTAATTAATCTGTTTGATTTGGAGGCAGAACCGGTTGTGCGTTCTCCTTTGCATACTGAGTATAGGCTATCACCTATGTTTTCAGTTCCAGATCAGGTAACTGTGTGTGGGGTTACCGAAGTGGAGTCATTTAGTCAGATAAGTGGTAACAGAAAGTATTATTTGCCCTTTAATGAGTTTAAGCACGGCAAACGTCAGCTAAGTATTCTTGAAAAGGACAGACCTTATTATTATATCCGTACACGTCAGGGAATCGGTAATAAATATGATAATTTCATTACTTTTAGTGGTGAAATGCAATCCGGAGAAGAAGAGATTTTTTCTATCAGTATTCTTGGTGCTAATGGTAATCTGCCTCGTCAGATAACTAAATATAATAAAATACTAAGCCTGCATTCACCTGTGCTAGGCGTAAAAAATGCTCAGATGGTAATGATACCTACTGCTTTACATTATCCGCCTGATTATAAAAATCAGCAATGGCAGTTATTGTTTGAGATGAGTAATAATTATCTGGCTACCTTAGATACCGGCACCCTGAAAAATAGCTTGCGCTTATTGAACTGGTCAACAGCAGCAGCAAATGAAAAAAATATAGCAGCTATTAGCTCTGTTCAAACTGAAATTCAACATATTATGCATCATGGTATGATGATTAGATGCCTAGTAATTGATATCGAACTGGATAGTACCGGATTTATCAATGAAGCAGATGCTGCTTTATTTGCTTATGTACTGAACTGTTATTTAATAGCTTATGCACAATTAAATCTGGCTATAAAGGTAAATGTCATATTGCAGCCAGAAGCAATGATTTTTAGCTGGCCAGTAAGCGTGGATGAAAAAATTTTATGAATGCCAGTTTATTCAATCGATTAATGCTGGCGCCAGAAGCCTATAATTTTTTTCAGTTTTGTCATTTACTGGAGTCGCATCAGGTTAACTTACGCGTACCTGATTTGCAGAGTGATAGTGAACTGACGCTGCAATTTTGTGCATGGCCTTATCTTGGTTTTCCTGCCAGTGAATTAAAGCATGCTTTGCCTGAATCTGTATATGATTACAAGCTACCAGTAGTCTTTACTACTTTCATGGGATTAATCGGTACTGACGGTGTTATGCCAAACTGGTTGATAGCAGAAGGTGCTGAAAAAAAAGATGGTATGGAAAATCTAGTAGCTTTTCTGGATATGTTCCATCACCGTATGATGACTATATTTTATCAGATATGGAAACGTTTTCATTATGAATTTCAGTTTCAACCTGATGCTTCAGATAGTCTTTCTCGGGCATTTCTGACATTAATTCACGGTAAGAGCAAATTAGATATTGACCCGCGTTATTACCTTGGTGTTATAAAAAATTTAAATAAAAAAAATAAAAATATTTTTGGTTTAAAAGAAATTGTTCATTATGTACTTCCTGCCGCCAGTGAAGTAGTTATAGATGAGTTTATTGCTGTTAGATATCCTGTACCGCAACGATCCATAGGTGAGGGAATAGCTTTTGATACTGCAGTGCTGGGCCGCTTTTTGTACGATGCCAACAGCCGAATAAGAGTATCTGTACAACTTAATGATTATGCAATATTAAATTTACTTTATGAAGATCAGCCTTTGAGAACGGTTTTGAAGACCTTAATCAGGAAATATGTGGGATGTACTCTGGATGTAGAGCTGGTAGCGAAAATCAATGCCGACTTATTACCACAGGCACAATTAAATGGTAGTAATCCCCAGCAACTCAGAGCTGGTGTTACTGCTGGTCAGCCAGAAACCGGTATGCTATTTTCGATTTTTCTTGGAGTGTTATAGATGAATTTTCGTTTCTTGGCTGTATTAATTTTACTAGCAGGATTATCTGGTTGTGGATTATTGCAACAAGGCTATGAGGATGCACGCAAGGTAGGTAAAGATGCAGTTGAGTTAAAACATTATCATTATGATTTCAGGGTGGTTTCTGCGCATCTTTTAAATCAGACCGATAATTCACAGCAAAATACTTTCAGAATGGCAATCTTTCAGTTAAATAGTGATAATCTATTTAATCAGGCAAGTTATTATGATTTACTTACTAATTCAGACAATGCTCTTGCTGACGAACTGGTAAAAAAAGATATACGTATGATTTATCCTTTTGATACACAGAATATAAAAGGAGATATAGATAGTAAAACACAATATCTTGGATTAGTGTTTTTCTTTAATAAACCAGAGTCTGATAATAAAACATGGAAAATACTAATTCCTATAGATAATTTAAAATTATTTAGAAATAATTATATTCTGGTGGACGGTGCTCAGGCTCAGTTAAAATCTAAAAAACAGGTTAAGGATTTACTTAAGCAGCAAAAAAAAGCAGAGAAAGCACAGAAAAAAACAGAGAAAGCGGAGAAAAAAGCATCAAAAGAAAAGAAAAAACAGGAGGAGTTGGCCAAAAAAGCTCAGCAGGCTATGCAGGAACAGCTGGATAAATTGCAACAGCAGGGTAAACAAAAAGCTCAGGAAAATATAGGGAAGAAGGTGCAAAAAATATTACCTGATGTCAAGAAGTAGTGTGTAGTATGTCATAAATAATTGATGTACTAATAGTAAAATATTCTGATGGTTATTTACTAAATAAACCTAAATAATTATTTCATATTATGAAAGCGTAAATAAATTTATTATGATTGATGCGTCTTTATTGGAAAAAATTACTTTAAATTTTTCTGGAGATGTTCCGTTTGATAGTCTGGATCCTAAAGAACGCTATATTTATAGTGTTATGAATAATATCGAGCGCATATTAAATACGCGTCGAGGAAGTGTGAAACATATACCTGATTACGGGTTACCTGATTTAAGCATTATTTATCGTCATTTACCCTCCAGCTTGTCTGTATTGCAGAAATATATCACTTTAACTTTATTAAAATATGAACCGCGTGTACAGGCTTTGCAAATTCAGATGGTTGAAAATAAATCTTCGGATTTTATTATTGCCTATGAATTATTATGTCAATTAAAAGAGGTTGGTTATATTCGGTTTTCTACTACATTTGATGGTGATGAGGCGGTTAGAGTATTTCGATAATAAATTTATTCAGTATCGAACGATATGTGAAATTGTTAAAATAAAAATACAGCCTGACTGGCTGTATTTTTATTTATTTTGGTCGGAGTGAAAGGATTCGAACCTTCGACCCCTTGCACCCCATGCAAGTGCGCTACCAGACTGCGCCACACTCCGACTTTGTAAAGGAAGCGATTATAAAAGTAATCGTATTACTTAGCAAGTACACTATTCAGGTTATCTACTACTTTTTCAATTTGCTGACGGGTTTCCAGTGCATTAATGACGGGATTACCATCAGCATCTACCTGATTACGTGTAAATGGGTCTATATATGGTGTAAAGCTGTCGCGCAATTGTCTGACTTTAATCACATCAGCACGGGTATAGTGCTTACCGCCATAGCCTACAATAATGCCATGTGTCTGTTGCCAGACAGAGAATTGCTCGGCACTGATGTCTGCAAGGCGGCATAGCTCTTCGAGAGTAAAATACCGCTGTGCTGGTATGGGTAACAACTGCTTAGGCTTGTTTTCCATTATAGTGATCAACCATACCTTTTAATTTTTGTGATGCGTGGAAAGTAACAACGCGTCTGGCAGAAATAGGTACTTCTTCCCCAGTTTTGGGATTACGTCCCGGACGTTGCGGTTTATCACGCAACTGGAAATTACCAAAGCCGGAAATTTTAATTTGTTCGCCCTTTTCAAGAGTACTGCGAATTTCTTCAAAGAATAGTTCAACAATTTCTTTGGCATCATGTTTGCTCATGCCGGCAACTTTTTCAACTAGAATATCAGCAAGTTCAGCTTTTGTCAGCGTCATATCAGAATTTCTTTCATTAAAGAGGGCATTATTATCCCTAAATTAGTTTTTGTTTTCAAGTATGTAAATTTTTAACTAGGCAAATTGCCCAGTTTGAATTTTTTAAGTACGTAATTGTGCACCAATTGTGGCTGCTGTATCAATGAGTTTTGTCATTATTTCTTCAACTTCTTCATCAGTTAAGGTTTGTTCTGTACTTTGTAAAATAATTTTGACCGCCAGACTTTTCGTATTTTCCGCCATACCTTTACCGCGATAAACATCAAAAACAGATATTTCCTGAATGGCTGGATGTTTCACAGTAGACAACACATTGATCAGCTCTTCAGCAGTAGTTTGTTCGGAGATGATAAAGGCCAGATCACGCCGTACCGGTTGGAATTTAGATACTGGCTGATAAGTAATCCTGGCTTGTGCCAGAACAGCACTTAAATCAAGCTCAAATAAAATAGGCGACAAGGGCAGGTCGTATTTCTGTGTCCAGCGCGGATGCAATTCACCAATAACACCAACTACTTTATTATCAATGATAGTTTCAGCGGTTCTGCCAGGATGGAGTGCAGGATGCTGTGCCGCGCGATAATTTACTTTATGCGCACTTAACAGGCCTGCAACATCATTTTTGACATCATAGAAATCGGTGTTGCGAGTGGGTACTGCCCATTGCTCAGGAAAGACAGAACCATAAGCCAGACCAGCAATTTTTGTGGTTTGTGTATATTGCTGGTTTTGTTTATGAAATACACGTGCTACTTCAAATAATCGTACTCTGTTTTGTTTACGGTTCAGATTATTGTGTAATATTTCAATCAGGCCGCCAAACAGAGTAGAGCGCATAACGCTGAGCTGACTTGCTATCGGATTTAGTAAACGAATCGGATCAGTATTACCGGCCAGATCGCGTTCCCATGCTTCTTCTACAAATGCGTAGCTGACTACTTCCTGATAGCCGCTATTAGCCAGTTGATGGTAAACACTAAACAGTGGCTTTTGTGTTTCCGGCAAAGCTACCATATTCAATTTGCCATTGGTATGATCATTGGGAATATTTTCATAACCATACACGCGGCCAATTTCTTCTATCAAGTCGGCTTCGATTTCAATATCAAAACGGAAGCTGGGTGAGGTAACAATAAAGCCATCTTCACAAGCTTGTGGCTCCAGTCCTAAATGCTGCAGGATAATGGCAATTCTGGCTGAATCAATGGCAACGCCTAATACTTTTGCTACTCTTGCTGTACGTACTTTTACCTGTTTAACTGCAGGCAGATTACCGGTTGCTTCTGTAATTGCACCAATTTCACCGCCACAGATTTCTTTTATCAGCGTAGTTGCCCGTTCAATGGCTTGTTGTTGTAAATTAAAGTCTACTCCGCGTTCAAAACGGAATGATGAATCTGAACCGAACCCATACTGCCGTGCTTTTCCGGCAATGATATCCGGGGTAAACCATGCGCTTTCAATCACAACATTACGCGTACTGTCTGTTACTGAGCTGTCAACACCACCCATTAATCCGGCAATACTCAGAACCTGTTTTTCATCAGCTACTACCAATGTGTTACTGCTTAGAGTTACGGTTTTATCATTGAGACATTCCAGTGTTTCACCTTCATGGGCACGGCGCACGATCAGTTTGCCGGAGATTTTATCTTCGTCAAACATATGCATTGGCTGACCCAGCTCAAGCATGACATAGTTACCTATATCAACCAGAGGATTAATGCTACGCAGGCCACTGCGTTCGAGCCGCTGTTTTAACCATGCAGGCGTTACAGCATTAATATTAATTCCGCGAATTATCCGGCTAATAAAGCGGCCACAGTCTTCCGGTGCTTCGATGGTGACAGGCTGGCTGGCATCCAGTGTTGATGGATTAGTAACAATCTCTATTGGATTTTGTGGTTTCTGGGTTAAAGCACCTACCTCACGTGCTATGCCTTTTATACTCAGGCAGTCTGCTCTGTTAGGTGTGATTTTTAAGGTTTGCAGAACATCATCCAGATTGAGATAATCGCGGATATTATTGCCGACTGGTGCATCGGCAGGCAGAATCAGTAAGCCGTTTACTTCATCTTGTAAACCTAATTCTTTAGCAGAACACAGCATTCCGTTAGAGACTTGTCCGCGCATTTTTGTTGGTTTGATTTTGAAATCACCCGGTAAGACAGCACCAGCTAATGCACAAGGTACTTTGATTCCCGGTTGTACATTAGGAGCACCGCAAACGATTTGTATCAGTTCTCCTGTACCGGCATCAACCTGTGTAATATTGAGACGGTCTGCATCCGGATGTCTGATTACAGATTTAACTTCTGCGATGACCACCCCATGAAATGGAGGGGCAGCCAGGGTGGTTTCTTCTACTTCCAGTCCGGCCATGGTTAATAAATGTGCCAGCTCTTGTGCAGATAATTCAGGGTTAATCCATGAATATAACCAATTTTGAGAAAATTGCATGATGCTTCCAGTATATATTCTGTTTCGGTTTAATCCAAAAGTTCGGAGGCTGATTCAGGCATGCTCAGTGACACGATTATAAAGCCTTACAAACGCTTTTTTTACTTTTGGAATTAATATCTTTGATCAATGAAATTAGTTCAGGTTACTTAATTGGACTAAATAATTTTCTGGCAGTTTCCGGTCGGTTAAATCTGAGAGATTCATTTTTAATGCGCTATCCGGTGTTCTGTACAATCAGTAATTGATAACTGGCTGAATGTAAAATCTAACTATTTAATCGCTATATTTACGGGATTTAGTCCGCTCAGTATTACCTGTCAGTTATATGATCAGTAATCTTAATCCTGAAATTGTTTAAGAAAATTCAGGTCATTATCAAAAAACAGGCGTAAATCATTAATGCCATAGCGAAGCATGGCAAAGCGATCCAGACCGATGCCAAAGGCAAAACCTGTATATTTTTCTGCATCTATATTGACATTTTTTAATACATTGGGGTGTACCATGCCGCAGCCGCCTACCTCCAGCCAGCCGCGTTCACCCATGATGTCAATTTCTGCTGAAGGTTCTGTAAACGGGAAGAAGGAAGGGCGAAAACGTACCTGTAAATCATCGCGCTCAAAGAAACGGCGAATAAAGTCTGTAAAGACTGCTTTCAGATCGGCCATAGTAACGCCTTCTTCTATCCATAATCCTTCAGCCTGATGGAACATGGGAGAATGTGTTGCATCTGAATCGACGCGGTATACACGTCCGGGAGCAATAATGCGAATCGGAGGCTCTTTTTTATCCAGCATGTAACGAATCTGGATAGGAGATGTATGGGTGCGCAGTACGTTACCATTTTCTACATAAAAAGTGTCCTGCATAGCACGGGCCGGATGATTTGGCGGAATATTTAAAGCCTGAAAGTTATGAAAATCATCTTCTATTTCCGGTCCGTCTGCTACAGTAAAACCCATGCTATGAAACAGTTCTACTATACGCTGCAAAGTAAGGGTAACCGGATGCAAACCCCCGAGATTTTGTCCGCGTCCGGGCAGGGTGACATCCAGCGCTTCTGCCGCCAGTTGCTGCTGAAGTTTTGCCTCATTTAATGCATCACGTTGTCGGTTGTATGCATCCTGAAATTGGTTTTTACACTCATTGATATGTGCGCCAGTTGTTTTGCGTTCTTCTGGCGACATTTTACCCAATGTTTTTAATAAAGCATTCAATTCACCTGTTTTACCAAGATAGCGGGCTTTTACTAATTCTAATGCAGGTAAATCAATGGCTGAATTAACAGCAGCGATGCCTTCGGCAACGATGCGGTTGGCATTTTCCATAACAAGATTCTTTACTTAAAATATAATGAAAAAATGTTTTGATGCTCTTTAGTTTTGCTGAATATGGCAGCTGTATTTTATCGATTACCGTATATCAGATCTTAAATGAGCTATATAACAATTTATAATAAAATATGTACTAAAAGATTATTTTAGCGCGAAATTCATCTGTTCAACAATGCTAAATATTGATGGAACAATGATGGAAATTTTTTACTAAAGCAGAAATACAAAAAAAGGAAACCGAAGTTTCCTTTTTGCTAAGCTTTTTGTCTGTTAGGCCAAAGCAGCTTTTGCCTGTGCTGCCAATTGAGCAAATGCAGCCTGATCGAATACAGCCAGATCAGCCAGTACTTTGCGGTCAATAACAATGGCAGCTTTTTTCAGGCCATTCATGAATTTGCTGTAAGACAAACCATTCTGACGGGCTGCTGCATTAATACGAACGATCCACAACTGACGGAACTGACGTTTACGCTGACGACGGTCACGATAAGCATACTGACCGGCTTTCATTACTGCCTGTTTGGCAATGCGATAGACGTTTTTACGACGACCACGATAGCCTTTGGCTAACGCTAAAACTTTTTTATGACGTGCACGAGCGGTAACACCACGTTTTACGCGAGGCATAATTTAAACTCCTTAAGCGTAGGGTAACATTTTATGAACAGAAGCCATATCGCGTTCATTCACCATAGAGGTGCCACGCAATTGACGTTTGTTTTTGGTGGTTTTTTTCGTCAGAATGTGACGTTTGAACGCATGAGCGCGTTTTACACCACCGTTACCCAATACTTTAAAGCGTTTTTTCGCGCTTGATTTGGATTTCATTTTCGGCATGGGAAAACTCCATTGTTGTTTGATCAGGCGAGGGGTGGCTGAATTCAGCACTTTAACCCGCACACCACGGTTTTTGCCGCTTAAAATTTGATTCATGCACAGCGGCGATGCACAAGAAGCGGATTATAATATACCTGTACTGCTAAGACAATATAGCGATAATAACTTATAGCCAGGCACACCCGAATTTGTTAAGTTATTATTTGTGTTTTTAATAAAATGAAAAGTCTCATTTTACTGAGATAAAATGAGACTTTTTTAAGACAGGCTGAAATTCCGGTTAATGATTATTTTTTCTTCGTTGCAATAATCATTACCATCTGGCGACCTTCCATTTTTGGAAACTGCTCAACGGTACCAATTTCGATTAAATCAGCCTGAATACGCTTGAGTAGTTCTGCGCCCAGATGCTGATGTGCCATTTCGCGTCCGCGGAAACGTAAGGTAACTTTTACTTTATCACCGTCAGTCAAAAAGCGAACAATGTTACGCAATTTAATCTGATAGTCACCTTCATCGGTACCAGGCCGGAATTTAATTTCCTTAACCTGTACCTGTTTCTGCTTTTTGCGTTGCTCGTCGCGTTTTTTGGATTGCTCGTATTTGAATTTACCGAAATCCATTAATTTGCAGACGGGCGGTTTGGCTGTGGGGGCAATTTCCACCAGATCTACATCGTGCTCTTCGGCCAGTTTCAGGGCTTGCTGAGTCGATACTACACCCAACTGTTCGCCAGTTGGACCAATCAAACGCACTTCTTTAATGGTGATTTCACCGTTGATGCGTGCTTCGCGTTCTTGAGCGATGGTCGTACTCCTTATTCACGGTTTAATGAAGAGACAAGGCTTCTTGTTTCAGCTGGCTAATGAATGTTTCAATATCCATCTGACCAAGATCTTCACCGCCGCGTTTGCGAACGGCAACCTTGTTGTCCTGTTTTTCTTTCTCGCCTATAACTAGTTGATAGGGTAGGCGTTGCGTACTGTTATCTCGGATTTTGTATCCAATTTTCTCATTACGCAAGTCTAAATGCACGCGGAATCCTTCTGCGGTTAATCGCGTGGCAAGTTGCTGACAATATTCGGTTTGTGATTCAGTAATATTCATGATTACCATTTGTACAGGTGCCAGCCACAGTGGAAATGCACCTGCATGATGTTCAATCAGGATGCCGATAAAGCGTTCCAGTGAACCTAGAATGGCGCGATGCAGCATTACCGGACGGGCTCGTCCGTTTTCTTCTGTTACATATTCTGCACCCAGACGTTCCGGAAGAACGAAATCCAGCTGAATGGTACCGCACTGCCATGAGCGGCCTAATGCATCCTTAATATGGTACTCTACTTTAGGTCCGTAGAAAGCGCCTTCTCCGGGCAGTTCTTCCCAGGTTACACCACAGGCTGTCAGTGCATCACGCAGTCCTTGTTCAGCTTTGTCCCAGATGGCGTCAGAGCCAGCGCGCTTTTCCGGACGCAAGGATAATTTAACCGCTACATCATTGAATTCGAACTGACGGTAAATACGCATTACCAGCTCATTGAATGCTTTTGCTTCACTGACAATCTGATCTTCGGTACAGAATATATGCGCATCATCCTGAGTAAAGCCGCGTACGCGCATCAGGCCATGCAGGGCACCAGATGGTTCATTACGATGGCAAGAACCAAATTCAGCGAGACGCAGCGGTAAATCACGATATGAGCGCAGCCCCTGATTAAAAATCTGGATGTGACCAGGGCAGTTCATGGGTTTTACAGCATAAACACGTTTTTCTGATTCAGTAATAAACATGTTTTCTTTGTAGTTATCCCAGTGACCGGATTTTTCCCATAATGTGCGATCCATAATCATGGGTGTTTTGATTTCCTGATAGCCGGCAGCAGACAGCTCGCGACGCATATGCTGTTCAATAACCTGCCACAGTGACCAGCCTTTGGGATGCCAGAATACCATACCCGGTGCTTCATCCTGCAAATGGAATAAATCCATTTGTTTTGCCAGTTTGCGGTGATCGCGTTTCTCTGCTTCTTCAATACGCTGGATGTAAGCATTCAGATCTTCTTTACTGGCCCAGGCTGTGCCGTAAATACGTTGCAGCTGTTCATTTTTAGCATCGCCGCGCCAGTAGGCACCTGAAAGCTTGGTCAGTTTGAAATTCTTGAGGAAGCGAGTATTAGGGACATGTGGTCCGCGACACATATCTACATATTCCTGATGGTAATACAGACCCATAGCTTTTTCATCGGGCATATCTTCAATCAGGCGCAGCTTATAATCTTCATGACGCTGCTTAAATACATTAATTACCTCTTCGCGAGGGGTAACTTTTTTAATTACATCATAATTTTGTGCAATCAATTCTTTCATGCGAGTTTCAATTGCAGCAATATCTTCGGGTGTAAATGGGCGCTCGTACCAGATGTCATAATAAAAGCCGTCTTCAATTACCGGCCCGATAACCATTTTGGCTTCCGGATACAATTGCTTAACAGCATGACCAACCAGATGTGCACAGGAGTGACGAATGATTTCGACACCTTCTTTATCTTTGGCTGTAATAATGCTGACTTGTGCATCTTCTGTTACCTGATCACATGTATCTACCAGTTTACCGTTAATTTTACCGGCAATTGCGGCTTTGGCTAAGCCTGCACCTATGGAAGCGGCAATGTCAGCTATGCTTAATGGCGCTTCAAACTGACGGACAGAACCGTCAGGCAGGGTGATGTTCAGCATGCATACTCCACAAACAACAGACCAGACTCGCTTGATACAAGTGAGAAAATCAAATGGCTGCTTTTGATTATATTTATAAGGGTAAATAGAAGCCAAAGTTACTTAAGTGCACTTTTGCTTCTGTCAAATAATTTATTTTAGCGATTTGGATTTTGCTTGGCAATGCTTGGTCGGCGAAATGTGGTGCTTTAGGCTATAATAATATATTCTGTCATAATTTTTGCCTCTGAATTATTTAATATGCTGAAATTTTCTTTAAAGCGCACGGATGGCTTTGCGCGTCGTGGTACTCTGGAGTTGAATCATGGTACGGTGGAAACACCAGTATTTATGCCGGTAGGAACATACGGTTCAGTTAAGGCTATGTCGCCGCGTAATCTGGAAGAAATCAAGGCACAGATTATTCTGGGCAATACTTTTCATCTGTGGCTCAGACCCGGACTCGATGTTATCCGTGATTTTGGCGGGTTACATGATTTTATTGGCTGGAACCGGCCAATACTGACAGACTCCGGTGGTTTTCAGGTATTTTCACTGGCACAAATGCGTAAATTAACAGAAGAAGGCTGTACTTTCCGCAGTCCCATTAATGGCGACAAGCTGTTTTTGTCTCCTGAAATTTCTATGCAAATTCAGACGGTACTCAATTCAGATATTGTCATGCAGCTGGATGAGTGTCCTGACGGAAATGTAGATGCCAGAGAAGCCGAAAAATCTCTGCAAATGAGTTTGCGCTGGGCTGAACGCAGTAAAAATGAGTTTGAACGCCTGAATAATCCGAATGCTTTATTCGGTATTGTTCAGGGTGGAATGTACGAGGATCTGCGCGAACAATCACTGGCCGGACTGGAGGAAATTGGTTTTCCCGGATTATCTGTAGGCGGGCTGTCTGTGGGTGAGCCAAAACCTGAAATGTACCGTATTTTGCGTGCTATCGGACCTAAACTTCCGGCACATAAACCACATTATCTGATGGGAGTAGGTACACCTGAAGATTTGGTATACGGTGTGGCATGCGGCATTGATATGTTTGATTGTGTTATGCCTACCCGCAATGCGCGTAATGGCTGGCTGTTTACCCGTTTTGGTGATGTAAAAATCCGAAATGCCATATACCGGCATGACCAGCGTCCGCTGGACGAAAGCTGTGACTGTTACACATGTCGCAATTTCAGCAGGGCTTATCTGCATCATTTACAGCGTGTGAGTGAGATTCTGGGTGCACAGTTAAATACGATACATAATTTGCGCTATTATCAGATACTGACTGCAGAAATGCGTCTGGCTATTGAAGCTGGTAAATTCGAAGATTTTCAAACACGCTTTCATGCTGAGCGTGCCCAGGGTGTATTGTGATCAGAAAAAGCACGGTAGCGACTATTGTCTTTATATGACAGAGGCAAATGATGTCAGGCTAGTGGTTATAATCTGCAGTTAGTAAATTTTTTGAATATTGTTGAGTTATAGTGGAGAGCAAGTATGAGTGAAAAAGCCTGGTCAGGCCGTTTTCATGAACCGGTAAGTGAACTGGTTAAACAGTACACAGCATCAATAACTTTTGATAAACGTTTGGCACAATGTGATATTCAGGGTTCTCTGGCGCATGCACAGATGCTGCATCAGTCTGGCGTGCTTAGTGCAGAAGATCTTGCAGCAATTAAAACCGGTATGCAGGAAATCCTGGCAGAAATTGCTGCCGGTAAAATTGACTGGTCAGTAGATCTGGAAGATGTTCATATGAATGTGGAACATTTACTGACTCAGAAAGTAGGGGATGCCGGTAAACGTTTACATACAGGACGTAGTCGTAATGACCAGGTTGCTACGGATATTCGTTTGTGGTTGCGTGATGAAATAGACAGTATTGTTCTGTTAATTAAAGATTTACAATCTGCTTTGGTTGATCTGGCAGATAAAAATGCAGAAGTGGTGATGCCAGGCTTTACTCATATGCAGGTAGCTCAGCCTGTAAGCTTCGGCCATCATATGCTGGCATATGTGGAAATGCTGGGACGTGATAGTGAACGGATGCTGGACTGCCGTCATCGTGTAAACCGTATGCCATTGGGTGCGGCTGCTCTGGCCGGAACGACATTTCCTATTCAACGCGAGATAACTGCTCAATTACTTGGTTTTGAAGAAATTTGCCAGAATTCTCTGGATGCAGTGTCTGATCGCGATTTTGCCATTGAGTTTACTGCTGCAGCATCCATTCTGATGGTACATCTTTCCCGTCTGAGTGAAGAATTAATTTACTGGATGAGTCCGCGTTTTGGCTTTATTGACATTGCCGACCGGTTCTGTACTGGTTCCAGTATCATGCCGCAGAAAAAGAATCCTGATGTACCTGAGCTTGTACGTGGAAAAAGCGCAAGAGTTGTAGGACATCTGATGGGGCTGATTACTTTAATGAAATCACAGCCACTGGCATACAACAAAGATAATCAGGAAGATAAGGAGCCGCTTTTTGATACAGTTGATACTTTGACAGATACTTTGCGTATTTACGCAGAGATGATGCGAGGTGTTAGCGTTAAACCTGCAAATATGCGTGCGGCAGTTTTGCAAGGTTTTGCAACAGCAACAGACCTGGCTGATTATCTGGTTAAAAAAGGTTTACCTTTTCGCGATAGTCATGAGGTCGTTGCACGTGCTGTCCGACTGGCAGAAGAGCAGCAACGGGAATTAAGTGAGTTACCGCTGGATATATTACAGTCTTTCTCCGGCTTGATAGAAGAAGACGTTTATCAGGTACTTTCTCCTGAGGGCAGTCTTCTTGCCCGTAATCATATTGGCGGTACTGCGCCGGTTCAGGTACGCGCACAGGTTGCTCGCTGGCGTCAGTATTTGCAGGCGGTTTAGCGTTTGTTAAACCAGCTTAGCTGGTTATGAGGATATTAAAAAACGGGTCAGATATTTTTGTCTGATTTATATTATTGGATTTAAATTCAGATTATCTCCTCTGAATAATTTGTCAGGATCAAACAGCCGGTATGCAGTGCATACCGGCTTAAAGTATTAATTCAGATAATTATATTTTTTTGGCTCTGAATACTATTGGTACAATTATTTTTATTGGTTTGTTTATATTTTTGATTTCTATTTGAATCTTAATACGATAGCTTATACTAATGAATTTTCCGTTTGAATCAAAATAGAAATCGCTTACCATTGGAAGAAATTGATATTCGAATTGATCTGAGTTATTTATAAAAAAATTATTTCTATCAGATAATGAAGCAGCTATATTCTTTACAGCAGCGTCTAACTCAAGTTTATATTTACTATCAGGATATGCTTTGTATAACCTTTCTTTTAATATCGTAGAAATATTCAGGTTATCAAGATATGTAGTATTATGTTTCAAGCTTGCAATATTATCTGTATTCAGCTTGAGCTGATATTTTGCCTTTAGCCTTTTGCCGTACTTGTCAACATTTACCTTTTTGAAAGCATTGGGATTAATTGCTGCATAACTGTCATAAATATTTACTTTTTTGAAGACACCTCGATCGGCGGCGTAGCTATCAGATGTATAATCGGGTAAATTTTTTAATAAATCTGATACAGAGATATCAGATATGGTTTCCTGTGAAATTGGTGGTTGAATATCCTTGTTATTTATCATCCGTTTATTGTCAGGTATGGTATCTGATGCATGAGTAGATGATTTTGTATCTAGTGAGTTTTCAATTATATGGCTACATGAAGTAACTATTTCTACAACTGCGAATATTAAAAAACATTTTTTAAATTTCAGCCACATAGAAATTCCTTTAAATTAAGAAGAATTCTGACAATTAATAAAACATATTATCATTATTTATATAAATTTTGCTTATATAATTTATTATTATATTTAAGATCAACAGTAATTAGTCTTATATCATGGATAGCATTTAATCAGTTGGGTTTATTTCATAGAAATTTACGATTATGTCATAAAGAATTTTAGCAGCTGATACAATGAATGTATTCATATATCTTTTTATTTATTTTATTATTCAATATTAGGGTAAAAGTAGTTGCGTAGTCGGGCAAGCATATCCAGATCTGCTATTAAAGCACTACAATCTGCATAGCCATATTGCTGTAATAGCAGCGGATTTATCCAATTCAGACGATTATCCAGGCTTTTACAAAGTTCTGTTTCTAAACAGGTGTTGGTAAATTTTTCACTATTTTGCCATACATAGTTAATCAGTTCCTCGTCTGTAAAATGGCGTAAAGTTATTTTATTGTTAATCATTACTATGCCTCTCATATAACAGCGCTTATAGGATTATATTCTTTACTGTTCATAACTTTTTTCTTATTTTTTTCCTCGTTTGATTTCCTCATGTTTCTCTTTATTAAATACTGACTATCACAATTTTTCAGATGATTAAAAGAATTTGATACTGATAAAGGTAGTCAAAAAATTAACCTACATGATAATCAATAATTTATCAATGTTTCTCCTTTGTAGACCTGCTTATGTGTTTTGGCAAATATACTATTTCATCATGCTTTTATTAATTAATAAATTAATATTTTTATGTATTTATTTAAATTCTTATTTATGTTTTAATCAAAATAAGGTAAGTGTATTAATTTTATTCAAATCTAATTTTATTATGTTCTCAGTACTTATAACAGTTGATTTTAGCCAGAAATGGTTATATCGATTGGTTCCCAATCATCACTATTTTTACAAGATAACCAACTAAGAGATGTGTCACCGATGTTGTACTCATTTTCTTCAGTTGTAGAAATAACTACTCCATGGCTTTCAGAAAAAAACAAAACAATAAATCCATATTCCGGATCTCTGCGAGCTACCGGATATGTAATTCTCTCGCTTGAAGGTTTGACAATTTCCAACATAATTAGCTCCTTGAAAATATGATTAAGTGGTAGTAATAAAAAATTTGCTATTACCAAGTTCTAAAAACTGAAACATACTTATATGTGACAAATATGCTGTAGTTTTTAAACTCACTTTAATTCTGTTTTGGCTAAAGTCTATTTAGAAAATAATTAACAAATAAAATATACAAAAGTTATTTAACCTAAGTTTATGAAAAAGAGTAATTAGTTCCGTCATAAATTTCTTCCTTTTTAAAGTTTTGTTTAATGTTAAAGCCATTGGTTTCTTAACTTTTTCCATGTGTATATATTACAATTGTAATTAAATATTTGCAATCATTTTTGTGATAATTTAAGTGTAAATTTTATAATTATTTGATTATTATATGTTTTAAAGATTAATTTTGTGATTGAATGACGTAAAAAAAACCGCTATTGGATAGCGGTATGAATTTAGACTTTTAACCTCCTCGCCAGACCATCTTACCAAGCACTTTGAATTGATCATATGTTTCCTGTGTAACATGCATAGTTTCATAGTCACGATGATAGCTAATAATATCTATACCATTTTCTGTGTTGCGTAATTCTTTTATATATAATCTGTTTTTATAGATTATTGCATATACACCGCCATCTACAATTTCCAGATCATTTATGTTTAACAAAATTGTATCCATGTCATAGAGTAATGGCTCCATAGATTCGCCACGGACATACATTGCTTTAAGAGATGACTCATCAAGCCCCTTTCTTTGTAACCAGCTTTCTCTGAAAAGCAATTTATCTTGAGTATCACGAACTATCCAGGTTGCGTTACCCATACCTGCAGATAAACTAATATCATAATATGGAATCTTCACATATGCCCCAATACTGTTACTAATATTTTTGTCAGAATAACTACCAATTTCAGAGGATAACGGAACGACGCTTAAGTCCTTTACACCGTTTAATAAGTAATTCGGTGTGGTATCAAGAACCTCTGCAAGCTCTATGATTTTTTTGGTGCTTTTATTTCTGCCTGTTTCAATTTGAGCTATTGTACTTTGTGGAACGCCTGCCATTTTTGCTAATTTAGCCTGTGAAAGATTTTTACCCTCACGAAGCTTAGCCAGACGTTCGCCGAATGTGGTCATGGATCACTTTCTGAATAAAAGTCAAAATTTATCACATTTGTAATAATGCTTCAATAGCCTAATTTTATCATTTATTTAATATAAATTTATATAAAGATTTGTTTATAATTCATCATAAATGAGCGGTTATATTATATTTTAAAGTGTTATCGAATTTATTATAGGCTTCAGATTTGTTATCAAATATTGGCTTAATTATAATCCCATCACATTTTATTAAAAAATAGTAACAACTATGCTATATGCTACTATTAATATTTAGAGCTATATATTAACTAGTAAAGTATTAAGAGTTAATCAGAGCTAGTATGGTCATAATTACCAATAAAAAACGCTGCACAAATTTGCTATTAATAGTTCAATTCTTTAGTGATAATTGATTCATCCATTTTGCTATAAAAATAATATTTTGATTTTAAATATTTATTGTAAAATTAAAATTTATTAACACATAATAAGACGGAATTAATTTTACGCATTGTGCTGATTTATATTAAACTGATTTGCAGAAAATATGAATTTATATGAATAAAATTCATTTTAATTAATCTTGATTTTTTCAGATTGGTAGGGGATAATTTCCTTGGTTCCAAAATATCTAAGCTAGTAATAAATATTTTTCTATGTTTATTCATTTAATGCTATAAGTATTCAAAAATTAGCAATAAACAAGTCAAATTTTTAGATATATATTTTAAATTTTTCTATGACAACCCCGCAAATATAAAAGTTATCAGACATTTTAATAATCGGGTAGCGATTATTAAGTGGTTTCAAATAATGATAGCTACCCTCACTGATATACTGCTTAAACATGGCTTCGCTGTCATTTTCACGCACAATAACAAAACAGCCATTTTTTACAGAATGCTCTGGATCAACAATAATTCTGTCGCCTGTAGTAAATTCAGGTTCCATGCTATCACCTTTAACTTCAAGTGCAAATGCTTGGTTTCCAGGTTTGCGTAGTGTTGGTACCCAGATAATATTGCTTTCTGTTAGAGCATTTTTGTCCAGCTGTTTGTTAGCATCTACCCATGATAGTAAGGGCACTTTATAACCATTAAACAAAATTTCGTTAGTTTCAAATGAACCAATACCAAAATGCTCAGGTTGAACAACATCGGCAAAATATGAAACCAGCTTGTCAATATGTGTTTTATCTACACGACCAGTCTGGATCCAACTAGTTACTGAAGGCGGCTTGATTCCAAATGCACGAGCTACATCCGCTTTGCGGACGCCTTTGAGTTCAATCGCCGATTTAATTGCCTCACCTAATTTTTTACCAGTATACATAATTAACCCTTAGTTTATACCTAATCTTATTTAGTGGTTTCATAATTAGGCAATGATTTGCATTTTATTAGTTATAGACTTATTATTATGACAATTTTAATAGATAATTATGGCTTCTATTAATTATAATCAATTTTATTTAAGGCATAAGTAAAGATATATTTATTAAATTATATGATAATACAAATGCATAATTTAATTTATAAGGAATATCTATTATATAAAAAAGGAATCATATGATTTTACAAAAAAATATTTAACCAATATTAATCTGAGTGTATATTTTAAATATTAATTCCTAATTGAAAAATATAATAAATTAAACCATTTATTGTAAAATAAAATCAAATAGCATATTTATTAGATTAAGGTATATCTATGAAAGACTATAAATTTGAAGTAGATCTGGCGGAAAATGTATTGCGCGCTTATGAATATTGCATGAGAGACACAATCAAAAAAGGGCATTGCCGAAGTATAGAGTGGAAATATCAGGCACATACACCGGAAAAAAAAGTTCAGCAGACACTTTATCCTACTTATCAGCCAGAAGTGTATGATATGGTAAAAGCATCTATGGGAAATCTGTTTTACAAAAATCGTGAAGCTTTTGCTTTATTATCCAGTAAATACTGTAAATTAAGTCCTTTATATAAACGTCAGAACCAAAATACAATCAAACGTAATCAGCGTAGACGTTATTCCAGTAAGGACTGGAATGAGTCAATTGAACAAAGTTTGTGGCTTTTTTGGCAAGAAATGAAAACACAATCAGATTTTAAAAAATATTTTCGGTTTTCTTCTTGACAATTAGTTTACAATGATTATAATACATTTATATTTTATAGGTATGCTTAACCTTAAACAGCTGATAATTAAAGTTCCCGAAAGGGAGCTTTTTTGCGTCTTGAGATAGCGTTTTCACTTCCTTTTGCTATTAAGTTAAATTTTTTATTTCGTTATTGAATGAGTAAAATTAAAGCAGGTTTATAGCTCAGCTTATATTTTATTTTTAAAGTAGTATCTAATTAATTATTTTATATTTAATTTTAGTTTAATATTTATATATTAATAAATTGAAATTGAATATTTATAAAATAGATTAAATATTTGTATTTTAAAATATAAGATATATAAATGTTGAAATTTTCAAATTGACAGTAATTCATAAAAGTCAATTTATTAATATTTTTTAGAATTTTATATTTATATATTAAGTCGAATGCACATTTCTAGTACTCGACTCAATATCTCATGAAAACATTTATTATAAATATTGAGGTTGTAATTAAAGAGTCTATAAGAAGCCTCCTCTGTAAATGATTTGGCCGATTAATTCAATATCATTTAATGATACAGATTTCATCTGGATATTCATAGAAGTTATAGCTTTTAAATGGTTATTTTAATAACCAATTAAGTTTATATTACCTTAAACTTACATAAAGTTAAAACAGCTAATCAACTTATTATATAGTTTGTAAATATATTTTATTAAATATTGGTTAATTTGTATAAGGTTAAAATTGAAAAACTAAAATTTAGATACATAGAATTTATTTTTAAAAAGGAAATACCTCAAAGGCTGCCACCTATGAGGTATTAAATAAACAAAACCCAAGACTAATTTAAGGAGTTTTGAATGGATAATGATATCACATTTGTTTCTTTTCATGGGAGTAGTTTGGCTACTGTCAAGGTCAAAAATACTATTTACGTTTGCATGAAATCCGTGGTGCAGGGGATTGGACTGGATTGGTCAACCCAGCATCGTAAATTAAAAGGCTGCTACCAAAAATATGGTTGTGGATTTTTATCTATACCAAACAAAAGTGGCACTAAAAAAATTCTGGTTATTCCGTTAAAAAAACTGACTAACTGGTTGCAAAGCATTAATCCGAAAAAAGTAAAAGACAATTTGAAGGAATTGGTTGGGGTGTATCAGAATGAGTGTTCTCAAGCCATTCATTCACATTGGCGTAAATCAAGAGTAGCTAAAAAGCGTGGCCGACCTGGATTGGTTAAAGAAAATGGCGCTTCTGGATTGTTACCGGCACAGATTACCATGATCAAGACTTTGCACAAACAGCTGGTAATGTCTGTTGAACCTGAAAAACAGACTGAACTGGCTATGACATTATGGCAGGCTGTACGCACACGTTATGGTGTCAGCTATGAAAAAGTCCCATCATCTAAATTTATTGATGTAATTTGCCTTTTAAGCCGGGTTGCTGTTAAAAAAGTTAATTTTAACAGTAAGGAAGTTACAAAAAACTGTTCAGACGAAATTCATGTTTCGGTACAAAGTCTGGTAAATTTATATGAATCATTTGTTTGTTCTCAGAAAATGCGTTTGATGTATGAACATTTATTACCTGCTTTCCGTATCCTGGGTAGTAAATATGAATCTCAAATTCATGAATTTGGCTATGGTATGGATAGCATTTTTAATAAATGTCATAAAGCTTTCTTACCTTTATTTGAAAAAATACCGGATTCTCCTGCCAAGGAATCAGCACGTGAATACCTCGCTAAATTGATGTAAACATTCAGGCTGAAGAGGTATTTTAATTTTCACTGAGTTTTAGCCATGCTTTATAAAATTAAAGGTATGGCTAATTTGTTAAAGATATTTCGCAATATTACAAACGATTTAAATCAGGATTATGAATATAAAATATAGTTTTATATTATTAAATTGTATTTTAAATTTCATAAAAGATTAAAAATATATTGGAAGATATTTATTTATATTTATGATTATAAATAGATATTTATAAACTATTGGTATTAAAGCCGGCTTTCAGCCGGTTTTTTGTTTTTGAGGATTTGATGGAAGATTTATGAAAAATGTGGAATTGGTATTTCAATTACTTTATTCACTGTTAGATTTAAGATTTTTACCAGATAAATTACAAAGATGGTTGTTTGATACAGGTACAAGAGTGATTACTGTTACCAGTGCGCTGGTTATGATAGGTTTTGCTGGCATATTTATTTTGGGTGGCAGCGAAGTTTTTCATCTGAAACTGTATAAAGGTTTTTTGCTATTGCATCCTTTAACTCTGTCTGTGTTACTGATAGGTGTGGCTTTAACACAGCTGGTTATTGCAATATTTAAGTCTAATCGGTGCAGTGTATTGTCTGGATATTTGCTGATTTTTTCAGCACTAATATGGGCTGTAATTTCAGCTACTTTCTGGGCCTCTTATCCACCATTAACAACTGGAATGACAACTTATCCTGTGCTGGCTGTGGTATGTGCTCTGGCGGGGAGAAATTTGATCAACTACGCTAAACGGATTGAAGATTCTAAATATAAAGGACGATAAAGTATGGAGTTTTTAAAAGATGCTTTTTCCGTCTGTATTTTATTTGCGCTGGTAGGTGGGCTGGCTGGTTCTTTACTGGTTACAGATTACAAACGCTATGGTTGGTTTATGACAATTTTATTTGTCTTGTTGGGAATGATTTTTGCTGCGGCAATAACTGATTATTTTTTTCCACAGAATCATCCATGGCTTTTTGCCGGAGTTGGTGTATTTGCAGGAATGTCAACTACATCGTTTCTTGATGCATTTAAAGCTGCTGCACCGAAACTGGCACAACGCATAATGAATATTGTTAGTAAAAAAGCAGAAGAGTTTGTTGGTAATGATAAATCAACAAAAGAATAAATATAAATCAAGCAGCCTTTGGGCTGCTTTTTTTGAGTGATAAATATGTATAAATTAAGTAACCGATCCTTACAGCGTTTGTATGGAGTCAATTGCAGCCTGACCAACGTGGTAAAGCGGGCTATACAGATAACAAATCAGGATTTTATGGTAACTGAAGGGGTGCGTTCGCGTGAGCAATGCTGTATTAATTATGGTAAGGGGCGAACCGCACAACAATGCAGCCAGAAAGGAATACCGGTAAAATATGCTCAGCCAAATTTAAGTAAGGTGACCTGGTTAAATAATCCTTATGCCAGTAAGCATGTTACAGGCAAAGCTGTGGATCTGGTTCCATATCCTGTTGACTGGACTGATTTGAACAAATTCCAGACTATTGCGCTGGCAATGAAGCAAGCGGCTGCTGAACTTGGAGTGAAGATAATCTGGGGCGGAGACTGGAAAACCAGTAAGGATTATCCTCATTTTGAAATTTTATAAATATTTTTATAATTATAGCGATAATTTATCTGATTTAAATTATTTTTTTGCTTTTTTCAAGCTAAAAAGATCAGATTAAATCAGTTGATTAAAGTTTTTTATATATAAAAATAATTATAAAACGATATATTTTTCTGGTAACAGTATGTATATTTTTGTTTAATAATATAATTTTGATTATTAGTTTATTGGATAAAAGTCTAGCAAGATTAATTATATAATTTATTTTTTAAATATTATTGACTAAATCATAAAATATGTTATAATTCTTAAAAATTAACAGGTATGCTTAACCTTAAACAGCTGATTACACAAGTTCCCGCAAGGGAGCTTTTTTGCATTTCAAAGAAATGAAACTTTATATTTATAACTTTTGACAGGTTGTAATATATAGATATTTAGAAATTAGAAAGAATTTGAAATAAAAATAGAAAGACTGGTGGAGGCGGGGGGAATCGAACCCCCGTCCGAAAGTCCTCTACAGAGCGATCTACATACTTAGTCTTGCCAACTTCGAATCTTATTCACAAACCGCCGACAGACAGGCTGTTTGTAAACCAGTTGCCATAAATCTTGTTTAATGCCAGACAACACGACATTAAACCAGCCAATGTAAATGTCGTTGCGGTGAGTTGCCTCACACGGCCCATTGGCGAACCGCTGCAACGTTTAGCCTTAAGCGGCTAAAGCGTAAGTTTCGTCGTTTGCGACTATATAAATTCAGTGTTTAACGGGAATCTGAGACCCCGGTATGCACGCATCTGCTTTGCAACCCCCGTCGAAACCAAGGTCGCCCCCAGATGGTCTGGCAATTATACTTTTTTTTGGTGATTTTGCATAGTTATCTATGCTACCGGTTCTTTTCCCAGAAAAATAATCTTCACTTCCGAAGAAAATGATAAATTATTATCAATTGAGGAGTTTAAAGAGCATGGAATTTGGGTTGGAGAATCACTTGCATGAATGTGTTGCTGTAGTCAAATATTTTGCAAAAGCACTACATGTTTGTTTTTGGAAAAAGGCACCAGGGTTAAAGGAAATAATTAATATTCAATATGTTACAGATATAGCAGCATTCAATAATAATGGTAAATTTTATGACCATACTGCAATTTATATTAGTCGAACAGCTGCCGCTATAAATGTTTATGATCAATGGAATAGCGTACCTTTACATTTTCGCTCAATCCAATTTAAGGGTCATGGCTACGTTTCTAATGATGGGGATCAATTTTATGTTATTGAATAATCAGAAAAATGCGATATTATTTTCAGTCTATTTTCTTGGACTAATTTCATTTAATTGCTATGCTCAGACACCTGTTGTGAGTTGTCCACCAACATTTTCTGACGGACATGGTATTCATAAACTTACTGAAGTAATGGTATATGATGGTCCAGTATGTATGAAAGCATCATTAGTACCTGAGTATAAAAAAAACAAAGAAGTATGGGTTCTAGATACATTAAGGGATCCATCAGTAGTTTGTGCGTATGAGAAAATCCCTCATTACATTGTTCTTAATGCGAAGGGGGCAGCTTATTGTGAAAGAACAACGGCACCAGTACAGGTAAAATGTATGCCATAGCACATTTAGTGCAAACAGTTAACTCATATCGTATGTTATTTGCCAGCTTTTTATGAAGTTACGGTACTGGCAATCTGATAATGCCAATTGATAGGATGAGTCTGGCTTATAAGAAAATAAAAAATCGATGATTTGTTTATTATTTCAGCTGCGGTAAGGCTAGCAGTAATTACTGTATACATCAGCTAATTTTTCTATATTTTGATTGATATACAATTTAATGAATAGTTATTGATGTCCGATTATTAATCTATTTTGAAAATATGTGCTGTTACAGAAATAAGGATTATTAAGAAGAAACTGGTTGCGATAGAAGTAATAAATTATCAGTAATAAGGTCATTGTTTTATAATTTGCATTATTTTGTCTGCAATGAGTGCTGTTATGTATGATGTCAATACTAATGATGTACGTCATTTTTTTGCGGATGTTTGGCGTAAACGTCAGCAGCCGCAGTTGCTGGATGCGCTGCAACAAAAAGCGTTGAGAATTATTGCTGCACACACTGAATATGCACCTTATCTGGAAAATATCGAGCAGTATTTAACCCGGGTATGGCGGCCTGAAGAAGGAGAAACTAATCCGTTTCTGCATTTATCTTTACATTTGTCTGTACAGGAGCAGGTAGCGATAGATCAGCCTTTCGGGATTGCTGCTATTCATCAGCGTTTGTGTCAGCAGTATGCAGGCGACTGGGTAAAAGCGGAACACGATATGATAGAAGTTCTGGCTGAAACTTTATGGCAGGCGCAACGATATGGTCAGGGGCTGGATGTTAATGATTATATGACACGTTTACGCAGTCTGGTCGGATTGGGGCAGGAAGATGAGGCTCGTTTAAACCCTCATGAAGTCGGAAAAATTTCTGATATACAAGCATGAATTGCTCAGGCTTTGATTATGGTTTATTGTTTTGTTCATTTGTATCAGTTATCCATGTTGTTGCAATGGGATTGATACGGGTATTTATTTTCAATAATCTTAAATCAGGGGATGAATATGTCTTTCTGGGCAAGTAATGCAAATGCTTTGCTGCTATTATTGTTTGTGGCTTTGGGTATTATCGGGCATAACCCTTCTGTAACCATTTCTGCACTGATTATTTTGCTGGTGCAGCAAACGCCTTTGCTTAAATATGCGCCTGTACTGGAAAAATACGGTGTGCAACTGGGTATTATGTTACTTATGATAGGGGTACTGGCTCCTTTAATTACTGGTAAGGTTCAGCCCGCACAAATTGCAGCTCTGGTAACCAGTTGGAAAACCATGGCTGCGGTAGTGGTAGGTATAGTGGTGGCATGGTTGGGCGGACGCGGTGTTCATCTGATGCAGGTTAATCCGACCATTGTCACTGGTTTAATGATTGGCACTATTATTGGTGTGGCTTTTTTACGCGGAGTACCGGTCGGACCTCTGATTGCGGCAGGATTGTTATCGCTGATTTTATAGTAGCCGGATTGCGAAGTTCTTGCCAGAAAGATACGCTCTCGTTATAATGCGCGCAATTCCATTCTCACGGAGAGGTGGATGAGTGGTTGAAGTCGCACGCCTGGAAAGCGTGTATACGTGAATAGCGTATCGAGGGTTCGAATCCCTTCCTCTCCGCCAGATTTTAGATTAAATCCGCTTTGAAATAAGCGGATTTTTTTATGGGTATAAAAATTGCAATTATATATTTATTTAATATTGATAAATTAAGATCAATATTAATAATACTTATTTGCTAAATTGCGGTTTTCGCGTGATTTTATACTCATATTTATGGAGGTTGAAATTTAAATTACATAGCAGATAACTAAGAAAAAATCTTGCTACGTAATTTTAACTAAAACATCCGTTTGAATTTTTATAAAAGGATTGAATTATGGAGAATAAGCTGGACATGACTACCATTATAAATAGTGAAGAACAAAATGATTTTCCAAAACCGGATTTCGAAAATAATTCCACAGGTTATAAATATGGTTATTACAGTATATCTTACAATGATGGAGCCACATGGATACAGAATGGCTTTTGGTGGGCACCAATAAGTGGAAATTTTGCATTTCCTAAAGTTGGATCGTTACTTAAGCGAACAGATATTATTGATAAAAATCATAATATTATTTATTCAATTTGTGCAAAAGCAAACGAAAAAATTAGTGGTTTTGGTGGAGGATATCCCTTAACACAAGAATTTTATATTAACAATAAAGATAAGTTTGAACGTAATATTTGTTTATTATCTAAAGCTGAATGAAATTTAATTAGATGTTTTAAAATACAATAGTTTATTGTTGATATGCAAGCTGCCTTGAATTTATGGTAGCTTTTTTTAATTTTAAGATTTTTGATTAATTTTATTTAATATATATAAAACTAACTTTCAATAATTATTCATTGAACATAACTATTCAATATTTTTATATCAATTTAAATGAAATGAACGGGATGAATAGGGAAGATTGCTTAAATTTTGAAGCATGATCATTAAAGAAAGGTATGTCAATGGCTGTAACAAGGGCTCTTCTGAACCATATTCTGATACATATTCAGCAGGCTCTGCCGGATTATTCGGTACAGCTGATGCCAAATAATTTAAAGAATTATCAGTTTGTTCATCCGTTGGGTGCAGTGCTGATTGGTTATCAGCGCAGTAAATTCAGTAAGCCATGCACTACTGACCTGCTTACGCAGGAGAGGCATTTGCAATTGCGTTTTATTGTTTTTGCACGTGCTTTGGATGGTGAAAACGGTGTTCTGGATTTACTCGATTCTTTACGTCTGGCATTAGTGGGATTCCAGCCTGAACATTGCCAGCAAATCCGATTGTTGAGTGAGCGCTTTCTGGGTGAGGCCGAAGGGGTCTGGCAATACCGGTTACGCGCTCGCACCGAGACACTTCAGGTGGAGCAGCGTCCGGTGATTAATCAGCAAAATTTGGTCAAGTCTATACCAACTCGTGGTGAGATTAAGGCCAGAGCTATTTCACATTCTGTAATTTCGAAGGAGTAAAAATCATCATGGCAGCAGCCTATTTGCATGGTGTTGAAACAATTCGTATTGATGGTGGCAGCAGCCCTGTCTATACCGTAGACGGGGCAATTACTGCAATTGTCGGTACCGGTATGTCTGGTCCGGTTAATGAGTTAACTGTATGTCAGACTGTTAAAGATTTCAGTCAGTTCGGTTTGCTGACTGGTGCAGGTTTCACTTTACCTGATGCGGCCAATATCTGGACTCGTTATCAGTCTGGTGTTGCCTATGTAGTGAATGTACTGGATCCGGATAAACATAAAACGGTCGTTGATTCTGAGTTACTGGTTATTGACGGTGATACGCTGACTGCGAAAACAGCACATCCGGCTGTACAGGCAGGTTATACAGTTCTGGCTGGTAATCAGACATTATCAGAGGGTACTGACTATGCTTTGAATAATGAAACAGGTGAGCTGACTTTTGTTCAAATGCGTTCAGATGTCTCTATTAGTTATACTTATCTTGATCCAAGTAAAGTAACTTCAAAGGATATTATCGGCGGTTACGAGGCAGCTACCGGTAAACGCAAAGGGATGGAACTGCTTACGGAAGGTTTTACCCGGCTGGGAGCAGATGCAAAAATTATTATTGTGCCTCAGTTTGATGCGGAAGCGACAGTGGCGGCAGCTATGGTTACTCTGGCTGATAAGCTTGAAGCTATTGCCTATATTGCTGCGCCGAAAGGAACAACGCTTAGTCAGGCTGTTCAGGGGCGCGGTTCGCTCGGTAATATTAATTTTCAGACGTCTTCGGATCGGGCGCAATTATTTTATCCCTATGTTACCGGTACCAGTGGTGAGCTGGAAAGTCTGGCTACTCATGCAGCCGGTTTACGGATGCGAACTGATGTTGAACAGGGTTATTGGTTCAGTATTTCCAATCGTGAACTGTCCGGAGTAACGGGTATGGAGGTTTCGCTGACTGCACGTATTGATGATCCGCAGGCAGAAACCAATCGTCTGAATGAAAAGGGTATTACGACGGTATTTAACAGTTATGGTACTGGTTTCCGTTTATGGGGTAACCGTCTGGCCTGTTTCCCGACAGTAACACATATTAAAAACTTTGAAACTGCACAGCGTACAGGTGATTTGATTAATGAATCAATTCGCCGTGCTCAGTTACAGTATATTGATTTGCCGATTGATGATGCGCTGATTGACAGCCTTCTGGGTACGGTGCGCACCTATCTGGGTACGCTGAAGAGTATTGTTGGTTTTAGTGTCAGCCTGGATTATGACTATGATCTGGCTGATGCTTTTAGTAAAGGGCAGGTACCAATTAAGTATGACTATACGCCTAAACTGCCTGCAGAACGTATCACTAATACCAGTGTGATGACCCGTACTTATCTGGCTAATTTGATTAGTAACCAGTCTGCCGCTTAGGAAAGAGTTATGACAGAATTTAATGCAATTTATAATGCCAATGTTTATGTTAATGGTAATAGTCAGTTAGGCCGTGCCAGTCAGTTTAAATTACCGGATATTTCTGTTGGTCAGACAGAAACTAAAGGTCTGGGTCTGGTGGGCTCAGTAAAACTGCCTAGCGGGATTGAGGCACTGGAAGGGGAAATCACCTGGAATAGTTTCTATCCGGATGTGTTTACAAAAGTATATAACCCTTTCAAAGCTTGTCAGTTAATGGTTCGTGCCAATGTGCAGGCATTTAATGCTTCTGGACTTGCAGCTGAGGCTCCGATGGTCGTGACTGTAATGGCAACTTTCAGCAAAAATCCGTTGGGAACTTATAAACCGAAAGAAAAAGCTGAATTCGCCAGCACTTTTCAGGCTACCGAAATTCATCAGACAGTAGCTGGTCGTGAAGTGTTGTATTACAACGCATTTACCAATCAGTACCGGGTAAATGGTGTGGATATGCTGGCGCAGATGCGTGCAAATATTGGTATGTAATTTTTATTTGTATTGATGTATTTGAATGCTCACTCTGATTACCGGAGTGAGCTTTTTTATGGTTGAAGTATTTTTATATGCTGAATTGATTCAGTAATTATTGATTAGTCGAGGAATAAATATGGCACAAACTGAAGCGCAAAATCTGCAAGAACAATTGGGTACAGGCAAAGTAATTAAACTGGCCGAACCACTGCAAACACCAAGTGGTGCGATAACGGAGCTGACATTGCGCCGGGTACGGGTTAAAGATTTTAAACGTGCTGCAGAACAGTATCCTGATAATGCAGTATTACAGGAAGCTCAGTGTCTGGCTATGGCATCTGGTCTGCAAAGTGAAGATTTTGATGAGTTGTCATGGGAGGATTACACGCAGGTGCGTCAGTTTTGTCTGGGTACTCACTGATTGGGATAGTTTTTATCAGGCAGCTGCGGATTTAGCGTGGTGGTTTGGTTTTTCTCCGGCAGATATTGATGAAATGTCTCTGGAGGAAATTTTGCAATGGCAGCAACAGGCTAACCGGCAGATTAAAGCCAAATACAGCAAACTATAACTGGTTGCTGTCTGAAGTAACTGTGCTGTTAACTTGTTGTAAGCTTATAAGCGTGGTTATGAAGTGATAATAAGTTGACAGTCACAGTAATCGAAACAACAAATAATATAAATAAGTAGATTCCAATACAGTTAGGTAATTGGAGAAAAATATATTGGTGCCGTTATGGATAATGGATTCGTTTCTGATTTTGGTGAGGTGCACCGTTCTGTAAAGGCTTTTGGCTTTGCTATCAGTACAGCGACCTGGCATGTTGAGGAGATGGGAAAAGCTTTACAAGGTTTACATGGACAAATTCGCTCTATTGATAGTTTTTCAGCAGCGACGGCTAAAGCGGGTAATGCTCAGGATAAATTAACTCAGGCAATTGAAAGACAAAATAAGGTTCTGGAGCAGCGCACTAAAATCGGTAGTGAATTAAGCAAAACTAAGAGCACGCTGCAAGCTTTGATGAAACCAGCTGAAAAGTCTGTAAAAATTTATATGGAGCGCGAAACATCTGAAACCGGGCTGAAGCAGGCTATGATGCAAAATGATGGCAGATTAGGCGGATTTGATCAGATTAATGCCCGAACAGCACAGCTAAGCCTTGAGCAGCGGGGAAATAAAAATGATTTTACCAGTCTTGCCACTAATATGAAGATGGCTAATATGTCTGATGATTCGCTACTGCAGGGAGGTATGAAGTCAATAGCCAGTTTTAATGCATTATTCGGTAAAAAAATTGAGGATATTTCTGTTGCCAAAGGGCTGATGCAGACTTATAAGCTGAAAGATACTGAATTATCAGCCGGTCTGGACGCTGTACAGAAAATGGCTTATTCGACCGGAATGAGTTTGGAAGATATAGAAAAATTTCAAAGTGCAATGGCCTCTCCTTTGCAAAGGCTTCATCTGACCGGTTTACAGAACCAGCAAAAAATATATGCTTTAGAAGGTATGGCAATACAAGGCGGTATTAGTAAAGCTGTGGCCGCAGATGGGATGGAAGAATTTCTGAATAAGCTGGCGCAGGGACCTAAAGCTATGCATCTGGCTACGTCAGCTATGAATGCGGAAATGCGCCAGATGATGCAGAAATCCGGTGTAAAGTTTGATTTATTTAATAAAGACGGTTCACTTAAAGACATGCGTGTGGTTATTGGTGAGCTGGAAACGAATTTTAAAGCTGTTAAAACTAAGTATGGTGAACGCGCTGCACTGAATATGATGGATGCTGTGTTTGGCGGGAAGGGCGGACAAGTTGCTTCAGCCGCGGCTAAAGGTGGTCATACCGGTTATCAGGCCATGCAAACTAAAATAAATCAGCAGCCTTCTCTTGATCAGCGAGCAGAACTGCAGACAAATACGCTGGCTGTCAGTATGGAAAATCTGCAAGATTCGGTTGCTGAAGTCGGGAATGCTTTTGGTGCTATTCTGGCACCGGAGATTAATACTTTCGCTCAGGTGGCTAAAGATGTGCTGCTTAATACTGTATTGCCTTTTATTCAGAAACATCCAACGCTGATTAAATCTGTAGTGGCTTTTGGTATTGGAATGGCAGGCTTACGGATGGTATTACTGACTGTTCGTTATGCGATTACTATGGTTACCGGTCCGCTGGCTGTTCTGCGTACTATTTTTGCCCGTTTTCAGGTGGCACGTGAGCTTAAGCAAAGTGGTTCTGTATTTAAGCGTCTTCGAACTGCAATTTCCTCAGTAGGAAAATCTGCAGGTTCATTGCGTCAGAAACTGATGTCTTTTGGCAGTAAGCTGTCCGGCATTGGAAAAAAGTTTACTGTTTTTAGTAAAGGTCGTGCTGCATTAGGTTTATTGAAAAAAGCATTTGGTGCAATTGGTCGTGCAGCAATGGCTCCCATCAAAAAAATTGTGCAGTCTTTTGGTCTGATTTCTAAGGCGGTGAAACCTCTGTTTTCGGTTTTTTCGAATTTGGGGAAGGGGTTTAGTGTTTTAGGTAAAGGCAGGTTTGTACTTAATTTGCTGCGTCAGGGAATTATGGCAGTAGGCCGGGCTTTCTTGATGTCACCGATAGGCTGGGTTGCGCTGGCCATTGGTATGGCCGCCTTATTGATTTATAAATATTGGCAGCCAATCAAGAAATTCTTTATTGGTTTATGGGATACGGTTAAGACCAAATTTGAAGCCGGTATGAATTTTTTCAGAGAATTACCTGCTAAATTCAGTGAATTCGGGCGCAATATTATTGATAGTCTGGTCCGAAGCTTTACTGAAGGTATCAGTAAAGCTGTTAATGCTGTAGGTGAGTTTGCCAGTAAAATTATTAATAAGGCTAAATCAGTATTGGGTATTAACTCCCCCAGCCGGGTATTTAAAAGTATCGGCAGCTCGCTAATGGAGGGAATGCATCTGGGAGTTGATCTCGGGGCGGATAAACCTGTTTCGGCGATAGGTCAGGTAGCTGAGCGTTTACAGCAGAAATTTAAAGCCGGTTCCGGAAAGCTGACTGCACAGTTAAATGAAAAAATGCAGCTAAATGCAGCAGAGTTTGCACAGAACCGTTATCCGGCCGGACATGATTCAAGTGCTGTAACCATTAATTTTAATCCAACAATTCAGGTTAATGGTAATGCTGACCGTTCAGTCATTCAGCAGGCGCTTGCACTGAGCCAGCGTGAATTTGAACAGATGTACCGGCGCATGATGCAGGCAAAAGAGTTGAGGAGTTACTGATGTATGCAATGCTAGGGGATATTCGCTTTGAACTGCTGGATAGTTTCACCAGTTATGAAGAAACGCACAGTGCTGTTTTTGCCAAACATGATGTACTGGCCGGGCGACCGCGGCTGCAGGCTACCGGTAATGATTTGACTACGATACGTTTTGGTATGCTGCTGCATTGGAAACTGGCTAATCCGGATAATGCCTATAATGCGCTGATTAGTGCTAAAGAAGCGCAGCAGGCGCTGGCACTGGTGTTCGGTTCCGGGCGGTTTGCGGGCTGGTTTGTGATACAGCAATTAAGCAGTACAACTTTAATCCAGGATGCTAAAGGGCGTACGGCGGCGCGCGAAATTAGTGTTGAATTGCTTGAATTTGTTGGTGATCCGAATAATCCGTTACCAACACCGGGAATCATGACCGGACAGAATCCGCTGCTTGCTCTTTTACCGGAGTCGGTTAAAGGCGCGGTTAATAAAGTTTCCGCAGCGGTTCAGACTGGTGTGCGTATTTATCATTCTGTTGAACAGAATATTACTGATATTCAGAACCTGATTACGCGCGCGCGTACTGTTCAGCATAATACTGCTGGCTGGATGGGGTTGATTGCAGATGTATTGTCTATAGGTGGTCAGACTCTGGATAAACTGAATACTTTACCTGAGATTGGTGAATGGTTCGGAAATCTGGCCGGAGCAGCAGATTTTCTGTCTTACACGGGTCAGGCAGCCTGTCAGCTGCAAACATGTATTAATTTAATACAAACCGGTTACGATAGCGGAGAGTGGGGCGATTGGCTGAATACCAGTGAACAAGTGTTAGCAACGGTAGAAGACAGTATTGGAAATGCAACTGCAGGTACCCAGTCATTGACGGCGTGGCTGGCCGCAAGAAAAGATGAGGTCTGATTATGGTTGATTCAGTCTTGCAATATCAGACCAGTGAAGGGGATCGCTGGGATTTGATTGCACATAAATACTATGGTGATGCCACGATGATAGACAGGCTGATTGCGGCCAACCCGCATTTAGCGCTGGCTGAACAATTTACGGCAAATCTGACTGTACTGATTCCGGTTATCCGGTCTGATACTCATGCTGCTCAGGAGGATATGCCACCATGGATGCGGTAAATATGTTAAAAGGATTATCCGGCTTGAGCAAAACACATCCGGTTACTATGCCGGATTTCACTATCGAATACGAAAAAAAAGACATTACATTAGCAATTAAGCCTTATCTTATCAGCATTAGTTATACGGATTATCTGGGCGAGCAATCAGATGAGCTTTCTGTGTCGTTTGAAGATACAGATGGCAGATGGTTGCGTAACTGGTATCCTGAACAGGGTGATTTGCTGTCGTTTTCTCTAGGTGATCAGTTTACCGGTCTGGTGAATCTTGGTAATTTTGAGATTGCGGATATCGATTATGCATTTAAACCAAATGTGATTACTCTGAAAGCGCTTTCTACGGGAATTACTTCGGCCAGCCGGACTTTACAGCCTAAGGCGTATGAAAAAACCACTTTGGAAAAAATTGTACAGACAGTAGCCGCACGATTACAACTGGTGGTTAAAAATCCGATTGCCAAGCTGGAAATTGAACGTATCACACAGTATCAGGAAAGTGATGTTGAATTTCTGGCGCGACTAGCAAAACAGTTTGGCTATACTTTTAAAATTGTTGATAAGACTCTGGCTTTTATTGCCAATACGGAATTAACTGCACAGGAACCGGTACTGGAGTTGCTGCCAGAAGATATTGAGTCAGCCAGTTTTCGCGATCAGATCAAAGGCGTTCCTAATGAAGTTGTTGCTTCCGGCTACGACCCTAAGGCTAAACAAGTACGTACGGTTAAGCGTAAAGGACAGCCGTTACGCCCGCAAAGTAAACAGGGTGCAAGCGGTGACCAGCTGAAAATTGTGGCTAATAAAGGGGAATCACAGCAGCAATTAGCTGCACGTGCAGATGCTGCATTGGCCGATGCACGCAAGTGTCAGGTAACCGGCAGTCTGGATCTTTTTGGTAATGTCAAGCTGGTAGCCGGTCAGATTATTCGTCTGAGCGGTTATGGCAAAATGTCGGGAAATTACCAGATTAAGCAGGCAAGCCATAATTTGAGCCGCAGTTCAGGTTATGTAACATCTCTGGAAATAAATATGATTGAATATATTGCTGATGACGCAGATGGTGATAAACATGCAGAAACTGTATGAATTTGGTGCGACTTTACAGTTTGGTATTGTTGAATCCATTGATGCCGGACGGCATATGCTTAAAGTCAGTTTACCGGCATTAGAAAATATTCATACTGACTGGCTGCCAATGCTGACTGCTGCTGCAGGCGGAAACAGTTTTTATTCACTGCCTGACAGAGGGGAACTGGTAGCCTGTATTCTGGATGCACGGGGAGAAAATGGTGTGGTTTTGGGAGCCTTATACAATCAGGCTGATAGCACACCGGTAAATAATAATAATGTCTGGATGAAAAAATTCAGTAATGGTACGGTGATCAGCCATAATCGCAATAGTGGTGAAGTATGTGTTCAGACTGGTGGAGCAGTAATTGTAGAAGCAGATACGGTACTGGTTAAAGCAGGTGATATTACTCTTGATGCACCTACTACTACTGCTACCGGCAGCTTACTGGTACAGGGGCAACTGACCTATCAGGGCGGAATGGCCGGTTCCGGCGGTGGTGGTACGGCAGCCTCAATAACCGGCACAATTAAGGTTGAAAACGGAGATGTGGTAGCCGATGGTAAAAGTCTTAAGAGTCATACTCATCCTGATCTGACTTCAGGTGGAAATACGGGCAAACCAAACTGATAATCAGCGAAACGCTCTGCTAATTCTTATTTTTTATATCCCTGTTCATTCTGACAGGGATTTTTATTTTTTGGAAAACCGCTATGACCATAACACCGCGTACCCGCCACTGGCAGCTAGCGCCACTGAATAGTGGCTGCGATATTGTTACCGGTATTGATGATATTAATCAATGTATTTTGAATATTTTAATAACCCGTAAAGGGACAGATGTAACCCGGCCGACTTTTGGTTCAGACCATCTGGACTATCTGGATACACCAGAAGATGTCTTTATTCCGGGTGTAACCCGTGAAGTGATTCTCGCTATTCAAACCTGGGAAAAGCGTGTGGTAGTGGAGCAGGTATCTTTTACTGGTCACGCACCTAAACTGACGATAACTGTTCATTGGCGGATCGCAGAAGAGGTAGCCGGTGAAATTTATCAAACAAATATTGGGTTGGTACAAAAATGACAGATTTAACTAAGCTTTCACGAACAGATGTAAAAATAGTTGAGGACGATCTGGCAACGATTCTGGCCGATACCATAAATGATTATCAGAATCGTACGGGCAAAACACTACAGCCGGCGCATATTGAACGCTTACTGATTAATACTTACGCCTATCGCGAGGCATTAACCCGTCAACAGGTAAATGAGGCTTACCGGCAGCAGCATGTTCGTTTTGCTACCGGCCTGATGCTGGATTTATGTGGTGATGATGTTAACACTCCGCGATTACAGGCTCAGCCGGCACAAACAACACTGCGCTTTCAGGCTGTACTAAAAGGTAAAGAGCAGATTGTGATTCCGAAAGAAACCAGAGTTACAGTGGACTCGCTGATATTTACTACTACAGCAGCAGGTATGCTTACCGCAACCACTCCCAGCATTGAGCTCAATGCTGTCTGTCAGGCAACGGGAATCATAGGAAATGGCTGGTCACCAGGCCAGATAAACACTTTAGCTGATCATTTGACCGATATTGCTGAAATTAAGGTCAGCAATGTCACGACATCAAGTGGTGGAGTAGATGTTGAAAGCGATGATGCTTATCGGGTACGTATTCTGCTTGCCCCTGAATCATTTTCGGTTGCCGGACCTGTAGGAGCCTATGAATATTTTGCCAGACAAGTTAGTCAGGACATCATTGATGTTTTTGTAACCAATGATACTGATAAACAAGGTAAACCCTTGGGGGGTGTTGTAGCAGTTAATTTGCTTACAAAAACCGGCTTGCCCTCAGCAGAACTAGTTAATCAGGTTCAGACAGCTTTGTCTGATGAGCGGATACGTCCACTATGTGATCAGGTGATTGTACGGGCTCCGAAAACGTTTACTTATCAGGTAAATGCAATATTAACTTTGTATATTGGTGCTGATGCAAGAACTGTGCTTGCAGCAGCCCGAACTGCCTGGCAGCAATATCAGATTAGTCAGGAGCAACGACTCGGAGTAGATGTAGTTCCGTTAGTTATACAGTCATTATTAAAAGTTGATGGTGTTTATAACGTTGCCACACCGGATTTAGCGTTGACTAAGATTGCTGCTGATACATGGGCACACTGTACTGATCTGACCCTGAGCATAGCTGAGGAGGCAGTGGATGGCTAGGCTGACCTATGCAGCAGTGATTGAGCGTGATCAGCGTATGCGGGCACTGGCTGCTCTGGGATTACGTCTTGATTTGGTGTCTACACCACAGCTTATGCCCCGGCTAGTAGAACTGGTATTGCCCAATCATCTTGAACTTCTGGCTGAAAGCCATTGTATTCTCGGAGTAAACGGATACTGGCTGGCAGAAAGCAATCAGGCCAAACGTCAATTGATTAAAGGTGCATACGAGCTTCATCGCAATAAAGGAACACCCTGGTCGTTACGAGAGATTGTCCGCCGCCTCGGCTTTGGTGAAATAACGATTATTGAAGGGCTTAATCACCAGCGGCACAACGGTAATATTCAGCGCGATGGTATGTATGTACGCGGACATAATAGTTACTGGGCGCATTACCGTATCTTACTGAATAACCCGATTACCAATCAACAGGCAGCTTTATTACGTCAAACTCTGGCTGCTTTTGCTCCGGCACGCTGTGTGCTTTCCAGTCTCGACTATACTGCTGTACCACTACAGCATAACGGAAAGGCACAGCGGGATGGCTCATTTAACAAAGGAACTGCTTAATGGCAAATTTAAAAGAATCTTCGTTCTGGGAAGAAGGTATTTATCAATGGGAAACATCCGATCCGGTATTGGGCGGGGAAAATGGTATCGATAATGTACCGACACGACAGTTGGCCAACCGAACCAAATGGCTGAAAGACAATAAACTGGATAAATCAGCTACAGCTGCCAGCGCAGATTTGGCTAAAAAAGCACAGGTAGCTGACAAACTTAGCAAAGCCAGAAATGTGGGTGGGGTCGCATTTGATGGTTCAGCGGATATTGATTTACCCGGAGTAAATAAGCCCGGAAATCAGAATACTTCTGGAAATGCGGCTACAGCCTCGTATGCGGCTCAGATAGCTGCAAGAAAAATTGGTGGAGTTATATTTAATGCTAAAACAGATGTAGATTTACCGGGTGTCAATATCAAGGGTAATCAGGATACATCTGGTAATGCTGCTACTGCAACAAAATTGCAAGCGGCCTGTAAAATTGGTGATGTGCAATTTGATGGTACAGCGGATATTGATTTACCCGGAGTAAATAAACCCGGTAATCAGAATACATCCGGTAACGCAGCTACTGCCTCATACGCGGCTCAGATAGCTGCAAGAAAAATTGGTGGAGTTATATTTAATGCCAAAACAGATATAGATTTACCGGGTGTCAATATTAAAGGTAATCAGGATACATCTGGTAATGCAGCTACTGCTACCAGATTGCAAACAATATGTACAATAAATGGTGTACCATTTGATGGCAATACCAATATTAATACTACGCCTGCCGGAGCTGTACAGTTTTTTGCTATGGATACTGCACCAGTCGGCTGGTTAAAAGCTAATGGTGCAGCTTTATCACGTTCTACATATGCAAATCTATTTGCTGCAATTGGCACACGCTTCGGTGAGGGGGATGGCTCAACAACATTTAATTTACCGGATTTACGTGGTCTATTTTTGCGAGGATGGGATGATGGGCGAGGTTTAGATAAAGATAAAAACCGTGAATTAGGAAGCTTGCAACAAGATGAAACTTTCTCAGATAAAGATAAGACAAATAGATATTATCTAGTAGATTCAAAAGATCATAAAAATAAAATACTGATAGAACAAAACAATCTTCAACAGGAAGCAATATATAAAACAAATATGGTATCAACAGCCGTATTTGGTTCTGACCACTTGATAAGCATTGGTGGTAGATCTTCTGAAGTACGCCCATTGAATGTTGCATTATTAGCCTGCATTAAAATTTAAGGAATGAAAATGGAAATACAAGCAAAAACTATTCCTGTATGCCAGTTAGACGAAAATAATTATTTTGTTGGAATGACTATCGCTGACTTAGACCCTCTGGTAAATAATGGTCATTATTTAATTCCAGCATTATGTATTCAGACTGAACAGCCGGAATTCAAACATGGATTTGTTGCTCAATGGACGGGTAAAACATGGAAGTATATTGAAGATCATCGCGGAGAAACCGTTTATAATAAGAAAACCGGAGAAGTGGTGGTAATCAATGGATTGGGTGTATTGCCAGCAACTGTAACTACAATACCTTGTCCTGATATTTATCATCAATGGTCTGATAAAACAAATAACTGGATAGAAAAAGCGGATGCTGAACAGTTACGCTTGCAGGATAAACGCAATAATGCCGGTTCACTATCCCGCACACAAATGCTTTCTCAATTGGAAATCACTCTGGATAAAAATAAAGAAGCATTAGTGAAAGATGCAGAAGATGTGTTAAAGGGAATTGATTTAATCAAGATTCGCAATTACATTCTGGAAACTCAGTTTTTTGCTTTAAACGATGATAACTGGTGGAAATATTTAACTGATGTTTTGCATCTGGGTGAAAAGCAAATATTTGATATATGGAATGAAGCCATTAATATTTAACTGAATTATTTTTAATAATTTAATCTATAGTTTTGTGATAAGTTCATCGTTATTAATAGCTACGAAATATTATCAAGTTTATTAAATAAATTGTTTTTTGTTATTTTAATAATTATATTAATACTTTCTAATTTTCAATTATTACAGAATATTGATTGTTGGCGGAATGAATAACAACAATCAATATTCTGTATTTCTTTTTATTTGATACCAATTTGTTCAAACTTTAAATTTATAAAATAAATTATTTTGATATTTAGGTATCCGATTTGTCTTTATTATGTCTATATAATATTGATTGATTAAAATTAATATCATTTAGTCATTTTCTTTTTGTTTTTCCGAAGATTCTTATCAGCGGCGCGCCAGCACAGCTGTAGACAGATAATCCTTAATTCCGCTACTAATTGAGTTTGCAACTTTTTTTCTGAAATCGCTGTTAGATAGTAAGCGTTCTTCAGTCGGATTGGAAATAAAAGCTGTTTCAACAAGAATTGATGGGATATCCGGTGCTTTCAGGACGGCAAAATTTGCCTGATCGACACTGCCTTTATGCAGGTTGTTGATTTTGGCCAGTTGATTCAGTACGTCTTTACCGAGTTTCAGACTATCATTGATGGTAGCTGTCTGAGTCAGATCAAACAGTGTGTTGTTGACATTTTTATCAGTTGAATAATTTACCCCGCCAATCGAATCAGCTGCATTCTGGGTTTGTGCCAGATATTTGGCTGCTGCACTGGTGGCGCCTTTAGGATTAAGTGCATACACACCAGTACCTTTTGCTGACGGATTGGTAAATGCATCTGCATGAATGGAAACAAAAACATCTGCTCTGAGTTTACGCGCTTTGGCTACACGTACACCCAATGGGATAAAAATATCTTCGTTTCGGGTCATATAAGTTTTGTAACCATACGAATCCAATATTTTTTTTACTTCACGCCCTATAGCGAGCACCACATCTTTTTCACGCAGACCGGAAGGACCTGTGGCTCCGGGATCTTCACCACCATGTCCGGGGTCAATCATAATTACAGGCTGACGATTCAGTTTATTTGGCGTACGTGATGGTTGAGGAGGCTGCTGAGTTACTGGAGGTTTATTTTCAGGCAGTTTTTTTACCGGAGGTGTGGAGGCTGTAGCCTGAGGACGGGTAGTGCCGTCACTGTTTACTTTACCGTGACTGTAATCCTGTAATAGAGCCATTAACGGATCGTTTTTTTCCTGTTCCATGGCTACGGTGGCGGTAGGGTATAAATCCACTACCAGTCTGTTTTTAAAGTTGGCAACCGGAGCAAGAGAAAATACCTGAGGATTAACGGTGGTTTTCAAATCCATCACGATACGGATGGTTTCAGGATTAAATTGTCCGACGCGGACACTGGCAATATAGGGATCCATTGGGAGAACTTTATTGCTCAGTTCACGTAAAAACTGATTGGTGGCTGACCCCTGAATATCAATAACCAGACGGTCAGGATTCTTTAGCTGAAAATATTTAAACTGGATGGGTGTTGTGGATTCTAATGTCATCCTGGTATAGGCTGTGGCCGGCCAGATGCGTGAAGCCACAATATCAGCCCCTGTCTGGGCTGCTCGTGCAAATGGAGTCAGGCTGATTAAAAGCGTGCCGGTAGATGTAATTAATAATTTCCGGCGGCTGATGTGGTTGGACATAGTTTATTCTGTAATTTTATTTAATGTTTTTGTTCCGTTTGTAGTAACGGCATTTATCTGTACTGTACGGCCACTACCATTGATGGTGATGGTCAGGATAATGTCAGCCGGAGGTGCTAAATCGCCGCCAAGCTGTGGCCATTCCATCAAAATAATACTATCTGCTGTAATCAGTTCATCCAGCCCTGCATCCAGCCATTCTTCCGGATTTTGAAAACGGTATAAATCAAAATGATGCAGGTTAAAGCCTTTAAACGGATAAGTTTCAACTATATTGTAGGTAGGGCTTTTAACCGCACCGTTGTAACCAAGAGCGTTGAGTAAGCCTCTGGTAAAGGTTGTTTTGCCCGCACCCAGATCACCTTCCAGCCAGATAATCAGAGGAGGGCTGATAAGCTGTGCAAAACGTTCGCCCAGTTTCAGGGTATCGTTTTCATCAGCCAGAAAAATTTCACGGACTTCAGTGGCAGACATGGTGTTTTTAATTAATCAAAACGGGGTTATTATGCGATAAAGTTTGTAATAACGAAAGTAATAAAATTCAGTCTGTCTGTCTTGTTTCCGGATTCAGGCTTCTTTTATGTACATTTGTTGTGTACTAAGCTATGAGTATATTTCCGGGTCAATGCTATAATCACAATAATGACTGATATTCGATTAATTCAGTTTATGCTGAACTGAGTTGTCATGGTCAATAATGAAGAGACAAATGACTGCAATACAACAACAACCTATAGGTGTATTTGATTCCGGGGTAGGCGGCCTGACAGTGGTTCGCGCACTGATGGAACGGCTCCCTAATGAAAATATTATTTATTTTGGTGATACGGCGCGGGTTCCGTATGGTGTGAAATCCAGACATACGATTGAAGTTTATACTGAACAGATTGTATCTTTTCTGCTTGAGCATGATGTTAAGGCGCTGGTTGTGGCCTGTAATACTATAGCTGCGGTGGCAAGAGAAAAAGTAAGGCAGCTTGCAGGCACAATGCCGGTTCTGGATGTGATTGCTGCAGGTGCACAGGCTGCTTTGGAAACCACTCAGAATAATCACATTGGTGTAATAGCCACCAGTACTACTGTTAATAGTAATGCTTATGCCCGGGCGATTCACAATCAGAATGCACAAACGCGTGTTTTTTCACAAGCCTGTCCGTTGCTGGTGCCGCTGGTGGAAGAAGGCTGGCTGGATCATGAAGTTACCCGCTTGACTGCAAGGGAGTATCTGAAGCCGATTCTGGCAGAAGAGGTGGATACGCTGGTTTTGGGATGTACTCATTATCCGTTACTGAAGCCATTAATCCGTCAGGAGGCTCCTGAGCTGAAGTTAGTTGATTCGGCGATTACGACTGCTGAAGCTACTGCATTGGCATTGGAACAGCATAATCTGATTAATCCTGATCATTCAGGTGCGCAATACCGGTTTTATGTCAGTGATATTCCGCTACGTTTCCAGACAATTGGTGAGCGATTTCTGGGGCGAAGTCTGGAACAGCTGGAAATGGTTTCTTTGGGCTAGGTATTTTGGTTGACAGGTGAGAGATGAGCGCTAAAAAAAGAATTGTGATTCTGATTTCCGGTCGCGGCAGCAATATGCAGGCTCTTGTAGAAGCCGATATTGCGCAGGCAGAAATTGTGGCAGTAATCAGTAATCGGTATGATGCAGCCGGTTTACTGTGGGCTGCGCAACACGGGCTGACAACCGAGGCAATCAGCCATCATGATTATCCAGGCCGTGAAGCATTTGATGCGGCATTGATAAAGCATATTGATGCTTATCAGCCTGATTTGGTGGTACTGGCTGGCTTTATGCGCATTTTAACACCTGAGTTTTGCAAACATTATACGGACAGGTTAATTAATATTCATCCGTCATTATTGCCCGCTTTTACCGGACTGCATACTCATCAGCGTGCACTGGATAGTGGCTGCCGGGTGGCAGGCTGTACGATTCATTTTGTCACTGCCGAGCTGGATTGCGGTCCGATTATAGCCCAGGGTGTAGTACCTGTTCTGAACGGGGATACAGCCGAAACTTTGGCACAGCGGGTATTAAAGATTGAACATCAGCTTTTACCAAAAGCAGTGGCTGATTTTGTTGCTGGAAATCTGGTAGTTGAAGGTAACAGAGTTAAAAATCTTGCTGATGCTGTTACGGATAATGTGGCCTGCCTGAAAAACTGAGATGTTATGAGAAAAATATGAAGTTGAAAGTATATTCAGGTTTGATATTTGTCTGGATAAATTTGCTGTTCATACCTATGGTACAAGCAGCAGATCTGCCTCAGCAGGCACAATTGCAGTTTGTCGACAGTTATGGTTTGCCGGTAAATATGGATTTTGTGCAAAAGGATGGTCAGTATCAGATTAATACGCAAATTAATTTGATTTTTTACCAGATGCAGTTTATTTCGTCCGGAACCGTAAAAGACTCAGTTTTAAATCCGCTTTCCTACACTGACAGCCGCTTTGGCAAACCATATGCTCAGGCACGTTTTTCTGAGCATGGGGTTGATTATGGTAAGGTTTCCGAAGCAGTTAAACATATGTCGGTGAATGGACCGGTATATGATATGTTTGCTCTTGGCTGGCAGCTGGGCTTTAATCAAGGTAAATTGCCCGCAAATACTTATCTGACTAATGGTAAAAAAGTATACCAACTGGATGCAGTTAACGGCCGTGGTAGTGATCAGCTGATGTTAAACGGACGGCAAATTGAGATCAGACAGTACAGTATCAGTCGTGGCGATGATGTAGTGGAATATGCATTCGCTCCCCAGCTTGAAAATATTCCGGTACGGATTAGCTATGTGGACAATGGTAAAGTATATACATTGCAACTGAAAGGCGGCCGGATTAACGGGAAGGTTTTTTAAGAAATTATGATAAATGCACAACAACTTGATTTAACTACTTCTGCGCTGGCACAGGTGTTAACATTCAGACAGCCTGCAGATGTTGTGCTCTCAGCTTTTTTCCGGCGTGAGCGCAAGCTGGGTATGCGTGACCGGCAGGAAATAGCTGAAACTGTGTTCGCTACTATCCGCCATTTGCAGAAAATTCAGAAGATGCTGCCAAAACCGCATCAAAAACCACGTCGGGCAGCTTTGGCTGCATTGGTTTTAGGGCGGGGAATAAGTGTACACGGTGTAGAATCACTTTGTGACTCAGAAGAAAAGCAGTGGCTGATTGATGTTAAAGAGCAAAAGTCTGCTTTTGCTTCCGATCTGACAACAGCTGCTGAGCTGCCTCAATGGTTAATTGAGTGTCTGCAACAGCAGGGCTGGGATGATAATCAGATTGCTACTTACGGTCGCAGTGTTATGCAGCCGGCGCCGCTGGATGTACGGGTAAATACTCAGAAAGGCAAACGTGATAAGATTCTGTCTGCGTTACAGGCAGAAGGATTGCGTGCTGAAGCTACGCCTTTTTCGCCATGGGGAATCCGGCTATTTGATAAACCGGCTTTAAACAAGCATCCGCTGTTTTTAGACGGTGTGCTGGAAGTTCAGGATGAAGGCAGTCAGCTGCTGGCGTTGCTAACAGGCGTTAAACGCGGTCAGATTGCTGTCGATTTCTGTGCCGGAGCCGGTGGTAAAACACTGGCGATGGGGGCAATGATGGCTGGCAGCGGACGGCTGTATGCTTTTGATGTGGCTGAAAAACGTTTGGCTAATATGAAGCCGAGAATGGTTCGGGCAGGTCTCACTAATATTCATCCGCAGCGGATTGATAATGAGCATGATGCCCGTATTGCCAGATTAAAGCATAAGGCAGATTGTGTGCTCGTTGATGCGCCCTGTTCCGGCATGGGCACCTTGCGCCGTAATCCTGATTTAAAATATCGTCAGAGTAATGACAATATCCAGACGTTGCTCGAGCAGCAACAATCAATTTTACAGGCAGCTTCTGAACTGGTACGTCCGGGCGGAAGGCTTGTGTATGCAACTTGCAGTATTCTGGAAACGGAAAATCAGCAACAGTTAAATAATTTTCTGGCAGCCAATACAGGCTGGCATATAGAACCGGTGCAGACTTTGCTTAAAAGTAATGTCTTACCCGATATGCAGGGTGACTATCTGCAATTGAACACCGGTGAACATCATACAGACGGTTTTTTTGCCGCTGTACTTACACGCATTAAATAAAGTGATATAAGAAGGAATGTACATGAGTACTCAGGAAAGAATTAAAACGCTTGTTACTGAACATCCGGTTGTGTTGTTCATGAAAGGCACTAAGCAGTTTCCACAGTGTGGTTTTTCATCCCGTGCTGTACAAATATTGGAAGCTGCCGGTTTAAAAGAGTTCTATACTGTTAATGTGCTCGAAGATGAAGATATCCGTCAGGGTATCAAGGAATATGCAGACTGGCCGACAATTCCGCAATTGTATGTAAAAGGTGAATTTGTCGGTGGTTCTGACATTATGCTGGAGATGTACGAAGCAGGTGAATTGCAGACTTTGCTGGCGTCTGTCTGACAGAGTTTTGTTCGGAAATATTTTCCGGTAGCTGTTTTATTCAGGTTTTATAGCAATTATTTTTTGGAACTGGCTATGAATATAAATGTGATTGACCATCCTCTGGTGAAGCACAAGCTGTCATTAATGCGAGAAGAAGATTGCAGTACTTATCGTTTTCGTACGCTGACTAAAGAACTGGCACGCTTAATGGCTTATGAAGCCAGCCGTGATTTTGATGTGGAAATTGTCAAAATGCAGGGCTGGTGTGGTGAGATTGATGCTTACCAGATTAAAGGCAAAACGGTTACTATTGTACCGATTCTGCGGGCAGGGCTGGGTATGCTGGATGGCGTACTGGACTTAATCCCTACAGCTAAAATCAGTGTAGTAGGTTTACAGCGCGATGAAGAAACGCTGGAACCGGTACCTTATTTTGAAAAATTTGTCAGTCAGATGGATAAACGCCCGGCATTGATCATTGATCCAATGCTGGCAACAGGCGGATCCATGAATGCAACTATTGAGTTACTTAAGAAAAAAGGTTGCAAGGATATTAAGGCATTGGTTCTTGTAGCAGCTCCTGAGGGGGTAAAGGCTGTCAATGAAGCTCATCCTGATGTGACTATTTATGCAGCGGCTCTGGATGATCATCTGGATGATAATGGCTATATTATTCCTGGTTTGGGCGATGCTGGTGACAAGATTTTTGGTACTAAGCACTGGTAATTTAAATTCAGATTATTTCATGCAGTCTGATTGCTGAAAGAATCTGCTAATAAAAAACACAGAATTTTCTGTATGGAAGATTCTGTGTTTTTTATTATGCTGAATTAAATCCAGATTTGTTTTTAAAAATGGATATGGGTATCAGATAAATATTCTAAATAGAATTGGTTTGTTGGATAAGAAATAAGTTTTTGTTTATAAGATGATAAATCAAATATTTGCCGGTTAATTACAATTTGATGCAATCATTTTGTAAGATTTAAGATGTTATTTGTTTTGTGCTTGCAGCTTATCTGGGCTGAATATCAGGCTTACAGCCAGTCCTGCTTTCTGTTCTGAATTTCGCAGGCCAGAGTCTGCCAGACTGATACTGATGTGCCACTGATCACACAGGGTTTTAACGATTGCCAGCCCGAGACCGCTTCCGCTTTCATTGTTGCCCAAAATACGATAAAACGGTTCAAATACTAGCTGGCGTTCAGTTTCAGAGATTCCCTGACCATTGTCTTCTATAAGTAAAATCGTTTTATTATCTGTAGTTGGTCTAATGCCAATGCATATTTGCCCATCAACAGGAGTGTATTTGATGGCATTACTCAGTATATTTTTCAAAATAGTATATAAATCATTACTGCTGACTGGCAGAAAAACATCTTCGCTAATGTCGAAACTTAAGTTCTGTTTTTTTTGTTCGGCCAGCGGCAATAATTCGGCAATTAAATCACGCAGTAAGGGCATTAGTGCAGTTTTCTGAGCATTGTTCGCTATCAGATGTTGCTGCTGCTGATGCTGTGCTCTGGCCATAGATAATAATTGGATAAGCAGCTGTTCGGTTCTTGCAATACCTGCTTTGATTTGTTCAATAAGTTTGTGTTGATCCTGAATAGTTAATTCCGGTTCATCAAAACGTGCTATTTGCAAGGTAAGTGCGGTAATTGGTGTACGTAATTCATGTGCTGCATGACTGATAAATTTTTTATCATGCTCCATTGCAGCCTGTAGCTGACTGAACAGGCGGTTAAGTGCGGTAATGAAAGGGCGGATTTCTGTCGGTACGTGCCTGGTATCCAAAGGTGATAAATCATTGGCGTTGCGTGCGGTTAATTCGCTACTCATTTCCTGCGTTGCCCGAAACAGGCGGCGAATCCAGATAGCTGTAAACAGCCATAGAATAGGCATTAGAATAAGAAATGGCCAGACTACACTTAATGCACTGTCTTTGGCTATATGATTTCGGTATGCTGTACGCTGAGCAACAATAATCCGCTCACGTTCACGGGTGAGCAGGTAAACCCGCCAATGACGAGCTACCGTAGTAAAGTTATGAAAACCATCAGGTAATTGCTGAAGGTTCTGCACAGCATTATCATCTCCCATCAGAATATTGAGATAAGGTGAATCTAGTGTCTGTGCCAGCACGCGCGGTTTGGGCAGTGTTCTGGCGCTTTCAGGAAAGTTGAGATCTTCCTGTGTATCTCTGCGCAGTATGGAACTGCGCGGATCAAGTAAATGGGCTATCTGCTCCAGCTGAGCATCTTGTAAATCCTGTGTTTCCCGAAAAGCAGTCTGATAGGCAAGAATGTCACCAATAATAGCGATTGAAGTTACTACGATGGTTAAAACCAGTAATAAGCGCCACTGTAGTGATGAGACTATCCGCGTCGGTCTACCAGCCATCCTAGTCCTCGTACATTTTTAATCACATTACTGCCCAGTTTTTTTCTAATTCCGTGAATAACTACTTCTACGGCATTGCTTTCTACTTCTTCATTCCAGCCGTATAGCTTTTCTTCCAGTTCCTGTCGAGACAGTATCGTGCCGGGTTGGAGCAATAAACTGTACATCAAAGCATATTCTCGTGCTGACAGCCGGGTAACCTGTCCGTTGGCACTGACTTCACGAGTAGCAGGATTCAGGGTAATGGTGCCATTGCTTAGTATAGGAGTTGCATGTCCGCTACGGCGGCGTAATAAAGCCCGGATACGCGCCAGTAATTCGGAAGGCGAAAAAGGTTTAATTACATAGTCATCGGCACCGCTGTCCAGACCATTAATGCGTTCTTCCACTGTGTCTCGGGCAGTAATCAGAATAACGGGTAAATCACAGTTTTTTACACGCAAGTGGCGTAAAACACTTAGACCATCCTGTCCGGGTACACCAATATCCAGTAGGGCAATATCATAAATTTCTGGTTGCAATGCATTTTCAGCTGCAATACCGTTAGCAACACAATCAACGGCAAAACCGGCAGCATGCAGCATATCGCTTAATGCCTCTGCAATCATTTTGTCGTCTTCAAGAAGTAAAATTCGCATGAGTTAACATTTTTCCGCATAGACTTGTAAACCAGTCTGTATTGTTTCAGACTGTGAGATATCTATGATAACAAAAACCGTTTCAGGATTCCTGAAACGGTTTTATTCAAACGTTAACCAGCGACTGATTAGTTAGTTTCAGTAGTGGTAGTAGTTTGTTTAGTTGTAGTAGTACTAGCAGCTGCTTTTCTGGCATGTGCTTTTTTAGTATGTACTTTTTTTGCTGGTGCTTTTTTAACAGCTGGTTTTACAGTTTTAGCACTGGTGTTTTCAGCTGTAGTGGTTGTAGTAGTGGTGGTAGCTGTAGCTGGTTTAGGGGGAGTAGCAAAGGCAGCAGCAGCAGTTAAACCAAAGATAGCACTTACAACAGCAGCAGTGATTTTTTTCATGACAGATCTCCATTAAAAGTAATTAAAGACAATAACCATCTCGGTTCTTGTTGATGCACAGTATGGCTTTAAATACTTAGGCAAGACTTAGCTAAATGTTGTTTATTGTTAATTTAATGTAATTAAATGTTATTATTTAGAGTAAGTATAGATTCGCTTATTAGTTTAAAATTTAAAATAATATGCATTTATAATGGTTTATGTTTGATATATTGAATAAAGACTATTATTTATATGCTATTGAAATCTATTCGTTAATAAAAAATAAATGAGATTTTTATAGAAAATGGAACTTAATCTTGTCTTAATATGTGACTGCTAAAAGTATAAATATAAAGATATTTAAATTACGTGATTATTAGTTCAGAGTTGATTATTATCTATGATACCAGTGTATGTTTTACTTTTGACATACACTGGTAAGAATAAATGTCTCAGACAGTGCGTGCAATTTCCGTAAATGCTTCGGCAGCTAAACCCAGTGTATCTGCAATGATTTCACTGCTATGAGCAGCTGAAACAAAACCCGCTTCATATGCTGATGGTGCAAATGCAACACCGCGTGACAGCATGGCATGGAAAAACTCTTTAAATAATATCTGATTGGTATTTTGCATATCTGCAAAACAGGATGGCAGATTATTAGTAAAGTAAAAACCAAACATTCCGCCTTCACTGCGGCTGCTGAAAGGGATATTGGCTTCACGTGCGATTGCCGTCAGACCATCACTCAACTGTCGGGTATGTTTGCTGAGTGTAGTGTAAAAATCCGGTCGTTGTATGATTTCCAGTGTTTTTAGTCCGGCTGCTACACATACCGGATTACCAGAAAGGGTACCTGCCTGATAAACAGCACCTAAAGGCGATATACAGGCCATAATGTCTGCACGGCCACCGAAAGCTGCTACTGGCATGCCTCCGCCAATTACTTTGCCAATTGTCGTTAAATCAGGCTTAATACCATGGATAGATTGTGCCCCGCCCAGAGCAACGCGAAAACCAGTCATTACTTCATCGTAAATAAGAACACTTCCATACTGTTCTGTAAGTTCACGCAGTGCCTGAACAAACTCAGTTGTGGCGGGGATCATGTTCATATTACCGGCAATTGGTTCGACAATAACACAGGCAATACTGTCGCCCTTGCTGGCAAACGTTTGTTGTAAAGCCTCAACGTCATTATAAGGTAATACCAGGGTATGGCGGCTGAAATCTTCAGGTACGCCGGCAGAGCTGGGATTACCAAAGGTTAGCAGACCAGATCCGGCTTTAACCAACAGACTATCTGAATGACCATGATAACAGCCTTCAAATTTGATGATATTGTCCCTGCCGGTAAAACCTCTGGCCAGACGGATTGCACTCATGGTTGCTTCTGTACCTGAACTGACCAGTCGAATCTGCTCCATGCTGGGCATGATATGGCGTATTTCTTCAGCAATTCGGATTTCATTTTCTGTCGGTGCGCCAAAAGATAAGCCATTTTCGGCCGCCTGACAGACTGCCTGAACAACTTCAGGATGTGCATGACCGACAATGGCTGGTCCCCATGAACCGACATAATCAACATAACTGGTTTGATTTTCATCCCATACATAAGCTCCCTGAGCTTTATTAATAAAGCGGGGTATGCCGCCGACACTGCCAAAAGCCCGTACAGGAGAATTTACTCCGCCGGGAATAATGGCTTTTGCCTCTTCAAAGAGCTGTTGGTTTCTATCCATGATTATGACCTCTGCTTTATTGGAATATCAGATAACTTGCATTCAGGGATTAATCATACTATCGATTACCCTTAAAGGTTAATTGTCTTTAGCTTTTCGAACAGGAATCCGGAAGATAAAATAAAATATCAGGGTAGCAGTAAGTATTTTTAATGGTAAAAAAATAATTGATTTATTAAATATTAATATGTAATTTCTTACTATTGATACTTGATTAAGTAAAACTTATCTATTTTCAAAGAAATTAAGAATAATCTATAGCTGATTGTAAAATCGTAAGTCACATATATAAAGACAGAGCTAAGATTTCAGATTTAAAATCTTATAGCTATATGAAGTTTATGCTTTTTAGCCAGAATAATAGACTGAGTTCTCAGATTCTGAGGCAACTAAAAGAAAATTACTAAACTAGTGTACGAAGCATACGAATAAAACGCGGAAATTTTGATAAATGCTGCACCCACTGATATACCATTAAAGTGTAGCTTTCCTGCGCAATAAAGCGTAATTTCGACTGAGTTGCGGTGTAGCGGGTAGTCGGAGTAGGCGAAAGCTGTACATTTAAACCCAGATCACGTGCCATAAAGCAAGCACGTGCCAGATGATATGGATCGCTGACAATAATAAAGCTATTTAGATCATTATCATCAGCTATGGCTTTTGCATTAACCAGATTCTGCCAGGTGTCACGCGAATGATTTTCATAAATAATATCATTGGCATCAACACCGTTACGGATAGCATAGCGACGTCCGACGGCTGCTTCCGTCATGAAACCGGCTCTGGGGCTGCCACCAGTAAAGAGAATTTTTTTTACTATGCCGGCACGATACAGATTAATGGCATGATTGATACGTTCACGGAAAACTGGTGAAGGGCGCTTATCCCATGCGGCTGCACCAAGCACGATAGCGGCATCGGCTTCTGTCGGTACTTGCTGCGGATGGCTGAGCTGGTAGACTGTAGCAACACTAAAAGCATAGTTGGCCCCAACAAATAGGCTACATCCGGCAATTACAGTGCGCAGACAATACCAAAAACCTAAACGTGTGCCGGAGCCCATTTATTGTTCAAGTAAAGCTTCAATATTCGTTAACGGGCGACCTATAGCGGCATGTTCGCCGTATACAGCTATCGGTCGTTCAATTAAAATCGGATGTGCTGCCATTGCGGCAATCAGAGTATCTTCATCTGCTTCAAGCAGATTCAGTTGTGTAAACAGATCATCTTTACTGCGCATCATTTCCCGTGCTGAATTGATGGCCAGTTTTTGTTTCAGTGAACGAATTTGTGCTTCGGATAAAGGCTCGGTCAGGTAGGGAATGACTTTGGTATTAATATTGCGTACTCGGAGTAAAGACAGGGCAGCGCGCGACTTAGAGCAATTTGGATTATGGTACAGTATGACGGTGTGTGTCATGATTATCCCTGAACTTCTAAAAATAAAAAATCTAAATTGGAAGTGTGGACGAAACTTCAAATTTTGACAAGTATTATTAATTATTCTAAAGCTAAAGCTGAATTAATGTGTCGGATGTAAATAAATTATCTGCTTTTGAATATGCATTTCAATTGATTTATACAAAATAAAAAAATAAACCCCTTACCTGCTAATGTTTTTGCGGCAAAATTTTATATGAATTATTCTATAATAATTGCTATTAAAGGTAATATTAAGGTAATGATATGTTTCCGCCTGCCCAAGTATTGAAAAAAATATTTTTAATTAGCGCACTGTTTCTGAGCTGTATTCGTGTGCATGCTGCAGAATTACAAAACTGGCCTCAGCGTACACCGGCTACTTTACCAACTGATTCCCCGATAATGGTAGTAAATGTCTGGGCAACTTGGTGTAAACCTTGTCGTAGTGAAATAGCTATGCTTTCGCGCTGGTATCAGCAACAACGAACTTCAGGGAAGAAAACCGTTGCTGTCGTTGGTGTATCTTTAGATAATGATGCAAATTTACAACGCTTTACTCAGCAGGTGTCCGTACCGTATCCGTTATACCGTTATACAGGTTCGGATAGCCGTGCATGGATGCAACGATTAGGCAATAATATTGGCGGAGTACCTTTTACTCAGGTTCAGGCACCTAAATGCGGTTTTCAGCAGGCATTGATAGGTACACTGAGTGAAATAAAGCTGAATCAAGTGATTACTGAAGCCAGACGGCAGTGTAAACAGCACAACGTTCGTTTATAGATTTTCCTGTAGGTCAAGATTAAAGTGGGTGCCACGGTTCATTTGCTGATTTAGCCCGTCCTGTACCATTAATAGCGCAGTTACCAGTGACAGCTTATATTGCTGATTAATAGTTTGCCGATACCAGTATTGTAATATTTTAAGCAGTGTAAGCATTTCATCAGTTCGCCGGCAAATTCCAAAATAACGGCTCATGGAGTGTTGCAGTGCTTGCATGCTGAAAGAAGGGATATCCTGAATCGGATGAGGATGTTCCGGAAAAATAATTTCCTGCCAGGTTAATTCTGATGAATTCTTCTGCTGATTGATTGGCCATGTTTGCGGATATTCTTTAGAAGCAACTATCGATGCCGCGGCATTGCGTCCGGTTACGACACATTCAAGTAAAGAATTACTGGCCAGACGATTGGCACCATGTAGCCCGGTACAGGCAGTTTCACCTATAGCATACAACTGAACCATATCGGTACGCCCATCGGTGTCTGCAACAATGCCGCCACAGGCATAGTGTGCTGCTGGTGCTACCGGAATTAATTCACGAGTGATATCCAGACCCTGTTGCAGACAATGCTGGTGAATTTGTGGGAAATGTGTGCGGATAAAGCTTTCAGGTAAATGAGTAATATCCAGATACACACAGTGATGGCCGGTTTTGGCTATTTCGCTGGCAATGGCGCGTGCAACAATATCACGCGGAGCCAGCTCGGCACGGTTATCGTATTCAGGCATAAAGCGCCGGCCTTGCTGATTACGTAAAATACCTCCTTCACCGCGTACAGCCTCAGAAATCAGAAAACACGGATTTTCAGGTAAGGCAAGTGCTGTGGGATGGAACTGTACGAAAGCCAGATTCTGAGTTCTGCAACCAGCCATAGCCGCTAAAGCAACTCCCAGTCCATTTGCTGTTACCGGATTAGTGGTCAGAGTGAATAATTGTCCCAATCCTCCGGTTGCCAGTACTGTATGCTTAGCCTGAATGGTTACGGTCTCATCAGTTTGTGCCATCTGTACGACTGCTCCGGTACAAACTGAATTTTCATGCACCAAATCGATAACACAGCTATGCGGCAAAATATGAATATTTGGTCGTGCTGATAGCTGTTGCTGGAGTGTATGAGTAATACTGCGACCAGTATGATCTGCTGCATGTACGATACGCCGCCGGCCATGTCCGCCTTCACGTGTCAGGTGCAGGTGACCATTCTCACGGGTAAATTCCACGCCATGGGCGCATAACCATTCAATAGCACTGTTGCCTTCAACCAGAATCTCGGCAGTCTGTTTTTCATTACAGCAGCCGGCACCGGCTATAAGCGTATCCTTAATATGTTCGGCTACACTGTCTGCCTGATCGATAACAGCTGCTACACCGCCTTGTGCCAGATTACTGGCACAGGTTGATAAATCTTCTTTTGCCAGCAAAGTAATGTGAAAATTTTCCGGTAAAGATAAGGCTACCGTCAGCCCGGCCAAACCGGCACCGATAATCAAAACATCGGTATTATTAACAGAGCAGGGTGTGATATTGGTCATGTTGGCTAATCCAGTGAGCAAAAATATCGGGGGAATGGTTTTCTGTATGGTAAGGATTGGTCTTATCAGTATGAAATTCCCGCCATGCAGTTGAAAAATCAAGCATACGCTGTATGGAAATACCAGCCTGTTTACCCAAAGCAGAAGGTAGATCGATTTTATGCTGTTCTGGTTTGCTTAAAGCATCTATACAGGCTTGTAATCCGTTCATAGCCATCCAGGGACAGAAAGCACAAGACTTGCAGGTGGCACCATTGCCTGCAGTAGGTGCGGCCAGAAAGGTTTTTTCCGGAGCATGTTTATGCATTTCATGTAATATGCCCTGATCTGTCGCTACAATAAATGTATCTGCCGAATCGTGAATTGCTGCCTGCAACAGACGGCTGGTAGAACCTACTACATCAGCTAAAGCGACTACAGCAGCCGGTGATTCAGGATGAACCAGTATTTTGGCATGCGGATAGCGTGCTTTCATTAAAGCCAGCTCCTGACCTTTAAATTCATTATGTACCAGACAGGAACCCTGCCAGAGCACCATATCTGCACCAGTCTGATTCTGAATATATTCTCCAAGATGTCTGTCCGGGCCCCAGATAATTTTTTTTCCCTGGGCATGTAAAAAAGAAACAATTTCCAGAGCAATTGACGAAGTAACGACCCAGTCAGCCCTGGCCTTAACTTCGGCACTGGTATTGGCGTAAACCACAACTGTCCGATCCGGGTACTGGTTGCAGAAAGCAGTAAATTCTTCTGCCGGACAACCCAGATCAAGAGAGCAGGTGGCTTCAGTATCGGGCATAAGAATAGTTTTTTCCGGACTGAGTATTCGTGCAGTTTCGCCCATAAATTTCACTCCGGCTACCAATAAAGTCTTTGCCGGATGCTGTGCTCCGAAACGTGCCATTTCCAGTGAATCACCAACCATGCCGCCTGTAGCCAGAGCCAGATCCTGTAATTCCGGTTCAACATAGTAATGTGCCAGCATCACAGCTTGCTGTTGCAGTAATAGAGCTTTTACCTGTTCAATATATTTTTGCTTTTGTTGCCGGTCCAATTGCTGTGGAATTTTAGCCCAGGCACATTGCAGCACAGCAGATCCATCTTTAGTAGTTTGCGCAGCATTCTCAGAAGCTGCAACTGATGACAATTGTGGTTTTTCGTAATCGAATGCACGCCATTGATTGGTACTTTGCATAATCGCTCCTGAAAGGAATAATTAATTATGCTCATAATGAGTATATAAGGCAATACGAAAAAAACCAAAAACTCGTATAAACTCGACTGAATATGATAATCAGTTGAATTCAGTTAGATACAACGGTGTTTTTGCGGTAATGTACTCACTTAGTGAATTTTGTTTTTTTGCGACAAATTCTTTACAATTAGCCAGCTTTAATAAAGGAGTTTATCCGCATGCACTCATCAGCTGAATATTCATCTTCAAGTTATAGCGACAGTGCAGCTGAACTCGTGGCGGTATTGTTTGCTGTTACCGATTTCAGTGCGCGGGTACTTACCATAAACGATGGAAAATTATTGCCATATGGTCCGCTGAGACCTGTACATCATTCTTTACAGGCTGGTGCCAGAACCTGGGTACATCAGCAGACAGGTCAGCCATTAGGCTATATGGAACAGTTATATACATTTGTTGATGTCAAACGAAGCCATCATTGCGGCCATGCTGTAATTAATATCAGCTATCTCGGACTGGTAAAAGAAGCTGCTGAGAGTGGTTTAAAGCTGGAAGCCAAATGGCATGACTGGTATGAATTTTTTCCTTGGGAAGACAGCAGACTGCCTCAGCATAAGCAGATACTTGATCAATTAATCCTGCCGATGCAAAACTGGGTAGATGCTGCTCCGAATCAGGAAATCCGCAATCAGCGTCAGCAACGCCTGAATTTATGCTGGGGAATAAACGGGCAGCAATGGCTGGCAGAAAATGTTCTGTTGCGTTATGAATTGATGTATGAAGTTGGCATGATTACTGAATCTCCTTATTTCGACGGTCGTCTGCCGGCCATGCTGACCGGTCGCTCCATGCAGTTTAATCATCGCCGTATTCTTGCTACTGCTGTATCTCGTTTACGAGCTAAATTACAGTATCGTCCGGTAATTTTTGATTTAATGCCACCTCAATTTACTCTATATCAGTTGCAGAGAAGCATAGAGGCGCTGAATGGCGTAGATTTACATAAACAGAATTTTCGCAGATTAATCAACAATCAGCAGCTGGTTGTGCCAACCGGAACCACAGTAGTGGCTGAGCGCGGACGTCCGGCACAGCTGTACCGTTTTAATGAAAATGTTTTACAGGAAAGTCTGCTCTCCGGTTACAGATTACCATTAATTAATAACCATATTCAGTAATTCGGATAGCGTAATTGTCATCAATTCCGTTGATAAAATAGAAATTTTCTGATTAAAAATTTTTGATTCTTGGTTTTAAAAAAATAAATCTGATTAATTTACTGAATTTAAAAACTATCGCTTTTCAAATTTATCTATTTATTATTTGTTAACGTATTTTCAGACTTTGACTACTGATATATACTCTAAAAGAGTATATATCAGGGCTTAACAATATGATTAGCGATTTACCAAAAATAATTACCCGGTCACTGGTACAGGCTGCACTGTCAGAAGACTTAGGCAGACGCGGAGATGTTACCTCACAGGCAGTGATACCGGCAGACAGGATGGCCGCATTCAGTATTGTAACCAGAGTGCCCGGTGTGGTATGCGGTTTAGAGCTGGCCCGGCAGAGCTTCGCTCTGATGAATGAAAATCTGGAATTTACTGCATACAAAAATGATGGCGATATTACAGCCGCCGGTACAGTGCTGGCCCGGATTGCCGGTAATGCACGTGCTATTCTCGCTGCCGAACGCACAGCGTTAAATTTTCTGACGCATCTTAGCGGAATAGCCACTACAACTCATGAAATTCAGAAATCAATAGCCCATACCGGAGCTCAGCTGACGTGTACACGTAAAACCATACCTAATTTGCGTATAGTCCAGAAATATGCAGTAAGAATGGGCGGGGGACGTAATCATCGCATGGGTCTGGATGATGCCATACTGATTAAGGACAATCACATAGCGCTTAGCGGGGGAGATATTATTACTGCTGTTAAGCAAGCTAAATCTTATGCTGGCCATTTGATTGCAGTGGAAGTAGAAGTTGACACATTGGAACAATTGCGTCAGGTTCTGGATGAAGGCGTCAGTTTGGTATTGCTGGATAATATGTCAATAGAAGAAATGCGAACAGCTGTGAGCTGGTGTAAGGGGCATTGTCAGACTGAGGCTTCAGGTAATTTGCGGCCTGATACAGTGGTAGCTGCTGCAGAAACAGGCGTAGATTTTCTGGCGATGGGCTATCTGACCCACAGCGCACGCTATCTGGATATTGGTCTGGATTATGCAGATAATCAGAATATTCTGAAAAAATGAAAATAATCAAAAATTTTGTTTTAAAACAAATATTATATTATCATTAATTAGTACAATAATATATCTTTTATAAGAATAAATATTATTTAATAATGAAAAAACTAATTATTTGGTATAGCTGTTTTTGTTTGTTGTTGCCATTAACTGCGTATGCGGTGGTAGTTAATGATGTTACCGGTATGACGCCAGTACAGATGGCCTCTGTGATACAGCCGGAATCAACCGAAGAGGTTGCAGAGCTGGTTAAGCACACAACCGGTCCCATTAGTATAGCTGGTGGTAAATACAGTATGGGCGGGCAAACTGCAGTTCAGAATGGCGTGCAAATAGATACTCAAAAACTCAATCATGTAATTGCTTTTAATCCTGAACAAAAACTTTTAACGATAGAAGCAGGTGCAAACTGGCGTCAGGTACAGGAGCTGATTGATCCATATGGATTATCTGTGAAAATCATGCAAAGTCTGGCTGATTTTAGTATTGGTGGTTCTTTAAGTGTTAATGTACATGGTCGATATATGGGGGCAGGTCCTATTATCCTGTCTGTTGAGCAAATTAAAATAGTACTGGCAGATGGTTCAATAGTTTTAGCCAGCCCGCAAGAAAATTCGGATATTTTTTATGGTGCTATTGGTGGCTATGGTGCATTGGGTGTTATCACAGAAGTGACATTACGCCTTACTGAAAATGTAAAAGTAAAACGAATTAATGATGTGATGCCGATTAGTCAGTATTCCTCTTATTTCTCTGAGCAGATTCGTGCTGACAGAACGGCCATATTTCATAATGCCATTATTTATCCTCCTGATTTCAAAAAGCTTAGGGCTGTGACTTTTAAGCAGACTGATGAACCATTAACTATTTCTGCCCGTTTAAGACCACTTTCTGCACCTACACGCAAACGCCAAAGACAATTAAAAATTGTTGCTGCATCGGATTTTGGTAAAGAATTGCGCAAATTATATGATGATGCCTATTTTGTAAAACAGCCAGTAATGATGCGTAATTATGAAGCCAGCTTAGCAGTAGCACTTTTAGAGCCTATTTCCATGCAAGATAAAAGTTTTGCTTTGGAAGAATATTTCATACCGGTAAAAAAGTTTGATGATTTTTATCCGCAGATGATCGACATCCTGAAAAAGCATCAGGCAAATATTATCAATATCTCTATTCGTCATGCTATTCCTGATAGTGGTTCTTTGCTGGCATGGGCTCAAACTGAGGTATTTGCTTTTGTGATTTATTATCAGCAAGGAACTGATGAACAGAGTAAAAAGCAGGTAGGAATATGGACACGGGAGTTAATAGATGCGGCATTAGCAAACGGAGGTACTTATTATTTACCTTATCAATTGCATGCAACTGAGGAGCAATTTCAGCGTGCATACCCACGGGCAGCAGAATTTTTTAAGCTTAAAGAGCGCTTAGATCCGGAGAATAAATTCAGTAATCTATTTCTGGAGCGGTACCGTCCGGCAACGGCTCACTAGACATAGGGTTTGAACTTAGCTTTGAGCGAATTGAATATTTCCAGAATAGAGATGAAAAACTGGTGTGGTATATTATCGCCACACCAGTAATCAGAAAAAAAGTTGATTATCCGTAGCGGCGCTGAAACTCTTGCATGAACTCTATTAAAGCTTGAACCCCTTGTATGGGCATGGCATTATAAATACTCGCCCGCATTCCGCCCATTGATTTATAGCCTTGTAATCCGCTCAAACCATGAGCATTGGCTTGCAGTACAAATAATTTATCCAGCTCTTTTGTAGGTGTATGGAAAATAACATTCATCTGTGAGCGTGCATGCTGTTTCACATTATTGATATAAAATCCATTGCTGTTATCGATGGCAGAATACAAAGTTTCAGCTTTAAGGGTATTAATGGCTTCCATCTGTTCCACACCACCGTGAGTTTGCAGCCAGCGAAATACCAGACCTGAAATATAAATCGGGTAAGTTGCCGGAGTGTTGTACATTCCCTGCCGGCTAATATGACTTTGATAATTCCACACATCAGGTATTCGTTCAGAACAACGATCAAGCAAATCTTCCCGAATAATCACAATAGTAGCACCTGATGGTCCGATATTTTTTTGTGCACCGGCATAAATAACGCCAAAATCTGCCACATTTACTGGTCGTGATAAAATTTCGCTCGACATATCGCAGATGACAGGGGGCAAACCATCTGGTTTGGGAATATTGCGATATTGCAGACCATGTACTGTTTCATTAATGCAGTAATGAACAAAAGCAGAATTTGGATCCACATCCCAGCTTTCAACTGGCGGTACATCTGTGTAGTTATATAAATCACCACCATGTGCTGCCAGATGTATTTCTGCATCGGAAAGTTTACCCATCTGGCTGTGTGCGATACGGCTCCAGTTACCGGAGACTACTGAATCAACCCGCTTAAAACCATTGGCCAGATTCATCACGACCATATTGAACTGGGCACTGGCACCGCCCTGCATGAACAAAACTTTATAGTTGTCCGGAATATGCATAAGCTGGCGCAGATCCTGCTCGGCATGGTGCAGAATACTGATAAAAGCATCTGATCGATGGCTCATGGTCATGACTGAGCAACCAGTACCGTTATAATCCAGCATTTCAGCCTGTGCTGTTTCTAATACGGCCTCTGGCAGTATTGCAGGACCGGCAGAAAAATTGTATGTGTTCAGTGTTGTCATGAATAAATTTAAACCTGTTACAGAAATGTACTGTTGTTGATTAATTTCAGTGCGTTTGATGGTTGTGTATACACCGGCAGTCTGTTTACAGATTAATGTTGCAATCTGTCAGTGAACTGGTGAAATTCTAGTTGCTTGATAATGGGAACGCAAATACAAAACCGTTTTGCATGTAAAGTAGCAAAAGTATGGTTATTTCTGCCTGTTAGTATAATGGATTTAGTTTAAACCACTTTTTTTTTACGTTTGAACAGGTAATTTTTCTATAAATAATCGGATTTATTCTGAGATAAGCCATCAGTCTTATCTTTATATTCAGCCCTCACTGCTTTTATCCAGTGGGATAATATTGGTTGCCCCCAGTTTTTGTAGTTCCTGTAATACATATTCCCAGGCTTCTGGTAAAAAACCAGAATTTTCACTATGTGTTTTCAGACCGAATTCCAGACGGTAATAATGTATTTGTTCTTCTGCCGGTAAATCATCACGAATGGTGGGTAAACTAAAAGTTTTAATCCCAGGCCAGTTTTGTTCAATTGCTTCCATCAATGGCGTAATTTTGGACTCAGGTACACCATCAACCAGAGCTGCTTTAGTCACCAGTTTTTGCCGGAAAAAATTTTGCTGGTAATATTGACTCAGTACCCACTGGGCCATAGGGTGTGCCATTTTGGGAAAGCCCGGGAAAAAATAATGCTCATTGATTGAAAAACCAGCAATGTTATTGAAAGGATTAGGAATCAGTGCTGAACCCTGTGGAAACTCAGCCATTTTTGCCCGTTGCAAATGTGCAGGGCTGTCAAGTGAATCTCCCTGTTTCAGTGAAATGGATTCAATTACTTTTAGTGCTTCCGGATGAGGTGTTAACGGCAGGTTTAATGCCTTTGCACAGGCTTGGCGAGTATGGTCGTCTGGTGTGGCACCTATACCGCCGGTAACAAAAACAGGTATTTTTTCTTTAAATGATTCAATAAGCTGTCTGGTAATAACTGCCTGATCATCTGGTAAATATTGCGCCCAGGCCATATATAAACCGTGTTGTTGTAATAATTGTTTGAAAAAAACAAAATGGCTGTCCTGACGCGAACCATTCAGAATTTCATCACCAATTATAATGATACCGAATTGCATACGAATACTCCTTTATTTGCGGCAGTTGTTGCATGATAGCTATAACCTGTCTGCCGAATAAAACATGAATGTTGTTTTATGTGCTGAATTATTTTAATGTGCAAGTGTAGTGTTATTTTAGCAAGGATGTACTTATGAATATCAAAAAATTAGCAGTTTCCGCTCTGATTGCCGGCAGTCTTGCGGCCTGTGCACATACATCTGACCGTAAGGTAAGTATGCGTGCCGTCACTGTTCCGCAGTTAAGCGCCTATGACTGGCAGCTGGCTGAAGCTACTGACCGGCATGGTCGGCCGTTACCCGGTTTTGCATCCGGCTCATCTATGACAATGAATTTTTCCGGTCAGCGGCTAAATGTTACCGGTGGCTGTAATAATATCAGTTCTAACTATCAGTTAAATGATCAGGATATGCAAATTCAGGCTCCGGTAAGCACTATGAAAGCCTGTGCGCCTGATCTTATGGCGCAGGACTCTGCAGTTGTGGCTTTTATGAATGGTCAGAAATTACATGCAGGGCTGCTTAATGCTGAGAATGACCAGAATGCGCAGCCACAATTATGGATTGAAAACCGGCGCGGCGAACATTTGCTCTGGCGCGGTGTTCCTGCTGCCGTTGCTCAATATGGTCAGCCTGCTGTGGTATTTTGGGAAATAAGCCCGCAAACACAAACCTGCCAAACTGCACAGGGGGCAGCTCAGTGTTTGAAAGTCAGAGAAATTAGCTACAATGATCAGGGCGTTAAGGTTAAAACTGGTGTATGGCGTAATTTCGCCGGCAAGATTGATGGCTGGCAGTTTAATCCGCAGGAAAATCAGGTATTACGTCTGAATGTATATGAGGTTAAACCGGCTGATGTGACGGGTACTGCTGCAGATAACCAATATGTTTATAAACTGGATCAGATAATCGAACGCTCAGTAGTGAAGTCTCCGAAGCATAAACATAAATAAAGTTTTCTATAATAGATAAATAAAAAGGCAATGAAAAAAATCATTGCCTTTTTATTTAACGGATATTTTGTATTCAATATATCCTAAAAAGTTGAGAATTTACTGTTGTAAATAAACATCCGGTTGACTGTTGGCATTATTCAGTATTAATGTTTTTCTGCCATTATGCTGAGTAATTTTGCCTTTACGGGTAACTGATTTGTTTTTTCCATCTTTGTTAATCTGATTCTGATAAGTAAAATTCTGATTCGGATCAATGCGGAAAGATGTCGTTTCGCTATATTGATGGCACTCTGGCTGTTTGCAGTTTTTAAAAAGCTTAACCTGATTATCGTCCTGAATAACTGATGCGGATAATCTGTCGATTTCTTTTTCAATTTGCTGTTGCTGATGATACATTTGAGCTAAAATTTTATCTGCATCATCAAATTCATTATTATCAGCGAAGTTTTTATGGCTGGCTGCCAGAGCAGGGTTAAACTGTAAACCGATTGTTACAGTTAACAGAAATAATTTCAGTATATTCATATACTCACCCTTGATTAAATTTTTAAAAATTTAATATTAATATCTTTGTATATCTCATTAATTTTGAAAATAAGTGGGAAATATATAATCGATTTCACAGAAATTTTAAAAGGGTTCGCAAATATATTTATCATCTTTACTTTCACTTGTATCATCTTTATCTTCACTTGTATCTTTTTTACAAAGTGACCACCCTTCTACAGAATTATAGACAACATTTTTGGTTTCTCCTGAATTTGCCGCAGTTGGTGTGGCTGTCAAAGTATAACTACTTTCTTTATAATCTCCCTTAATAGTAAAGAATTTTTCGCTTCTTTTTTTGGTCAGCTGAGCATCAGTATAGGTATTGAATGTTTTATTCAAGGAGTAATAACGTTCTAATAAGCTAATATTTTCTGACATGTCGGCTCTGACATTTTCTTCTCGTGCCTTAATCACGTAATTTTGATATGTGGGATAGGCAATTGCAGCGAGTATGCCAATAATAGCCATAGTAATCAATAAATCAATAATAGTAAAACCATAAGTGTGGCGTCGCATCACGTTCTCTTTCTTTTAAAATGCTTATGATTAATTGTTTTCAACAATAGTATTGTCAGGCTGTACCAGCACATATGGCATAACAACTACTGCCCACATTGGCTGATTACAATCATAATATTGTTGCGCCATTATATCGCTTACTTTACCAATTTTACCTTCTTGAATCAAAAGTGCAATGGCAGCGGAGTTATCAGTAGCTATCATGTGGGCTATATTGACCAAATCCAGTTCTGGTGCAACATATATGCAAACACCCCGGGCAAAGTGAGTTTGCAGTTCATGCCAGTTGATACGGGCAGTTTCCAGATTGAGTTTCTGTTCTAATGGCAGAGGATGGCTTGAAGTAAGATTATTCGAATGCATGGGTAGATAAACATTATTTGTAAAAGCATTCCGTTTTAAATTCATATACGGAATGCCTGCTCATGATTAATTAATTTAATTATTTTGCCGGTGCGGATGCGGGTTGAGTAGCTTGAATACCCCATGATTCAGGGTACTTATAGCCGGCAAAGCGCTTGAATGCATATTGTTTAAATGCAGCTGAATTATATGCGGCTGTTATGTCTTTTACCCATTGGCTGTCTTTATCAGCAGTGCGGATTGCTGACCAGTTAACATAAGTATAGCCGGGTTCCAGATACAGGGCAGATGTAAATTTTAAGCCAGAACTGGTCGCAAAATTACCATTGATCACTGCAAAATCAACATCATGACGCGAACGAGGTAATTGAGCAGCTTCCAATGGTACCAGTTTGATGTTTTTATTATTACCGGCTATGTCGGCAAGTGAAGCTTTAAGAGGATTAATATCGGTTTTCAGGGTAATCCAGCCTAGCTTGTCCAGCATAACGAGAGCACGTGCCAGATTGGACGGATCATTGGGTACAGAAACACTGGAGCCTTCTTTTACTGCACTCAGTTCATGCATCCGGCCGGCATATATTCCAAGCGGACCAGTAGGAACCTGAAATGCCGGCATAATATCTAAGTGGCGTGATTGGGCAAAATCATCCAGATAGGGTTTATGCTGGAAAATATTGATGTCAATAGATTTATCTGCTAATGCCAGATTAGGGCGCACATAATCAGTAAATTCGAGTAATTGTACCCGATATCCCTGCTTTTCCAGTTCTGGTTTTACCTGATCTCTGACCATATCGGCAAAATCGCCTACAGTAGTGCCGATAATAATTTCTTTTTTATTTTGTTCAGTGGAAGCTGCAGATTGAGTGTTTTTTTCGCCGCTACAGGACGCCAGAGTGAGGATACACAGACTTAATAACAGGAATTTCAGATAACTTTTCACTATGATTCTTTCTTTTTTATGTTTTAAAAATTGAAACGGATATTGACTATATTGATACTGTTTTCTCTTTACTATTACAGTCAGATATAGGCGTAAACACATATATACTGGGCCAGGCTGCCCAATAAAACAAATAAATGCCAGATACCATGTCCATGACGGATTTTTTCATCATTGACAAACCAGTATATGCCAATGCTGTATGCCAGCCCGCCGGCAGTCAGCCAGAATAACCCTGGTGCAGACATCCGGTGAATCAACGGATAAATAGCAACAATAATCAGCCAGCCCATAATCAGATACAGGACTAATGACAGGATACGGGTTTCACTTTTACGTCCGATAGTCACTTCCTGAATAATACCAAATATTGCCAGTCCCCATGATATGCCAAAAATTGACCAGCCCCAGCCTCCGTGTAATGTGGTAAGGGTAAAAGGTGTATAACTGCCTGCAATTAACAGATAAATCGCACAATGATCAAATTTTTGTAACACCGCTTTGGCCCGATGAGAATAAATTGAATGATAAAGTGTAGATATACCATATAAGAATATCAGACTGGCACCATAAATGGCTGAGCTGACAATACGGTAAGCATCTCCGTACATAGCGGATTTAATTAATAAAAATACGGTGCCTGTGATGGCAAGAATAAAACCGATAAAATGAGAGTACGCATTAAAGCGTTCACCGCGATACATATTTTGCTTGCTAAAGTAATTTGTGAGATGACTATCGTTTCACTAGCGCCCTAAAGGTGCAAGTGTTTTTTATTTTTATTATTGTGCCGGTATTTATCCGCGTGCAGGTCTATGGCTGTTCAACTGCTTACAAGCACAGTAAAATAGATAATTTTGCAGACTATCAGAAATTTCTCGTCATGCTGACTTTTCAGGAAATTATTTTTACATTACAAAACTATTGGGCTAAACAGGGCTGCGTGGTGTTACAGCCATTGGATATGGAGGTAGGAGCGGGTACCAGCCATCCGGCAACCTGTTTGCGTGCACTGGGGCCGGAACCATGGTTTGCAGCCTATGTGCAGCCGTCACGTCGTCCTAAGGATGGGCGTTATGGTGAAAATCCAAATCGTCTGCAACATTATTATCAGTTTCAGGTCGCTCTGAAGCCTGCTCCTGATAATATTCAGGAGTTATATCTGGCATCTTTACAGGAACTGGGTATAGATCCCTGTCAGCATGATATCCGTTTTGTTGAAGATGACTGGGAAAATCCGACTCTGGGTGCCTGGGGACTTGGCTGGGAAGTCTGGCTCAATGGTATGGAAGTGACTCAGTTTACTTATTTCCAGCAGGTAGGCGGTATGGACTGTTCGCCTGTATTGGGTGAAATTACCTATGGTATTGAGCGGCTGGCAATGTATCTGCAGGGTGTTGAAAATGTCTATGATCTGGTTTGGGCTAAAACTCATGACGGCCGGATTGTCACCTATGGTGATGTATATCATCAGAATGAAGTCGAGCAGTCTACTTATAATTTTGAATTCAGTAATGCAGAATGGTTACTGGCACAGTTTAATTATTATGAAACCGAAGCTAAACGTCTGCTGGCTGTAGAGGATATCAGTCTTGCATTACCAGCCTATGAATTAGTACTTAAGGCAGGACATACATTTAATTTGCTTGATGCACGCGGCGCTATTTCTGTAACCGAGCGGGCTGCTTATATCGGCCGAGTTCGTGCTTTAAGCCGTGCAGTTGCACAAAAATATGTTGAAAGCCGTGAAAAACTTGGTTTTCCGTTACTGAATAAAAATACTACTAATCAGACTGCCTGAAACTGAATGAAAGTAATACTTGCATGAATGCTCCTTTATTAATTGAACTGCGTACTGAAGAATTGCCGCCAAAGGCACTGAATAATCTGGGTGAAAGTCTGGCTGCCGGAGTTGTTGAGGGTCTGGAAAAAGCACAGCTGATTAATGGTGTGGCTGATTATCAGGTATTTGCTGCACCCAGACGGCTGGGTGTTCTGGTGCAAAATGTTAAAGCGGTGCAGGCAGACCAGCAAATGGTGAAAAAAGGACCCAGTGTAACAGCGGGTATGAAAGATGGTGAGCCTACCAGGGCTTTGCAGGGATTTGCCCGCAGTAATCAGGTAGAAATCAGTCAGCTTAGCCAGATTAATGATGGCAAACAAATGGTATTTGCCTATGAATATACTCAGGCCGGTTTACCACTGAATGCCTTGTTAAGTGATATATTGAATCAATCCATCAAAAAACTGCCTATTCCGAAAGTGATGCACTGGGGTAGCAGTACCTTTACTTTTGTCCGGCCTGTACATGGACTGGTGATGATGCATGGTACTGAAACGGTTACTGGCAGTGTCCTGGGATTAGACAGCCAGAACTGGACTTTAGGTCACCGTTTCCTGAGTAAAGACAGAATTATTTTTAACCATGCTTCAGATTATGAAAAAGTATTATTGGAGCAGGGTAAAGTAGTGGCCAGCTTTGCCGAGCGCCGGGCCCGTATTGAACAGGGTTTAACTGTAGCGGCTGATGCACTTCATGCTCAGGTAGCCTATGCAGAAGGCTTGCTGGATGAAGTTACAGCTTTGGTTGAATGGCCGGTAGTTCTACAGGCGGGTTTTGATGAGCGCTTTTTACAAGTGCCGCAGGAATGTCTGATTTTAACCATGCAGCAAAATCAGAAGTATTTTCCACTGTTAAACAGTGATGGCAAACTAATTAATCGTTTCCTGCTGGTATCTAATCTGCAAACAGAAAATCCGGTACATATTATTCATGGAAATGAGCGTGTATTACGAGCCCGTCTGGCAGATGCCGAATTTTTCTACCGTCAGGATCAGAAAACGACTCTTGAAAGTCGTCTGCCTCGTCTGCAGAATGTGGTTTATCACAATAAGCTGGGTAGTGTTGCAGAAAGAGTTCAGCGTATTACTCAGCTGGCAAAAGCTATTGCACCGTTACTTAATGCTGATGTAGATAAGGCTGTACGTGCTGCTGAGCTGGCTAAAGCTGATTTACTGACCGACATGGTAGGGGAGTTCCCCGAGCTACAGGGAACGATGGGTAAATACTATGCTTTGCATGATGGTGAAAATGCTGATGTTGCTGTAGCAATTGAGCAACATTACTGGCCGCGTTTTGCTAATGATGCTTTACCGGACAGTTTAACTGGTACAGTGGTTGCTCTGGCAGATAAACTGGAAACTTTGCTCGGTATCTGGGGTATCGGACTTATTCCGACAGGCGATAAAGATCCGTATGCATTGCGCCGCAGTGCACTGGGTATTTTACGAATGCTGATGCAGCATAATCTGGCACTGATGCCATTATTACAGGCAGCATTTGATACATTTGCTTCAGGCAGACTGGCTGAAAATACTGTCAGTGAAGTGGCCGGGTTTATGCAGGCCAGACTGGCAATTCTGTTACAGAATTCCTTTGCGCAGGATGTGGTGGCTGCAGTACTGGCCGGTAAGGTAGAAAATCTGGGTGAGCTGGAAGCCAGACTTGCCGCAGTAACCCGCTTTAAACAGCTGGATGAAGCTACTGCACTGATTGCAGCTAATAAACGTGTTCATAATTTACTGAAAAAAGCCGATATTTCTGCTTTATCCGCTGTTAATCCGGATCTTTTGCAGCAGCAGGATGAAAAACAGCTTTATCAGGCAACTGAGCAGGTTGCAGAAAAAATTCAGGCTGTGCTGAAACGGCAGGATTTTGCTCAGGCATTAACCGAGCTGGCCGGAATTAAAGAAAAAGTGGATGCATTCTTTACTAATGTGATGGTAATGGATGAAAATGAAGCTATTAAGAATAACCGTCTGGCTTTATTACTGTGTTTATCTCAGCAGATGAATGCTGTGGCCGATATTGCCTTATTAAGTGAGTAAATAATAGCAGACATTTCTGCTCATTCTTAAATAGTGGATGAAAGCTAAATTATGATATTTGATAATATAGTATTCCATACAGAAGAAGATTATCCGCCTGCGTTGTCACTGGCTAATGCTGCTACACATATGGGTTATTACTGGTCATGGGCTGTACGCCGGGGTTTATACAATCCGCAATGGGATGAAGCTGCAGAAGAAGATATGGCAGCATTGAAAGCTCAGGTTATGAGCGGAGCTGAATTTGTTCTGAATAATATGGCCGGTTGTCTGGAAGACAGTGATTTTAATGATGAAGGACGACGGTTTTCACTTTATTACTATGAAGATGAAGATGAGGGTTATGGTCGTTTTATGGAAGATTATGTGCAAACATTAAATACGCCGGCCTTGCAAAGTTTTTATCATGTAGAAATTAATGATGAAAATCAGTCTTTACTTGATGGCGTATTTGATAGTGCTTTGATTCAGTGGCGGCAAAGTTTGAAGCCGGTGCAATAGGGTTAAATATGGCATTGAATGGAAAAGGCAAATTAATCATACTGGATCGCGATGGTGTGTTGAATGTTATGCAGCCGCAGCCCATCAGCGATCCTGATCAGTGGCTTCCTTTACCGGGTAGTATGGATGCTGTTGCCTTTCTGACTCAAAGTGGTTATACCGTTGTTGTGGCGGAAAATATGTCTGGTATCGGGCGTAATCAGGTCAGTATGCAGCAGCTGAATGAAGTACATAGCAAAATGCATACTCATATACAGAAAGCTGGCGGCCGCTTAAGCGGGGTTTGGTTTTGTCCGCATACCGGTAATGCTAAATGTAAATGTCGTAAACCTGAACCGGGTTTGCTGCTGGATATTCTGGATCGTCTGCATATGAAAGCAGAAAATACCTGGCTTGTCGGAGATGGTATTCGCGATATGCAGGCAATTGCCGCAATTGGCGGTCATCCTGTACTGGTTTTAACCGGTAAAGGCAAGGAAACATTAAAAATGGAAGAATTGCCGGAAGATACTCAGGTGTACGATGATTTGCTGGATTTTGCCAAATATTGTCGTACTCTGGCTGAACAGGCAGCCGAGGAATAATATAACATGCTGTTGTTGCGTAATTTGATTTACTGGTTTTGTTTGTGTGTATTTTCATTAATCTGGCTGGTGGTAGTAATTGTTTCCATGCTGGTACCAAAAGGGGTTACATGGACAACCACTGTGTGGGGAAAATCTCTTTTCTGGATGCTGGAGCACATTATCGGTTTGAAATACGAAGTTACCGGTCGGGAAAATATTCCGCGCGAACCCGGAATTGTGTGCTGTAAACACCAATCCGGCTGGGAAACGCTGGCCATGCTGGTATTTTTCCCTGATCTCGCCTTTGTGGCTAAACGTGAACTTTTTCGTATACCGGTTTTTGGCTGGGCACTGAAATGGCGCGGCACAATAGGTATTGATCGTAAAAACCCTAAAGCGGCAAATGCCCAGATTATCAGTCAGGGGAAAATATGCAAACAAAAGGGGATGTGGATTTGTATTTTTCCGGAAGGTACACGAATTAAGCCGGGTTTCCGTGGCCATTATAAAAAAGGTGCTGCCCGAATGGCACAGGAACTACATATGAATCTGGTTCCGGTCGCATTAAATAGTGGCGAATTCTGGCCTAAAGATTCCTTTTTTAAATATCCGGGTAAAGTAACAGTAGTGATTGGTGAACCGATTCATTATGAGTCAGCTCATAATCCGGAAGAATTAATCAGAATCTGTGAGCAATGGATAGAATCCGAGCAAGTAAAAATTCAGGGGGTGGGACCGTTTGCGCCAGAGCATCCGCAAGTACCAACGCCGTTCGTGCCGCATTAATTGATATCAGTTGAATATTGATACTTTTTATTTTTTAAATAGTGTTTTGCTGAATCCTGAGCAGATAAACAGGTAGCCTATTTAATTTTTTTAGACTGAATCTGAAACGGGATATGAATAATATGATGAGCTGGTTAATAGAAATATCTGCTTGTCTCAGATAGTAATTTATTTACATTTTTAACAGATTAGTTGTCATGTCGGAATTTCTTCACACAACTACAGATGGCGATACCATCAGGCTGAAATTACGGCGTACAGCAAAAAAAAATATTATTGTACGTCCTGCATCAGGTTGTTTACTGGATATTAACGTTCCGCCATTTGTATCAATGAAATCTTTGTATGAATGGCTAAACGTTAATGAAATTGCTATTAAAAAACTGTGGAAGCAATCAGAAAAAATAGCAACAGCATTACCTGAATTTATCTGGTTTCGTGGGCAGGCATATCCTTTTACTCAGATATCTGTACTAACAAAAGTGCAGTGGCATAAGCAATATGGCTTTTTAGTACCACTGGTAAATTCACAGTCGCCCTATGTACTTTTGAAAGCATGGTTAAAACAAAGTGCCAAAAAGGAATTGTTGCTACGCTTGCAATATTGGGCAAATGTAATGCAGTTGCAGCCAATGGCAATGACATTAAGTCAGGCTCGAACTTTTTGGGGAGTATGTCGCCGACGTAGCGGAATCCGTCTCAACTGGAGATTAATTGGCGCACCTGCTGACGTGGTGGATTATGTCTGTATTCATGAATTGTGCCACTTGCGCCATGCCAACCATGGTAAAGCTTTCTGGGCAATGGTTGCAGAATACTGTGCTGATGCTGATAATGCCCGTAAGTGGCTAAAAAAATATGCTAATGAGCTGTTTGCTCTGGATAAATTCAGCTAAAGTCTCACTCTGGAAAATTCGGTGAATTCCGGCTGTTTTCAATACTGATACAAAATAAAAGCAGCCATACTATTTTCATCGTATGACTGCTTTTTGTTATTCAGCTTTAAATGCTGATTTTTATTTTTGGCTGTCAGCTAAAAATGCTTACCTGTTATTTTTAAGTTTAGCCAGCATCAACCGCAAGTTGTTTCATAATGTTTTTAATAATCTGGACACGTTGCATAACGTCTTCAATACCAATGCTAACTCTGAGTTTATCTGCTCCAGTCAGACGGTAGTTTTTATCACTTTGCATAATGGCTACAATAGTTGCGGGGTTAATACGATGATGTTTGCCAAAAGTAAAAGTAATGGCTTCACTACTGGCGTCAATTGTGTCTATGCCTAAGCTGGCTGCTTCAATGCGTAAATGATGGCTGGCAATCAACGTGGAGACGGCCGGTTCAGGAAGCCCGAAACGGTCGATCAGTTCTTCGTGTATCTGGTCTATCTCAGCTTCTGTTTCACAGCTGGCCAGGCGTTTGTACAACACCAGTCTGGCATGAATATCCGGGCAATAACTTTCCGGCAGCAGAGCAGGGCTATGTAATTTAATGTCACTGGTAATACCCAGCGGGGCATCCAGATCCGGCTCTCTGCCTTTCTTCAAATTGCGCACGGCCTGCTTGAGCATTTCGGTATATAAAGTAAATCCGACCTGAATCATTTCACCAGACTGTCCTTCACCCAAAATTTCGCCGGCACCACGGATTTCTAAATCCTGCATGGCTAATGTAAATCCGGCTCCCAGATCATCAGCCATTTCTATGGCTTCCAGACGTTTCTGTGCATCTTTGGTCATTGCATCCGGTATCAGTAGATAGGCATATGCCTGATGATGAGAACGGCCTACACGGCCACGCAGCTGATGCAACTGGGCAAGACCAAACTTATCAGCTCGCTCAATAATAATCGTATTGGCATTGGGTATATCAATTCCGGTTTCAATGATAGTTGAACACAGTAACACGTTATAACGCTGCTGAAGAAAATCCCGCATAATTTGTTCCAGTTCGCGTTCACGCAGTTGTCCATGAGCGATACCGATACGGGCTTCAGGTAATAAAGTAGTTAATTTTTCATAAGTGTTAGCAATGGTATCAACTTCATTGTGCAGAAAAAACACCTGTCCGCCACGTTTCAGTTCACGTAACACGGCTTCTCGTATTAAACCATCGCTGTAAGGACGAACAAAGGTTTTTACAGCAAGCCGGCGGCTTGGCGCTGTGGTAATCAATGAAAAATCACGCAGGCCTTCCAGCGCCATACTTAATGTACGCGGAATTGGTGTTGCGGTCAGTGTAAGCACATCCACATTAGCGCGCAGGCGTTTAAGCTGTTCTTTCTGACGCACGCCAAAGCGATGTTCTTCATCTATAATAATCAGTCCCAGATTTTTAAAATGGACATCCGGCTGAACCAGTTTATGGGTACCAATCACAATATCTACTGTGCCGTCAGCCAATCCGGCAAGTGTGGCCTGTGTTTGTTTACTGGTATTAAAGCGGGAAAGCTGGGCAACTTTAATCGGAAAGTCTGCAAAGCGATCAGCAAAATTTTGTGCATGTTGCTCAACAAGCAGTGTAGTTGGTGCAAGTACTACCACCTGTTTACCAGCCATTGCTGCTACAAAAGCGGCGCGTAGCGCAACCTCAGTTTTACCAAAGCCTACATCTCCGCAAATCAGTCTGTCCATGGGCTTTTCAGCACATAAATCTTTTATGGTCGCAGCGATTGCCGCAGCCTGATCTTCGGTTTCTTCATAGCCAAAGCCATTGGCAAAAGCCTGATAATCCATCTCATTCAGACTAAAGCGGTGGCCTTGCTGAGCTTCACGCTGAGCATATAGATTTAATAATTCGGCAGCAGTATCTCTGGCTTTTTCCGCGGCTTTATGTCGTGCTTTATCCCATGCTCCATGACCCAGTTTATGCAAACTGATGTTATCATGAGCACTGCCTGCATAGCGGGAAATAAGCTGGAGCTGACTAACAGGTACATATAACTGAGAACCTTCAGCATACTCCAGTAGCATCATTTCACAGGCACCTTCACCTAAATCCAGGGTTACCAGACCCTGATAGCGTCCGATACCATGTTGTTCATGTACCACCGGATCACCAATTTTGATTTCAGCCAAATCGCGCAGCATGCCGTCTGAAACAGCACTATGTTTGCGTCTTGTACGCCGGCCGCGAATAACATACTGGTATAAATCAGCCTCAGTAATAATAGCCAGTTGCTGATCTGTCAGCAGGCAACCGTAACTTAACGGCGCAATAGTCAGGCACAAGCAGGAATTACTGTTCAGAAAGTCCTGCCAGCTATTGACAATATCTGGCTGTAAACTGTACTGGCGCATAAAATTGAGCATGGTTTCCCGGCGTCCGAGACTTTCTGCGCAAATCAGTACCCGTCCGGACCATTGCTGGAGAAAATTTTTCAGTGTGTGCAGCGGATCATCAGCCTGTCTGTCTACTGCGACACTTGGCAGTGTATAAGTAGTGTCTTCGCTGATTTGCGGAACAAGACGCGCATAAGATTTAATACGTGCCCCGAACTGGTCTTCACTAAGATAAAGATAATCTGGTGCCAGCGGGGGATAGGTCGGATCGCCCTGTGCCAGAATGTAGCGTTGTTTGACATCCTGCCAGATGCGGGCAGATTCGTGATGAATATCACCCAGACAAACCAGAATGGCTTCATCATCTGTGTAATCAAAGATACTGACACATTCTTCTTCAAAAAATAAAGGCAGGTAATACTCAACACCCGCCCCGAAATGTCCTTCAGATACTGCATTATAAACAGTAGCTTTTCGGGCATCGCTATTGATTTCTTCCCGAAAGCGGCTGCGGAATATTTTCTGTGCATCACTGTCGGTTGGAAATTCATGTGCCGGTAACAGACGAATTTCATTTACTGTGGTTAATGTGCGCTGGCTGTCTGCATCAAATGTTTTGATGGTATCAATTTCATTGTCAAATAAGTCCAGACGAAACGGGGTGTCACTGCCCATTGGAAAAATATCGAGAATACCGCCACGCATGGCGAATTCTCCGGTCGCCACCACATGAGAAACATGGTTATAGCCGGCTTCAACCAGGCTGTGTTTCAATGCTTCAATATTCAGTTCCTGCCCGGTTTTCAGCCAGAAAGTATGTCCCAGCAAAAATGAAGGAGGGGCAATTTTTTGCATGGCTGTTGCCAGCGGTAACAATAAAACGTCAACCAGTCCGTTTTTTAGTTGCCACAGTGTACTTAGTCGCTCTGATACTAGCTCCTGATGAGGAGAAAAATGTTCGTAGGGCAGAGTTTCCCAGTCCGGGAAAAACATGATACGTGCAGCAGGATCAAAAAATTGCCATGCTGCCTGAATACGGATTGCCTGTTCGGCATCTGCAGTTAAAATAATTTTCAGTTTTTTTTCAGGTAAATGCTGGCTAAGTAATAATGGCAGACAACCAGCATTTAAATCAGACCAGATTACAGTCTGTCTGGTTTTAGGCAATGCGAATGAAGCAGCAGCGGGCATAATTTTAGTTTTACGGATAATAGAAATTGATTGCCAGTACTTATGGGCAAGCTATGATAAGACAAGCCCTGATAAGCAGACAATTGAAACAGAATTGTTTGGAATGGGTGAATAACAAGTCAGTTTCAGACACAGTCCCAGAATTATGGCTATTATTACATAATAATTAATATAGCGAATACAAATACATTACAGCGATGGTAATCAGAATGGCAAATGCACAGCCAATTTTGGCAACCACACCAACAACCAGACCAATCAGTGTGGCAAAACCTACCTTGCCGGCAGCGACCAGATTGCGTCTGGCAATAAATTCACCGGTTGCTGCACCAATTAGCGGCCCCAATACCATGCCCGGTAAGGCAAAAAACATGCCAATAATCGCACCAATAAAAGAACCCCAGATAGCTCTTCTGCTGGCACCACTATGTTTAGCACCCAGCATACCGGCCATATAATCCAGAAAACAACCTAATAAAGTCAGTATACCCAAAGTTATTAATGTGGGTGCCCCCATAATCTGATAATTGCTGCTCAATGCCAGTAACCATGCGCCTCCAAACATGAGAGGCAGACCAGGTAAAGCAGGCATAAATGTACCTAATAAACCAATGAGTAATAAAACAATAGCCAATATTACCAATACTGCATTCATGGCAAATTAGTCCTTAATAAAATTCATAATATAGAATAGTAAAATGGGGGATGCGGTTATCACATACAAGGATAAATTTTGTAGTGCAGATAAAAAATATGTAATCAGCCGGTGATTAATAACAGATAATTTTATCAGTTTGGCATGGTATCTGTATATTAGTGAGCAGTTACAGTACAGACAATCTGTATAAAATAGAAATGATAAATAAACCTGCGTTATTTGTTGAGACTGGATGATTCAATAGCAATACAATAACCAGATTGAATAACAATGCTATTTATTAAAAAATGTTGTTCTTAAAGATAAATAGTCGATATTGAAAAAAGGCAGCCTTTAAAAAGCTGCCTGTGCCAAATAAACTTTAATTAATCTAATTTTTTAAAGTGCTTGCGGCGTTCCTGTTCGCTCAGGTAGCGTTTACGCAGGCGAATGGTTTGCGGAGTAATTTCTACCAGTTCATCATCATCGATAAACTCTACCGCCGCTTCCAGAGACATCAGTACCGGCGGAGTCAGACGCACTGCTTCATCTGTGCCGGAAGCACGGACATTAGTCAGTTTTTTGCCTTTCAGCGGATTAACAACCAGATCATTGTCACGGCTGTGAATACCGATAATCATGCCTTCGTAAATTTTTTCGCCCGGATTGATAAACATACGACCGCGGTCTTCCAGATTCCATAAAGCATAGGCTACAGCATCACCTTGTTCTTGTGATACCAGTACACCATTGCGGCGGCCGGGTATTTCTGCTTTTACTGGTGCGTAATTATCAAATACGTGGCTCATCAGTCCCTGACCACGGGTCATGGTCATGAATTCACCCTGAAAACCAATCAGACCGCGCGCAGGAATACGGTATTCCAGACGGGTACGGCCTTTGCCGTCGCTTTCCATATTGGTCAGTTCACCACGGCGGCGACCCAGTTCTTCCATTACAGCACCCTGAGTATTGTCTTCTACATCGACAGTCAGGTTTTCGTAAGGTTCGCATTTAACGCCGTCAATTTCACGGAAAACCACACGTGGTTTGCCGACAGCCAGCTCATAACCTTCACGGCGCATATTTTCAATCAAGATAGTCAGATGAAGCTCACCACGGCCTGAAACACGGAATACATCTGCATCTGCTGTGTCTTCAACGCGCAGGGCTACATTGGTCAGCAATTCTTTTTGCAAACGTTCGCGAATCTGGCGACTGGTAACAAATTTACCTTCTGTACCGGCCAGCGGGCTGGTGTTGACCATGAAATCCATCGTCAGGGTAGGTTCGTCCACGCTCAGCATAGGCAGCCCCTGAGGTTGTTCACGATCAGCAATGGTAACACCGATACCTATATCTTCCAGTCCGGAAACCGTAACAATATCACCGGCTTCCGCTTCTTGTAGCGGAATGCGTTCCAATCCTTTGAAGCCAAGCAACTGATTAATGCGTCCCTGACCAATCTGCTTATCTTCATTCATGATGGCTACTACCTGACCGGGTTTAATTCGCCCGTTCAGAATACGACCGATACCCAGCCGGCCGGTATAGTTATCATAATCAAGCTGAGAAATCTGTAATTGCAGAGGTTTATCTGCATCACCGGCTGGTTCCGGGGTATATTTCAGAATGGTTTCAAACAGCGGACGCATATCGGTAGATTCGTCTTCTTCATTCAGCTTGGCAAAGCCAGACAGACCAGAAGCATAAACGATAGAGAAGTCGAGCTGTTCATCGGTAGCACCCAGTTTATCGAACAGTTCAAAAGTCTGGTCAATTACCCAGCTCGGGCGGGCACTTGGCTTATCAATTTTATTGATCACTACAATCGGTTTCAGCCCTAATGCCAGTGCTTTTTTGGTAACAAAGCGGGTTTGCGGCATCGGGCCTTCCTGGGCATCCACCAGTAGTAGCACACAATCAACCATTCCCAGTACACGTTCTACTTCACCGCCAAAATCGGCATGTCCGGGTGTATCAACGATATTAATATGGTAGCCTTCGTATTCGATGGCGGTATTTTTGGCAAGAATGGTAATGCCGCGTTCTTTTTCAAGATCGTTGCTGTCCATTACTCGTTCGTCTACCTGCTGATTGGCACGGAAAGTACCGGACTGGCGTAATAACTGGTCTACCAGTGTGGTTTTGCCGTGGTCGACGTGTGCGATAATGGCAATATTACGAATTTTTTTACTCATAGGAGTGTGTAACCTAGTTTATTAGCTATTTGTAAGGAAAATTAACCTTGAATTATAACATTTACTCTGCTTTTCGTGGAATTTTTAGCAAAATCAGATGTTCTGTCAGTATTAAAGAGGCTGACTTACATCTGTGTATGTGTCATAGTTAACGTTTTTCCGGTGTTATTCCGGCTGGGTTGTTTAAGGCAGTCTGTTGTAATTGTGGTATTGAAGAGGGATGCAAAACCTAGGCAATGGAACAGTTAGAATTTTTTGTTATTCCCAGTCCCTGTAAAGGTATTTGTGAAAGCAATCAAAAGGGATATTGCAAAGGCTGCCTGCGCAGCAGAGACGAGCGTCTTTACTGGTTACGTATGTCTGATACTCAGAAACAGTATGTGCTGCGTTTGTGTGCATTGCGCCGGCGCAAGCTGGAACAAATGCAATCACAACCAGCAGACCAGACAGAACAAAATCTGAGTGAGCAAATATGGCTGCAGGCAGATTTTGATTTTTAGTTTTTAATAGCGGATAAGTCAGTTCGTAAATTTTGATTTTTGGGGGAAAAATGCATTTTCTGATTATTAGTATTCTATGTAGTGTCTCTGTGTCAGTATTACTGAAACTGGCACGCAGAAACGGTGTTAATATTGCTCAGGCCGTAGCGATTAATTACCCGGTAGCTGCTGCCTGCACCTGGTTTTTTTTACGTCCGGATTTTTCTGACTGGCATACTTATAGTAGTCACTGGATTATTTTTCTGGCTTTGGGTATTGGTCTGCCGCTCGGCTTTATTGTGCTGGGGCGGGCTATCGAACAGGCGGGAATGGTAAAAACAGATGCCGCCCAGCGCCTGTCGCTATTTATGCCTATAGTAGCCGCATTTGTGCTCTTTGGAGAAACTTTAAGCACTAATAAAATTATCGGAATTGCACTTGCACTAATGGCCTTGCTTACCTTGCTGTATCGTGAGAATCCGGCTAAAAGCAAAGGAAAAGGCGATTTTTTAAGTACTGCCGGCTATTTATTCGGTGTGTGGCTTTGTTACGGAACTACAGATATTCTGTTTAAACAGATGGCGAAAAGCGGAACAGCTTTTGCACCGACCTTGCTGGTGTCATTTATCCTCGCTGCCATTCTGATTATATGTTATCTGTGTTTACGCAGAACAGTCTGGAATGCGGCCAGTATTCTGGCAGGTCTGATACTGGGTGGTTTGAATTTTGCCAATATTCTATTTTACATTCGTGCACATCAGTATTTTCAGCAAGACCCTTCGCTGGTGTTTGCCGGTATGAATCTGGGTGTAATAACACTGGCCACTATTATTGGCGCTTTTGTGTTTAAAGAAAAAATCAATGGTTTGAATGCTGCCGGAATTGTACTGGCGATTGCTGCAATCTGGTTTCTGTTTTATGGCAGCAGGCTTAATTCTTTGTTGTAGCCGATTTATATTGAAAAGCTGTTCTGAAAATCAGAACAGCTTTTTTTGATGAGCTTAGCCGGCATTACTTAATTGTGCCAGCTGCTGAGCCTGATGCTCGGCAATTAATGCCTGTGTCAGCTCAGATAAATCACCATCCATAATAAAATCCAGTTTATGCAGAGTAAGATTGATGCGATGATCGGTTACTCTGCCTTGGGGATAATTATAAGTTCGAATACGTTCGCTGCGGTCGCCGCTGCCAATCAGGCTTTTACGTTCAGCAGCCTCCTTGGCATGAGCAGCATGTTTTTGCTGTTCATACAGTCGGGAGGCAAGTACTCGCATTGCCTGTGCTTTATTGGCATGCTGTGAACGACCATCCTGACATTCCACTACCATACCCGTTGGTAAGTGAGTAATACGTACGGCAGAATCCGTCTTGTTAATATGCTGACCGCCGGCACCGGAGGCACGGAAAGTATCAATGCGTAAATCGTTCGGATTGAGCTGTACTTCAGCAACTTCATCGGCTTCCGGCATAATGGCCACAGTACAGGCTGAGGTATGGATTCTGCCCTGACTTTCTGTAGTTGGTACGCGCTGAACCCGATGGCCGCCAGATTCAAATTTGAGCTGACTGTAAACATTCATGCCTGCAATTCGTACAATCACTTCTTTATAGCCACCCAGATCGCTTTCACTGGCGGATACAATTTCTACCTGCCAGCCCATACGTTCTGCAAAGCGGGTATACATGCGCAATAAATCGCCGGCAAATAAAGCTGCTTCATCACCACCGGTTCCGGCACGAATTTCTATGAAAATATTCTTATCATCATCTTCGTCTTTCGGTAACAAAAGTTTTTGCAGCTCGCCATCCAGCTGAGTAATCTGATTACGGGCAGTATTGATTTCTTCAGCCGCAAATTCTTTTAATTCCGGGTCTGCCAGCATTTCTTCTGCGGCAGCCAGATCAGTTTCTGCCTGTGTATACTGGCGATAGGTTTCTACTACCGGTGTAAGCTCGGCATGTTCACGGGTAAGGCGACGATATTCGTCAATATTGTTCGTGACATCAGGAGAAGCCAGCAAAGCGGTTACTTCTTCCAGACGCTCAGTCAGGTGCTGTAACTTGTCTATCAATGAAGGTTTCATCTGGTATTCCGTATTAAATAAAAGCTATCAGTCCATTGAGACTGTATCAGATATATAGAGTTAAGGATTATGAATAAGTTGGAGGCAGTAGCTAATGCTGCTGATTTTTTCCATGCAGCTGGTAAATCTGACAAATGACCTCGGCCAGCTCAGGATATTGCTGACTGTCTTTATTTAAAGCTCGGGTGGGTGCATGCAAAAGGCTATTGGTTAATTCACGGCTTAAACGCTGCAATACTTCTTCAACAGGCGTACCTTTACGCAGACGGCGCAGAGCTTTAGTGACTGCTTTGCTGCGCTGCTGTTCACCCTGATCGCGCAATTCACAAATTAAAGGAACGCTATTGCGTGTCTGTTGCCATGCAATAAACTCAGCAACTTTGCCTGCAACCATCTTTTCAGCTTCAGCTGCAGCCTGTTGCCGTGCTGCCTGACCATGCTGCACAATATGCACCATATCATCAACACTATACAAGTATGCATCGTTCAGTTCGCCTGCTTCGGCTTCAATGTCACGCGGTACGGCCAGATCAAGCAAAAACATCGGCATGCCGCGCCGCTGCCTGAGTGCGCGTTCTACCAAACCTTTACCAATAACCGGAAAAGGGCTGGCAGTGGAAGAAACAATTACGTCGTATTCAGCCAGAATTTCAGGTAAAGCAGTTAATATGCGTGCATCTGCTTCACAGCTTAATTTCTGACATAATTCCTGAGCCCGTTCCAGTGTACGGTTTAGAACAGTCAGGCGCCGCGGACATTCTGCGGCAAAATAGGTGGTCACCAGCTCAATCATTTCACCGGCACCCACCATTAAAACATTCAATGCCGAAATATCGGGAAAAATCTGTGCGGCCATTTTGACTGCCGCCGCTGCCATGGATACAGAGTTTTCTCCAACTGCACTTTCATTGCGAATTTCTTTAGCTGCTGCAAAAGTTTTTTCAAACAGAGCATTCAGCTGCTGATGCAGCGTATGCCGGCTGCGGGCAACGCGTACGGCTTCTTTTAATTGTCCGAGAATCTGCGGTTCACCTAAAACCATTGAATCCAGTCCGCAAGCCACCCGAAAGGCATGCTGCACAGCCTGTTTATCATGGAATTGATATAAATAGGGAGCAAATTCAGATAATGGCAATTGATGGTAGTCGGCCAGCCATTGTATGGCTGTGGTTGCATTACCAGTACAGTAAATTTCTGTACGGTTACAGGTAGACAGAATCATCGCTTCTGCTATTTCTTCCTGACTGCCAAGCGCAGTTAGTGCTTCTGCCAGTTCTATGGCAGGGAAAGCCAAACGTTCACGTACAGAAACTGGCGCAGTTTGGTGATTGAGTCCGATAACGGTTAAAGACATACTACCTGAAGTAATTTGCGTTTGCCCGCTACCGCGGGTAGGATAATTGCCAGCCAGACTTTATATTCTATATAAATATAAAGTTATTAAATCGGGCAATTATACGCTATCAGTGCTGAAAAAGCAGTAAATCATGCCTGAGAGTGGTATAAATAACTTTTTCGCATGCATAAACAAAAAAATGAAGAATCTGGATTTGCACGATATTCGTGAAGATTACAGCCAGCAGTCACTTAGTGAAGCTGATTGCTGTGAAGACCCTTTGGAGCAGTTTCAAAAATGGTTAATGGCAGCCATGCATGCCAAAGTAAATGAGCCTACAGCCATGAATGTTGCTACTGTTGATCAGCACGGACGACCTAATGCCCGCATTGTGCTGTTAAAAGAAGTGACAGCAGAAGGGTTTGTATTTTTTACTAATTATCATAGCCGTAAAGGGCGTTCATTAAGTCTGAATCCGCATGCGGCACTCACATTTTTCTGGCCGGAACTGGAACGTCAGGTACGGGTGGAGGGAAGCGTGCAACAATTACCTGCAGCAGAATCAGATGCCTATTTTCAGTCCCGGCCTTACAGCAGCCGTATTGGTGCATGGGCTAGTGAACAAAGCGCCGTAATTAATAGTAAAACCGAGCTGATGGCGCGTGCAGCAAAACTGGGGGCAAAATATTTGTTCAATGTACCCAGACCGCCGCATTGGGGCGGATATCTGGTTAAACCCGAGCTGGTAGAATTCTGGCAGGGAAGACCAAGCCGTTTACATGACCGTATTCAGTATACAAGACAAAATAATCTCTGGATTAAACAGCGCTTATCGCCTTAAACATCTTTTGGCCTATATTGATTCAGAAGTTGAAGGCGCGGCTGCTGTAGCCGGACTATCCATAAGAACTTTGTTTTGAATAAAATCTTCAGCCTGAGTTTTCAGGCTGAAACGATCATTTGTTTTGTTTTCAGCGATATTCAGCAACGCAGAAAAATCTACTTTTACTATAATTTCCGGCATAGATACTATATTCCACAGACTACGCAATAAACTGGTTTTGCCGGCAAATGCTACTTTAGATGTACGCAATCCCTGAGGGTTGTAATAGCGCATGGCTACTGCTATCACGGGAGTATCTGCATCTATTGCTGCCTGAAACAGGGCTGCTTTAAACGGCAGGGTAGTCATTCCCTCAGATGTATACGCTTCGGGAAAAAACAGGACGTTTTTACCTTCATGCAATGCCAGTACTATGGCTTTGATGACCGGATTAATATCCTGTCTCGACTGACGATTAATATAAACAGTGCCCCCGTTTGTAGCCAGTCTGCCGATTACCGGCCATGATTTGACACTTTGTTTAGCAATAAAGCCACCGGGGATATAAGACATTAATACGAAAATATCCAGCCAGCTAATATGATTGGCTACAGTAAGCCAGGGCATACTTGCTGTATCAGGTAATAATGGTTCAGAGTTTACCTTTACGTGCAGAATATCAAGTAAATTGTGCGCAATTGAAATTAATTCCTTATTTCGCTCTGTTTCATTCAGGTTCTTAAACCGATTTACCCGTCTGATTGTCTTAACCAGCCATAAAGCCAATCTGAAAATACGCGAAAAACGGGTAATTAAAGAAGTATGTTCTGATTTTGTCATTGTTATTTATCGTTTTTTCTGGCATTGAGGACAATAAAAACTGCTTCTTTGTCCCAAAATCATTTTTTCAATCGGATGCCCGCACTGCGGGCAAGGTTCACCGGCTCGTCCGTATGCCTGATGTTGTAGCTGAAAATAACCACTGGTACCAGCACTATTTACAAAATCCCTTAAAGTACTGCCACCTGCCGTAATGGCTTCCTGTAATATCTGTTTGATTGCATCAGTCAGTGCACTAATCTGCTGTTTATTCAGCTTCATAGCCGGAATGGCCGGATGGATACCAGTACGGAACAATGCCTCGTTAGCATAGATATTGCCTACACCGACAACAATTTTATTATCCATAATTGCTGTTTTAATCGCACGTTTCTGGTTTGAAAGTTTTTGTAGCAAATAATCAGTATTAAAATCCTGGCTGAGTGGTTCCGGTCCGAGGTTAACTAATAAAGGATGCTGTTCAATGAGTCCGATAAACCATAAAACAGCTCCGAAACGTCTGGGGTCATGAAATCGTAAGAGCGTACCATTACTAAAAGCAATATCTACATGATCATGTTTTTGTACCGGCGGAGCAGTAAAGTCAGTAAAGACGCGTAAACTGCCTGACATACCCAGATGAATAATTAATGTGCCTGAAGCTAATTCAATCAGCAGGTATTTGGCTCTGCGTCTGACTGATAATACCTTTTCGCCGCCAAGCTGTTCGCCTAGATTGTCTATTATCGGCCAGCGTAAGCGCGGCTGACGCACTTCTACCTGTGAAATAGTTTGATTTTCAATAAAAGGAGCGATTCCGCGCAGCGTTGTTTCTACTTCCGGTAACTCGGGCATAATTTATTTATATTATTCAGAATAAAATCGTTACAATAGCATCATGAAAACAAAATTTAAAGCACATACTGTGTCAGTTTTAATCAGATAAAATTGCCATAAGTCATACGCAGCTAAAATAGTCTGTGTTAAAGTAGCAAATTATTTTACCCTAATAGTTTATTCTTTAAACGGCTGCAAATTTTATCGTGCCGGTTAAAGTATTTAATAACTGAACACATATTGCATGATAAACCGCGATTAGAAAAAAATTGCCTGCACAAGTACAGAATTGTTATTTATTTATGATTCAGTGTCTACGTAAACTGATTTGCATATATGGAGAAGTTTAATGCCTCGTTGGATTCATCGTATTACCCCGATTGTTTTAAGTTTAATGGCTGTACATATGGCCAATGCCAACAGTGTGTCAGAGCAGCATAAACCAGTACCATTGATTCAAACTAAAATTGAGCGGATAAATAATCAGGTTATGGCACCGGATGATGCAGATTCGCTGCAACGGCGTCTGGCTATTGCCGGTCGTGCCAATGATATTTTTACTTTGTTTGCCACAGAACTTATTTATTCTCAGGGTAAAACGGATCAGGCTCTGACCGCCGATATGAGGATGCTTGAGCATACACAGGAACCAGAGGTAGCTGAACGGGCAATGGAAATGGCTCTTGGCGCAAATAAAATCACCGAAGCGCAAACCATTGCTAATCGCTGGCAGGAAATTGAGCCGACAGAGACACCAGCAAGACAGCGCCTGATGTGGGAGCTGGCTATCGCCAAAAATGATGTGCCGCAAGTATTGAAAAATGCAGATGCAGTTTTATCTCATGCCAATGATTATCAGCTGCGCCGGTTGTTTTTAAAAATGGCGCAATTCCGGTTAAATAATCTGGATGCCACTGATGAGTTAAATGCACCGATTCACAAAACAGCAGTTTTACATCCTGAAATGGCAGAAGCACTAATTGCCGATGCTATTTATGGTGCAACCGGTGCGCATAAAGAGCAAACCATCAAAGCGTTACAATCACTGGTTCATCTGGATACTGATATTTTTCCAGCCAGCCAGCTGACACTGAACCTGATTAATCTTAAGCAGCCACAATATCTGCTGGATTTTTACCAGCTAACCGGTGTGGACACCATGCCAGCTAAATGGCAAAGTCTTTATATAGAATTGTTGATTAAAAATAATCAATTACAACAGGCATATCAAACTTTACAGCCATTGCTTGAGAAAAGTAAAAGCGCGGATCTGTATTTGCAGGCAGTTTATCTGGCTGTCAGTCAAAAAGCTGCTACAGCTACCCTTGCCGGTTATGCAGAGAAAATTGTAGAACTGGGGAATTCCAATCAGCGAAGTAAAGCGGCCATGATGGTGGCCATGCGCTATTATGATGAACATAATCTGCCGGCTTCCCGTACGTGGGCGACTAAAGTCAATGATCCGCAGTTTTTCTTCGATCAGGCACTTATGATGTGCTCAATTGAAGCAGAACAAAAACACTGGAAAGCAGCTCAGCAATGGTTAAATAAAGCCCAGACAGATAAAACACCGGCAGGTACTTTTTTCAGCGAATCGGATTTGCTTCGTTTACAAACATTTGTAAATAGTTCTTCACTCACAGACCAAAAATATGAACAATATCTGAATAGAGTGATTAATGAAGCAGAACATGGTGATGCCAGAACACAGGTAGAAAATGTTGCGCCGTTATTACTCCTTCGTGGACTGTTATATGCAGATAAATTTGATGAGCCGGCAAAAGCAGTAACAGATCTGCGCCGGTTTGTGAAAATGCGACCTAATCAGATAGAGGGACTTAATGCACTGGGTTACACCTTGTTAAGTCTGTCAAAAGATCACTGGCAGGAAGCACAGCAATTGCTGGAGAAAGCCTATGCTCAGAATAACCAGTCACCGGCAATTAATGACAGCCTTGGCTGGGCTTATTTTCTTAATGGTAATGTAGAAAAAGCGCTGCCTTTATTAGAATATGCATATCAGAAGCTGCCGGAAAGTGAAGTAGCTGCTCATCTGGGAGAAGTTTACTGGCAGCAGGGACGTGAGGACGAAGCTCGTCAGATATGGGCTCAGGGCTGGCTTAATAAAGCCAGTGACCATAAAATTCTGAATCAAATACTAAGTAAACACCAAATCAGACCAAATAGTCTGCCCTTAACTACAGCAAAGAAGGCAGAAACTCAGGCCGATGCAGATATCTATTTACAACAGGCAGGAATTTTATTTAGCAACAGAACCAATGAACCGGCTTTAATTGAAAATATTAATAAAGTCATTCAAACCGGTAACAGACTTCAGCAAAGTCAGGCAGCGCTTCTTGCTGCAACTTATTACTTTGCTAATCAGGATATGGACTCTGCGCGTAAGTGGCTGGATAAAGTAACTGATAGTGAGTTAGTCAGAGATAAAGCCTATCTGATGGGTATGATTGAAGTAACCCAAAATAATATACCGGCTGCAAAGCAGTGGTTAGATCGGATGAATCAGAATAAAGAATCACCTGTTTCCGATGATATCGATACCATTGTATTATCAGTTTCTATTGATAATAAAACTCTCGATCCGAAAGTTTATGTACAAAAGCTGACACAGATGCTAAAGGATGCAGACACAAAAACCGCAGTATCTGAGGATAATAAAACAGACATAAAAGCATTCCTTCTGTATTCGCGAGCAACAGCTTATAGTGAAAAATTGGATCAGCCCAAAAAGGCAATAAAAGATATTCGCGCTTTTATTGAATTAAAACCTGATGATGCGGAAGGATATAATGGGCTGGGCTATACTATGCTAAGTATGCCAAAACGCTATTGGGCAGAGGCTTTATCGATTTTGCAGCATGCCAGTCAGCTGGATAATCAGTCCTGGGCGATTCAGGATAGTCTGGGGTGGGCATATTATCTGAATAACCAGCCTGAAAAAGCGTTACCGCTTTTACGTTCAGCCTATCAAATTCGTCAGGAAAGTGCCATTGCAGCACATCTGGGTGAAGTATTGTGGCAGCAAGGAGAGCAGGAACAGGCACGAAAAATCTGGGCACAGGGATTAGCTAATAAAGACTCTGACCAGAAAGAGTTACAACAAATTTTGAAAAAATTTAATGTAAATCCGTCTAGTCTGACTACTGCACCGAAATCACAAAACAATAAATAGCCGGATACCAATTACCGACTTTACTAACTGAACTATTGAGATTTACCGGAAAAGCTGCCGTATGCATCAAGTGTCAACGGCAGCTATTTGTTTAATTCTAAAACACAAAATTAACTTCACACAGCTCATACAACTAATTCTGATAATATTACAATAATAGACATTTATAGATACCGGAATAATAATGATATATTCATATTTGCGTAAAAAAAATCTTTATCTGGCGGCAGCTATTACCAGTCTGGCTTTAAGTGCCTGTAGCAGCCTCATACCGGACAGAATAACATCAGCATCAGACTGGCAGGCCGGTAACGAAAATGATGTTTCCGGTTTTGACAGTTCCGGACGCCTGGCTATCAAGGATCAGGGTAAAGGAAGCTATGCAAATTTTAGCTGGCAGAATACCGGTAGCGTACAAACGATTGAAGTTAAAACACCATTGGGTAATAGTGTAGGGGTTTTATGTACTGACAGCTCAGGCGTAATTGCAGAAGACAGCAAAGGGCAGGTAATTACTGCAGCCAGTATTGAGGAATTAAGCCAGCGTATGCTTGGTTTTGTGCTTCCGTTTGATCACTTGAATCAATGGGTGCAGGGATACTGGATTGCAGATGAACCTTATCAGTTATTGCCCGACGGCAAACTTAAACAGTCTGGCTGGATTATCCAGCGTCAGCAACAAAACGGAAGCCGTAATCCGCGTATTGTACTGTTAAATAATGCACGCTTCGACATCAGACTGGTGTTTGATGAATATACAGATACTGATGATAGTGCAAAATCAGCACAATGCGAATTGCGTCAAAGATTATCCTGATTAATTATTTAAAAATATGAATAAATCTCCAGCAGCTGATGCACGGCATTTTCTGGCGCCGGCCAAGCTGAATCTTGATTTGAGAATCGTCGGACGGCGCGCCGACGGCTACCATTTACTTGAAAGCATTTTTACTCTGATTGAGTTGTATGATCATATCTGGTTCAGCGCAAATCAGACAGGCTGCATAAAGTTACATACGCCAACTGACGGCATTACTGAAGAACAGGATTTGTGTGTGCGTGCAGCCCGGTTATTATCCGACCATACCGGCACTAAATATGGAGTGGATATCTGGCTGGAAAAACAGATTCCTGTTGGTGGCGGACTGGGTGGTGGCAGTGCGGATGCGGCAGTCGTATTAATGGTGCTTAACCGATTGTGGCAGCTTAATCTGAGTAAGACAGAACTATTACAGCTTGGCGTGCGGTTAGGTGCAGATGTACCGTTTTTTATTTTTGGACAAAGTGCATTTGCTCGCGGTATTGGTGAGCAATTAAGCCCGATATCTTTGCCAAAACAATGGTATGTGATTATCAAGCCTCCGGTGCATGTCAGTACACCGAAAATATTTGCACATAAAGACTTGACACGTGATTCCAAGCCACGGATAATGCCAGACTTCCAAGCAGGACAGCACTGGCGCAATGATATGCAGAGCGTTGTTTTAGCTGAGTATCCAGCAGTAAAAGCGGCATTTGATGTTTTGGCTGAATACGGTTCACCAATGATGAGTGGTTCTGGTGCATGTATATTTTTGTCATTTAATTCTGAAAGTGCAGCACAAGCTGTTTACAATAAAGTTTCTTGCGCGCATCAGGCATATTGTGTTGCTTCCCTGACGAGGCATCCGTTTTATCAATGATGTGTGTAGTTGGGGAGTCGTCAAGTGGTTAAGACACTGGGTTTTGATCCCAGTATGCGTAGGTTCGAATCCTACCTCCCCAGCCAGTTGCTTGATAAAAAGCATTGGGGAGTCGTCAAGTGGTTAAGACACTGGGTTTTGATCCCAGTATGCGTAGGTTCGAATCCTACCTCCCCAGCCACATTTCGAGCAAACAGGCAGTAAACCCTATTGGGGAGTCGTCAAGTGGTTAAGACCCCGGATTCTGATTCCGGTATGCGTAGGTTCGAATCCTACCTCCCCAGCCAATTCAGATAAGCGTGTAAGTTTACTTACACGCTTATTTAATGTGTAAATGACAAATTGTTATTTTATAGCGCGTGCAGATTGCCATAAGTGATATAATTTGCCATTAATCCCCGTACGGAAAACTTCCAGTCGGGAAACAGGCAAATTTGTATAACTGTTTTCACTTTTTTGTGATAATTAGCGTGGTTAAGCCTGCAAAATGCAATACAGTTTCAATCATAGTAATAGAATAGTGTTACTATTTTGTTGTGTTGCTATCAGGTATCGGCAAAATTGATTGATTAAATCTGTTTTAACCGTGATACTTGCAGCTATCAGTATATACAGAATATTTTTCAAAGAGGTGGTCATTGCTTTTGAGTTTAAAAGTAACGTAAACGGGTTAACAGCGAAATGAGCAACAAAATTCATAACGTTGAAAGCCATTACTTGTTTAAATGACAGATGCACTACAACCCAAGTGGTGATATGAAAGCTTTGGATTAATGTTTAATCTACCTCACACAAATCAAACCAAACCAAAACAGGACTCAGGTACAACAGAAATGGCAGCATACGACAGTTTGATGGTTTTTACCGGCAATGCGAATCCGGAGCTGGCAAATAACGTGGCCAGACATTTGGATATTTCTCTGGGACGTGCTTCAGTTGGAAAATTTTCTGATGGCGAAATTGCAATTGAATTACTCGAAAATGTACGTGGTCGTGATGTATTTATCGTACAGCCTACCTGCGCACCGACTAACGATAACTTAATGGAAATCCTGACAATGGCTGATGCACTCAAGCGTGCTTCAGCCGGACGGATTACTGCAGCCATTCCTTATTTCGGTTATGCACGCCAGGATCGCCGTCCGCGTTCAGTACGTGTGCCGATTTCTGCCAAACTGGTAGCCAATATGCTGTATTCTGCCGGTATCGACCGCGTACTTACAGTTGACTTGCATGCTGACCAGATTCAGGGCTTTTTTGATATTCCGGTAGACAATATTTATGCTACCCCCATTCTGGTGCATGATATTGAGAAGCAGCGCATCGATAATCTGACAGTTGTCAGCCCTGATATCGGCGGTGTAGTACGCGCCCGTGCCGTAGCAAAAACACTGGGTACTGATCTGGCCATTATTGATAAACGCCGGCCAAAAGCCAACGTGGCAGAAGTAATGAATGTAATCGGTGAAATTCAGAATCGTACCTGCCTGATTATTGATGATATGATTGATACAGCAAATACCTTATGTAAAGCTGCATCAGCACTAAAAGAACGCGGTGCAGAACGTGTGCTGGCTTATGCTACTCATCCGGTATTTTCCGGAGCGGCGATTGAGCGTATTGCTTCATCAGAAATCGATCAGGTTGTAGTCACTGATACTATTCCTTTATCTGAAGCTGCACAGAAATGTGATCGCATTCGTCAGGTAAGTATTTCAGGCCTGCTTGCAGAAACTGTACGTCGTATCAGTAATGAAGAATCTGTGTCATATCTTTTCAATGAAGATGTGGCCATACCGGGAGCAATGTTTCTCCCTTAATACCCCCAAGCCGTCTTAAGCTGGTCGCGGCCGATGACGGCATTATCAACTTTGGAGTAGTTATGTCTTACGAAATTAAAGCAGAAATCCGTGAAGCTCAGGGCACTGGTGCGAGCCGCCGCCTGCGTCGTGAAGGTAAAGTACCAGCTGTATTGTACGGCGAAGGTACCGAACCGGTAGCCATTACAGTAGATCATCGTACTTTATGGTACGCACTGGAAAAAGAATCTTTCCATACAGCTATCATCAAACTGGATGTTAATGGCAAAACCTACGACGTTATTGTACGTGATTTCCAGATGCATCCGTTTAAACAACAGGTACAGCACATTGATTTCCAGGCCGTTGATGCAAATAAAGCCATCAATATTCGTGTTCCGCTGCACTTGCTGAATGCTGCTATTTCTCCGGCAGAAAAATTGCAAAGTGGTCGTGTGTCTCTGCTGGCTACCAGCGTAGAAGTAAATGCTTTACCGACAAACATTCCGGCTGTATTGGAACTGGATGTTTCTACCATCAGTGCCGGTGAAATTCGTCACCTGACCGATTTAGTGCTCCCGGAAGGTGTGACCAGCGTTGCGTTAAATCGCAATGAAAATCTGGCTATTGCTTCTGCTACAGGTAAAAATAAATAAACAGTACAGATCAATACCTGCATCTGATTAGTATTTTACCTAAAAGTAAAATGCCATTGAAAACTGAAGTCTGTAGTAACAGACTTCAGTTTTTTTAAAGTAATGTGAGTAATAATTTCTAAATTTAAATAATTACAATTTAGCACATATAGCAAAACGTAAAGTTAAATTTGAAAAATCAGAAATAAACGGTCTGCACAAGAAAAATATATAAAAATATTTTATTTCATTCAAATTACGTTTTATAAAATAAGTAATGCATACTAATTATTTTATAAATATATTAATAACATAAAAAAGTCAAAAATATAAAAAAGCTTTCATCTGATTCAACACAGATAAAAGCCTTTTTAGAAATTAATTTAATCAATTATAACGCAGCATCAGGACTTTTTACGGCCTGGTTTTTTGCGTGGACCATTACTACGTGACTTCTGAACGGCAACAGTTTTTGTTTTGTTTGACTTAGTTTTCTTACCGGGAGCTTTGCGCGGCTGTTTAACAGCGGCTTTAAGCTGTTTCTGAATATTTTGCGCATTATTTGTCCGGCGACGCTTACCACTATTCGTGCTAATCAGCACCAGATCAATCCGGCTCGTATCCAGATCCGCGCGAGCAACTTTGACTACAACTTTATCACCCAGCTTAAAGCGGATACCACTGCGCTCTCCGACAATGGCCAGCATTTCAGGATGATAATTAAAATAGTCTTCACCCAGATCGCTGATATGAACCATACCGTCAATATAAACATTATCTAAAGTAACAAACAAACCAAAATTTGCCATACCGGAAATCGTACCGGAAAAAACCTCACCGATTTTGTCCTGCATATAGTAAGTTTTAAGCCAGTTTTGCACATCGCGGCTGGCATTATCAGCTCTGCGTTCTGCCAGTGAACAATGCACACCGAGTTCAGACCACGACTTTGGCTGATATTGTTTGTGCTGTAAAATGGCCTTAATGGCTCTGTGAACAGTCAGATCAGGATAACGCCTGATTGGTGAAGTGAAATGTGTATATGCCGAATAGGCCAGACCAAAATGGCCAATATTTTGTGGTTCATAAACTGCCTGCTGCATTGAGCGTAACAGCATAATACTGATTACATTCTGATCAGGCCGTTCTTTGATTTTTTCGCTTAGTTCCGCATAATCTTTTGGAGTAGGGTTATTACCGCCATTTAGATGTAAACCAAGCAGCGATAATTGCTCACGCAAAGTATTCAGACGCTCACTGGTCGGACCGGCATGATTACGGTATAGAGCAGGATGTTTATGATGTTTGAGAAATTCTGCAGCACAGACATTCGCAGCCAGCATACATTCCTCAATCAGACGATGAGCTTCATTACGCTCAACCGGTATAATACGTTCAATTTTACCCTGCTGATTGAATAGCATCTGTGTTTCTACACTATCAAATTCCACAGCACCACGTTGTAGGCGTTTTTTCAGTAAAATCTGATATAGCCGGTATAAACTCAGTACATGTGTTTTCATCGGGTCATCAAACTGGTCATTACTAATCCAGTCCCATGCCTGTGTATAGGTAAGCCGTGCATGTGAGCGCATTATCGCCGGATAAAATTCATAACTTTTAATATTGCCTGCATAAGTAATCACCATATCGCATACCATGCACAGGCGATCTACATTCGGATTAAGGGAACAGATGCCATTAGATAAATTCTCCGGTAGCATCGGAATAACCCGCCGTGGAAAATAAACACTCGTAGCACGTTCCTGTGCATCCTGATCAATAGCATCATCAGGATGGACATAATGGCTAACATCAGCAATAGCAACGACCAGGCGGTAATTACGACCAATTTTTTCTGCATATACCGCATCATCAAAATCGCGTGCTGTTTCGCCATCAATAGTAATAAGCGGTAGCTCGCGCAGATCTTTTCGGTTTTTTCGCTCATCAGCTTTAACATGATCAGGTATTTTAGCGGCCTGAGCCATACAGGCCTGACTGAACTGATAGGGTAAATGATGTTTGCGTACTGCAATTTCAATTTCCATACCACTGTCAGCATAATCACCAAGAATTTCTGTAACACGAGCCACTGCTGCCTGAGTTGCATTCGGATAGGACTCAATTTTTGCTACCAGAACCTGACCGGCTTTAGCTTTACCCAAAGAGTCAGGCTGTAGCACAATACTTGCTCCCAGACGTTTATCTTCTGGCACCAGCATAGCTACACCATGTTCAATTGTGAGTCGTCCTACCACATTTTTATTAGCTCGTTCGATGACATCCAGCACCTGCCCTTCACGCCGCCCGCGACGGTCAGAACCAGCTGGTCTTACAGTGACAATATCTCCGTTCATTAACCCGCACATCTGGCGAGCGTAGAGAACAAAATCACTGCCGTCAGCAGGATTTAACGGTACAGCAAAACCAAAGTCATCTTTGTGTACTTCAATCCTGCATTTAACCAGTGCCAGTTTATTAGCTACACAAACGGCACCGCGGCGATTAATTAGAATCTGTCCGTCTCGTGCCATAGCATTTAAACGACGCTCAAAAAAAGCTATTTCTTCATTAGTAATATTAAGTTTCTGTGATAATTCAGTCATTTTGACCGGAATACCGACTTTATCTAAAACAGCAATAATCCATTCCCGGCTGGGTAAAGGATTGGAATAACGTTGTAATTCACGTTTTAAATATGGATCTTGATGGCGTAAATCTGATTTTTTTTTCATAGAGTATTGACAATCTCTTTAGAGAATATATAATGCACTTCCTCAGTTAAAGACATACTTTAACTGAAAGTTGCAATATATGCAAAAGCCCAGGTGGCGGAATTGGTAGACGCGCATGGTTCAGGTCCATGTGCCAGCAATGGTGTGGAAGTTCGAGTCTTCTCCTGGGCACCAAGTTATTTTCTTTATCTAGTAATAAACTTCAATCTTCAAAATTTCTTTTCATAAGCAATTCAGAATAGTTTTCACTGTAGACTTTCACAAAAGCTTATAAACCTTATAAATTTTGAATATCTGTATCTTAAAGATATACTTTCACATCGGCACAATTGTTTTAAATTAATGAAAATTATTATGACGGACTATATAGCGAGGGCTAAAGCTATAACGAAGTATACAAATATAAATAATTACATTAATTCCAACTTAAGAGAAGAGAAGGGTTCCTCGAACATGCTGATTTGAATAAACGTATTCATAATCGATTTTAGTTATTAGAGTGTAAAAAATAAATACCTTTAAATCTCATACTTAATTAAGAAACCTAAATAAGCTAAATTTGCTAAGAAATAAACTTGAATAAAAGCAATTTAGTAAAAAAGTGATTACACAATTAAGTCCAATTTTCTTTGCTGGAAAATACTTTTCTTTGATAATCAATAGATATAGTCTGATGTACTAGTAATACTGTTGACAATCTTAGCCAAAAATATATAATGCACAACTTCACAAGCACAACGGTGTTGGTGAATAAGCCCAGGTGGCGGAATTGGTAGACGCGCATGGTTCAGGTCCATGTGCCAGCAATGGTGTGGAAGTTCGAGTCTTCTCCTGGGCACCAGAATTCCAAAAAAAGATATCTAATATTTAGATATCTTTTTTTATTTTGTAAAACTTAAAATCACTAATAATCATTTTTTAGAGATTTGCAGATTAGCATAAAATTTGCATACTTAATCTGCATTTGACTTATTAATTCAAATATCAATTTATTTTGTATCAAGTATATAAATAATTTTCAAAATAAAAAAACTATTTATGTTCCGCAGCAGGGAGCTGATTAAATGCCCATTCTTTATCCGTGCATACCCGTGCGAGTACTAAGCCTAATGGTAAAGCCAAGACAATAAGCATCGCCTGTGCTCCCCAGTTAATAGCATTGATAATATCGTTTTGCTGTAAAAAATACATAGCGCGAAACATATAAATGCCGGGTACCATAATACAAACTGCCGGTACCGATAAAGCAATACGCGGACATTTACTATGGTGGCTAAAATAAAATGCACTGATACCGACAATAAAAGCTGCTATCAAAGAAGCTGCCTGAATAGGTATATTAGTCAGGTCTATCATTTCCAGCCGTAAAGTATTGGCATACATGCCGATAAAAGCAGTCATTAAAGCAGTTTTTACCGGACTGTTAAAAAGCAGGGAAAAACCAAGTACACCAAAAAAGCTGGCAATCAGACGAAAAAAAGCTGTCCATACTGGGTAAAGATTAGGTGAGAGCATAGCTTCCGGTGCCATATGAATTCCGGCTGCAACTACCCATGCGGCAAAAGTGGCGCAAAAAATTACAGTTATGGCATAACCTACACGCTGAATACCAGATGAAAAATCCAGTTTAGCTAAATCCAGCACTCCGGTTATCAAAGGAAAGCCGGGTATCAGAAACAGCATAGAAGCTATATAGCCTGCGGTGTGCTGAATATTTACTTTTAGCAAAAGATGGCTACCGCCAATAATCAGAAAATACACACTAGAAGCGACAGCTGCTGCCAGCATGGTGACAACAAACTGATTCAGATGTTTATGTAAAAGGGTTTTTCTTAGCGCCTGGCCAAAACCAGAGGCAAAAAATACACCCAGCATTTCAATCAAACCACCACCGATTAAAAAAGTAAAAGATGAACACGCAACCGCAGCAAACAAAGCTGACTGTCGTAAACTATATAGAGCTGGGTGATTTTCAATTTCTGACAAAGATTTATCAAGAAAGCGAATCAGCTCGCTTTCACTCATTTGCTGATAACGGGCCTGTGTTTCTATCAGCAGAGTTTCAAGCAATTGGATATTATTAGTGTTAATTCCAACTCCTTGAATTGTGGTAACCTCAGTTTTAAATTGTTTCCCATTACGGCAGGTAGAGTTGATTTCAGTAAGCGTAATATGTGCCTGATTTTCCACGCCGAGCATATAAGCGACATGACGCATTGACTGCTTAATGCGATAACTACCGGTACCTGCTGCCAGACAAATTTTACCAACGCGTAAAACCAGATCCGATTTGATATTTAACTGAAGCTCATCAGAAGAAAGAGGCAAAGACATAATACTTTTTTTATAAAAATAGTAGGCTAGTATTATAACGCTTGTAAGTAGATGTTGCTTAATAAGAAATATTATTTAATTCACTTCCTGGCTACCGTAGCAAATGAATATATTCGGCTTCTCAGATTTAATTATCTTCTAAAAAATAATTATTAAAATATATCTCTTAGTCAATTAGTTCTAAGATAATCAACCCCATGATATACGTTATATATTATTAATTGAGCTTTTCAGGTTTAATTTCTAGGTATTTTGTAAATAAACAGTTGAATGCTGCTTAAATTAATCAAAGATGTACAGCATCAAGTAAAGAAAATAATAGGTAATATAGCATATAAATATGCTATTTACATAAATATTGAATTTATGATAATAAAAAATTGTGTGTTTTATAATAATTCTCAGGTAATTTATATGATGATATGGTTATGCAAATCAGGAAAAGGAAGACATGTAAATATGATGAAATTATGATCGTATAAAAATTTAACAGAGCTATTAAAAAGAAAAGATGAAAAAGTTAATTTTTTGAAAAGGGATCAAAATAATGAAGAAAATTTTATTATTCATATTAACATTTATAAGTAACAATGCTTTTAGTAAAATCAGTTTAATTGATGAGATGCTTAATAATCTAGATAATAAAATACAAGCTAATTATATTATTATAAATCAATTATCTGAAATTATTTTAAAAAAGAGATATTGATATTTATCAGCAGGAATGGGAAAAAGAAGTTAATAAAAAATGTAATTGGGTCTATTCTAATATTGATATTTATTTATTTGGTCAGGAAGATAAATTTAGTTATCCATTATGTTTACTGAATGAACAAAATGCTATGATTAATGAATTAATTTTACTAATATTCCAGAACAAAAACAGTACAATATTTATTTTAATTTATTAACGGAAAAATATGCTTTAAAGTTTTGTAGTTCACTTTATCCTTCAACTGGTATTAAAGAATGTATAAACCGATTTCTGTTGACTCAATATATTCCCGAAGAATATGGATTTAAACTTACAGTGGATAGGGGTTATTTGTATGATTCCCCCAATTTATCTGATAAAACAAGAATATATTTGGTTAGAGGAGATCAGATAAAATTATTAAGTTATAAAAATAATTTTTATAAAATCGAATATACATCAAAAGAAAATAAGATAATAAAAAAATGGCTTCACTGCTCTGCTATTAATGCTTGTATTTCAGATTAATGATACAAAAAATTTTAATTATGAATTTATAACCGACTTAATATTCAGTAACTTAAATCAAAGAGAACATAATGTCTATGTTTAATTGAGATTTGATAAGATAATTAAATAAAATTGAATAAAGTAAAATTCAAGAAAAAAATTATGTAGCAAAATATTAAGCAAAACAAAATCAGCAATTTATAATCAAAAAATCATAAAAAACACTTCTGCAAATAAAAATTTTTTGAATCAAATAGGTGTTAGCAGATAAAAAAAGCCAATTTTATTATTAGATTATAGTGGGTAAGTAGGTAATTTAATTAAGTTAGCAGCGATTTTACAATATTTACAGCATGTATAAATGTATATGCTTTGTTCACCTCACAATAAAACATTTTTATACTTACTGCTACTTTTAAGTAATTTAGAGTTACAAAGTTATATACTGGGGTATGGTATTTCTCTTAATAAAATTCGCAGATATATTATGTATTCAGAGTAGAAATAAATTGATTTAAATTAATATTAGATGTTTCTAAAAAGTAAGCAGCTTTTCCTCTAAGGAATAAGCTGCTTTTGTTTAAACAGAAAATCTATTGATTAATCTGTGCTGTTAGTTCGCGGGTTTCATGAAAACGAATATCCGGCCAGCGTTCTTCTGTCAGAGACAGGTTTACACGGTTGGGAGCCAGATAGGTTAGGTTACCACCTGCATCTGTAGCAAGATTAAGTATGTTGGCTTTTTCAAATTCAGCCAGTTTTTTTCGGTCAGAGCAGGATACCCAGCGTGCTGACCAGATGCTGACAGATTCAAATACGGCATCAACGCCATATTCGTTGGCGAGACGGGCAGTAACCACTTCAAACTGCAATACACCTACAGCACCGAGTATTAGATCGCCGCCATTGTGGGGTCTGAATACCTGTACTGCACCTTCTTCACCAAGTTGTTGTAATCCTTTTTGCAGCTGTTTCATTTTCAGCGGATTTTTAATTCTCACAGCACGAAACAGTTCCGGTGCAAAAAACGGGATGCCGGTAAAGGTGAGGCGTTCTCCTTCGGTGAAGCTGTCGCCAATCTGGATGTTACCGTGATTAGGGATACCGATAATATCACCGGCAAAAGCCTCTTCAACCAGTTCACGGGTATGTGACATGAAAGTGACAACACTGGATGCAGCAATGTCTCGGTTAAGACGTAGGTGTTTGATTTTCATGCCCCGGGTAAATTCACCGGAACACACGCGTAAAAAAGCAATACGGTCGCGATGCTTGGCGTCCATATTGGCCTGTATTTTGAATACAAAACCGGAAAATTTGTTTTCAGTTGGTTCGACCACACGCTCAAGTGTTTCTCTGGGCTGCGGAGACGGTGCCCAGTCAATCAATGCATTGAGGATTTCCTGAATACCGAAATTATTGATAGCTGAACCAAAGAAGACAGGTGTCAGCTCGCCACGCAAAAATGCGTCTAAATCAAATTCATTTGAAGCAGCCTGCACGAGCTCAATTTCTTCGCGCAGTTGCTGAATTTCAATCGGAAACAGCTCATCCAGTCGGGAATTATTGATACCTTTGATTACATCAAATTCATGTGGCAGCTTCTCGCCACCGGCTTCAAAGAGGTAAATCTCATCATTCAGGATGTGATAGACACCTTTGAAATTTTTTCCCATACCAATCGGCCAGGTAATCGGAGCGCAGCGGATGTGCAGTATGTTTTCAACTTCATCGAGCAGTTCAAGTGAGTCGCGAACTTCGCGGTCATATTTGTTCATGAAGGTAACAATCGGTGTGTCACGCAGGCGACAAACATTTAAAAGTTTGATTGTTTGTGCTTCTACGCCTTTGGCAGCATCGATAACCATCAAGGCACTGTCAACGGCAGTGAGTACGCGATAAGTATCTTCAGAAAAATCTTCGTGGCCGGGTGTATCAAGCAGGTTAACAACATGTTGACGATAATCAAACTGCATCACAGATGAGGCTACGGAAATACCACGCTGTTTTTCGATTTCCATCCAGTCTGATGTGGCAAATTTACCGGATTTTTTTCCTTTTACTGTACCTGCAGAGAGGATAGCTCCTGAAAACAATAGCAGTTTTTCTGTTAGGGTGGTTTTACCGGCATCCGGATGGGAAATAATCGCAAATGTGCGGCGTCGTGCCGCTTCCTGGGCAATCTGACTCATGATTTTTATATTCTGAAAACAATAAAAACAAGACGGCTGTGGCCGTCTTGTAAAGAGATACGTATTGTAGCACAGGTTGATATGAAATCTGTTAATTGGATATTTTAGTGCTGTTAATCATAATTTTTTATGAATATAAATTTTGTTTATCGGCTGTTTACCTGTGATTTAAACCGGTTAGTCATTAGCTGTAGAAAAAAAGCATTTTTTTATTATTAAAACTTGGTTGTTACATTTTAGCTGCGCCTGGGCAGCATTGTGTTTAATAACAGCCAGTGCCAGTGAAACTGAGTCTTTTTGTACCTGATTGATAATCAGCCCTGCTTCTTCATTGTTGCTATCATATATGCTGTCTCCGTCGGAAAGCGGGGTAGTACTTTCAATAAGTACCAAGCCGCGTTTTACCTGACCGCGGTACTGGGCGCGAGCGATAATTTCCTGTCCTGGATAACATCCTTTTTTAAAATGCACGGCACCGATAAGCTGCTGATTGAGCATTTGTGCTACACATGTTTCTGTGGTGGCTGCACTAATCCATGGATTGCCGCAGGTAATTTCATGAGTTTTCCATGCTAGGGCATTTTCTGTATTCAGTGGTGGTAGTTGATCGATTTTGTCGATACTGACCAAAGAGTGATCTGGCAGTTGTATATGCCAGATCTGATTTGTCATTGTTGCTGATAAAACGTATTGAGGTTGTTCTGGTGTATTTGATACAGGAATATCATTTGGTAAACAAACTGCTACACCCCATTCAGGTAAGGTTTCTAATTTTACTTTGCTGCGCAAAATGTACATTTGCAATTTTTTCTGTAGTGTTTCACACAGATCGGCTGCAGCAATCAGAATAATATCGTCTCCTCTGTTAAGTAGAAGCATATTGGTGATGACACGGCCTTTAGCTGTGTTGTAAGTTGCCAGACATGCCTGTCTTTCTGCAAGATGATTAATGTCATTTGAAAGTTGATTATGCAAAAATGTAGTGCGATCTTCACCGCTAACCCGAATAAGGCCGAAAAAGGGCATCAGGGTAGATGCTGTGTGTGTCATGTATAAATCCTAATTAATCGTTTTGCTTATTATAAGGTTGGAATTTTTAATATACAAAATAAAAGCTCCGTCCAGAGAAGGTACGGAGCTTTGATAAGGGGCTAATGAGCAGAGAGGATCATTTTCCTTCTACTTTGGCTTTAAGCTGCTGATACATATCAGGGTGCTCAGTTTTAAGCAGTTCAGCCACTTCCATGTTTACGCGATTAAGTTTGCTTAATTCCAATTGTTCAACATGTACCAGACGAACCAGTTCACGAACTGGCTTCGGGATATTACGACCTGCTTCATAACGGGAACCGCCAGACTGAGTAACGCCAACCTGACTCCAGAACTCAATCTGATTCAGACCAAGTTTTTTACGGATTTCGCGCACATTGTTAATAGGCTTGAATGCTTTCATGATTTTTATACCTTAAAAAGCGAGTTGTCTATGTTTAGTTGAATTAATTAATATGGTCATTCACAGATAATTATTTATTTTGATAAAAATTTATCAATAAATGTTATGAAAAATGTTTTACCATTATGCATAATTATCTATGGACATCAATATTATCACAATTGTTTTTACATTCAATACAATATTGCTATTGTTTTATTAAAATGCGGTATAACAGGATAATACAAATTTATTTTAATTAATCTAAATTAAGATTTATTGCCTTATATCAGATATTCGTGCAGCTTAAATGTAAAGTTATGATATTTTAAAGTGAATTAAGGTTTGCCTGTTAATGGGCTGACTGTGAGTATTTCATAGCCATCATCAGTAACCAATACCTCGTGTTCCCATTGTGCAGAGAGTTTGTGGTCTTTGGTTACAACAGTCCATCCGTCACCTAATATACGCAAATGACGTTTACCTTGATTAACCATTGGTTCAATTGTAAATATCATACCGGGTTGCAATTTTAATCCTGTATGACGACGACCATAATGCAACACTTGTGGTTCTTCATGGAATCCGCGTCCAACTCCATGTCCGCAAAATTCCTGCACCATGGAGTAACCTGCATTTTCTGCCACTTGCTGGCAGGCGTAACCTATATCCCCAAGTGTCGCGCCCGGTTTAACTACAGAAATACCAGCCATCATACTCTGGTGAGTGATGTTAATGAGACGGCGTGCCTGAGGACTGATTTCTCCGACTGCATACATGCGGCTTGAGTCGCCATGAAAACCATCTTTGATAATGGTGACATCAATATTTAATATATCGCCGTTTTTTAGTGGTTTATCATCAGGTATGCCGTGACAGATTACATGGTTAACAGAAGTACAGCATGACTTGGGAAATGGCGGGTTGCCATAGCCTAACGGGGCAGGATAGCCGCCCTGAACATTGATATGATAATCGTGAATCAGACGATCAATTTCATTGGTGGTGATTCCCGGTTTGATAAACTGGCCTATGTAGTCAAGAGCTTCGGCAGCTAGCCGGCCAGCAACACGCATTGCAGCAATTTCTTCTGCGTTCTTAATAATCACGGCCATGATTTTTCCTTTTAGGGTAATTAAAACAATTCAGTTAATGTGTACAATAATTTAAGCATTGACCAGTAAACTTAGTTCATCAGCAATGTTTTGTTTACGCATAAGGCTTTCACCGATAAGAAAAGTGTTAACCTGATGCTGTTGCATCATATGAATATCGTTTGTGGTGAAAATACCACTTTCTGTCACAATAGTTTTTCCGGTTAATGCAGGCAGAAGTTTGATAGTTTGTTGTAAATCTACTTCGAAAGTACGCAGATTACGATTGTTTACTCCCCATAGCGGGGTACGCATATTAATGCATTTTTCAAGCTCGTCTTCGTTATGAATTTCGAGTAATACAGTCATACCCAGCTCGTGAGCAATGGCTTCATATTCGGTTAACTGGGTACGGCTTAATGCCGCTGCAATAAGTAAGATTGCATCTGCATTGTATGCCCGGGACTGGTATACCTGATAGACATCTATGATGAAATCTTTGCGCAGTACCGGCAGATTGCAGGCATTGCGTGCGAGATTCAGATAGCCAAGGTTACCCTGAAAATAGTTTTTGTCTGTTAATACAGACATGCAGGCTGCGCCACCAAGCTGATAATCTCTGGCAATTTTTTCTGGAGAAAAATCAGGACGAATCAGTCCTTTAGACGGGCTGGCTTTTTTAACTTCGGCAATAATGGCAGCTTTTCCCTGATGATGTTTTGTATGTATTGCTTCAAGAAAAGGGCGCGCAGGGGCCTGGTCATAGGCTTTTGCAAGTACTTCAGCCAGTGATTCAGCCGTTTTGGCTGTAACCATTTCGGTTTTTTTTGTGGCAATAATTTTATTTAAGATATCACTCATGGTTTTTTTGTCCGGAGTTACATGCTGAAGCTGAATTAATGAAAAAAGTGAAAGGTGAATTGTGTAAAGAGAGAGAAGTAATGTTCAGGATACTGTATCTTCACTAATTTCCGTTTTCAATACCTGAAAAATAGCCCGGAAAGCTTTTGGTGGCTTTCCTGCAGCCTGTTCCTTACGGGCATTGCGGATTAATGTACGCAGATTGTTGATATCAATATGCGGATAACGGCTGATAATTTCAGTGAGGCTGCTGTCATCGGAAATTAAACGATCACGCAGATTTTCCAGCCGTTGTAAGTAAGCATTATGTGCGCTGTTTTCACCTTTGAGGCGAGCCAGATAATCACTGATTGGTTTGGTATCGGTTTCGCGCATGAGACGACCGATAAACTGAGCTTGACGTTTCAGTGCGCTGTTGGAGGTAATTTTCTGGTAGCTTAATACTGCCTGTAATAAATCCTCTGACAAATTTATTTTTTTCAGTGTATCAGCAGACAGTTTAGTTAGCTCCATACCTAATTGCTGCAAATCATTCATTTGCTTTTTCAATTGGGTTTTACTTACCCATTCTTCGTCTGCACGGGACTGACTGTCTGTATTACTGTTCATATATGTATGTGTTACGTGTATATCGAAATTTCAAGTATCTATTTTAGCAAAAAATCCATATCATTTCAGTTGACATGTATGTTTAACTGCTGCCAGTGCTGAATTCAGCATGTTAGAATGCAGGCTTCTTCGCATGAGAGTAGATTAATGTTTCATCATAGTGCCGATCAGTTACAGGAGCTGTGCCAGCAGGCAATAAATAAAGCCAGAAAGCAGGGAGCCAGTTCTGTTGAAATTGATATCAGTGAATCTGCGGGTCAGAATGTACAGGTACGCCAGCAGAATGTCGAACATATTGAGTATCAGCAGGATAAATCTCTGGATGTAACTGTTTATGTGGGACAGGCTAAAGGGCGTGCAAGTACTGCTGATTTTAGTAATAAGGCAATTGACGAAGTCATCGGAGCAGCTTTGAATATTGCCCGTTTTACTGCTCAGGATGATTGCGCCGGTTTGGCAGATGCGGCATTACTGGCAATGGAATTCGGTGATACAGAATCTTTTTTCCCTTGGCGGCTGTCTGCTGATGAAGCAATTGAGATTGGTAAAAAAACCGAACAGGCAGCACTTGATACGGATGAGCGTATCAAAAACTCCGAAGGAGCAGAAGTACAGACTGATCATTATCAGTTTGTATATGCCAACAGTAATGATTTTTGTGCTTATCAGCGCGGCAGCAGACACAGTATTTCCTGTAGTGTGGTGGCTGCGGACGCTTCCGGAATGCAGCGTGATTATTGGTACGATTTAGCGCGTGATGCACGAGATCTTGCCGATGCTGAAATTATCGGACAGACAGCGGCAACACGTACAGTACGGCGTTTGGATAGCAGGTCTGTGGCTACAGGAAAATATCCGGTAATTTTTGATACTACTATAGCCGGTAGTCTAATTGGTCATCTGGTAGGTGCACTGAGTGGTAGTGCGTTATACCGGCAAACCAGTTTTCTGGTAGATAGCCTTGGTAAACAGATTATGGCGCCCTGGGTATGTCTTACAGAGAAACCACATGTGAAAAAAGCGCTTGCCAGTACATATTTTGATGCTGAGGGTGTAGCCACACATGAACGTACTGTTATCAATGAAGGCTCTGTTGCGGGTTATTTTCTTGGTAGCTACAGTGCGCGTAAGTTAGGTATGCGCACTACTGGAAATGCAGGTGGTGTTCATAATTTATATCTTAATCATACCCATGCCAGTCAGGACGATTTATTGAAAACAATGGGAACCGGTTTATTGGTTACTGAGTTGATGGGGCAGGGTGTAAATGCTATTACTGGTGACTATTCGCGAGGTGCGGCAGGTTTCTGGGTAGAAAACGGAGTGATTGCCTATCCGGTAGAGGGTATTACAATCGCTTCACGTTTACAGGAAATGTTTATGGCGATGGTTGGTGCAGCAGATGATGCGTTAAAGCGCAGTACGCATAAAGTTGGATCTATTCTGATAGATAATATGACTATTGCTGGTGCCTGAAACGTAAATGATTATGGGAATTTGTTTGATTAATAGACGGGCAGAAAGTAGAAATGTTTGGTAACTGTCTGCTTAAAAGGATTGAAAATGAGCTTCCGTAAAGCATTGTGGTGTGTATTTTTTCTGGCTGTACTTTGTGCAGCTGGTTCTTTTGTTGGTCAGTATGTTCTGGGTATGAACCCGTGTGTGCTGTGTATTGTTCAGCGTGTTGCGGTTATTGCCACAGCGCTTCTGGCATTTTTGTGTGCCTGCTGTCCTAATCGCAACTGTATTGAGCGGGTGATAAATGCTATTGTGGTCAGTCTGGCACCCATAGGCGGACTGGGTGTAGCTATATATCAGATATATATTCAGCATCTGCCATTGATGGATCAGCCATCTTGCGGTGCACCGTGGACTTTCCGTCTGCGTGATGCGCCATTGTTTCATTGGTATGAACCAATTATTCGCGGTACAGGTAATTGTGGTGAGGTTCAGAAAATTTTACTGATACCTTTACCAATATGGAGTGCTTTATTTTTTACAGCTGTATTGATTTGGGTCTGGGTATGGTTTTGGCGAAGCCGTAAGGGCTAAAACCGGGCTGTGTTTCTTGCTGAAAACAGATTTGTTCGAATGAATGCTATGGTATGAATGCTAGATTTTTACTGAAGACTATTAGTCATATAACACTGGCCGGGTTTCTGCTATACAGCCTGTCTGCATGTAAGGACAGTGGCGGATGGTATGGCGGTAATGATGATTCACCGGATGACAGCAGCAGAATTTTAAATCAGCCTTCTCAGATAAGCAGACTAATACCTGCTCGTGTAAAAGAACGAGATGCGTGGGCTGTGGATATCAGCCGGATAATGGATGAGCTGAAAATCAGTAAAACACAGGAAAATGTATGTAGTGTAATTGCCGTTGTAGATCAGGAGTCTAATTTTGTTGCTAATCCAACTGTTCCGGATCTTGGTAATAAAGCAATTAAAGCTTTTCAGACAGAAGTGCCGCAAAAATTTGTCAGACAGTTCGGACCTGCTCTGGGACCGGCAGTTTCACGCTATTTTACTTCAGTACTGGTTAATGAACCCAGCAAAGAAAACAGTTTCCTGATACAGATGCGGACGGTTAAAACCGAACAGCAGCTGGATTTAATTTACCGGCAGATATTTGCTTATGTTTCAAAGCAATTTTATGCAGATTCAATTACCAATGCCGCAGCTAAATTTATGGGAAAAGATATCGGAGAAGATAATAATCCGATTACAACAATTGGTTCAATGCAGGTATCAGTAAAATACGCACGTGAACATCAACGTGATAATGCTCCGGTAAATGAATTACGTGATTATATGTATACACGTGAAGGTGGTTTATATTATGGTATTCACCGGCTAATGAAGTATCCGGCAGCTTATGATAATGCTCAATATCGTTTTGCTGATTATAATTCCGGCATGTATTCCAGCCGTAATGCGGCTTTTCAGCAAGATATAAATAAACTGCTTAATACAAATATGGCTCTGGATGGAGATTTATTACTGTATGATAAAGATGATAAGGCACAATCAATGCCAAGTCAGACTGAAACTGCACTGAATCAGTTATTTGCCGATCATGGTATGCCAATGAAACCGGAGCAGATACGTGCAGATTTATTACAGGAAAAACAGGCAGAATTTGAAAATACATCCACCTATCAGAATGTAATTACTTTATATAAGCAACAGTTCGGTAAGAATCCGCCATATGCCATTATGCCGCAGGTTGTAATTAGCGGACCAAAGTTAAGCAAAGATTATAATACCAACTGGTATGCTACCAATGTCACACGTCGTTATGAAACTTGTATGCGACATGGTGGCGGGACCGGACGCCATCGTAAAAGATAAATTCAAACACAAAAAAGCCAGTATATGAATATACTGGCTTTTTTATTGGATTAGCCCTGATTTTTTTGTTTTGCTTCAAGGATTTCCCAACGTTCAAGTTTTTCCAGCAGCAGCTCTTCAATTTCAGCAATACGTGTTTGCCATTCAGTTGCCAGTTTATAGTCATTTTTGAATATTTCCGGATCGGAAAGTTTATTATTCAGCTCTTGTTGTTCTGCTTCGAGAGCAGCAAGCTCATCGGGTAAGCTGGCGAGTTCACGTTGTTCGTTGTAGGAAAGTTTATCGTTGCGTCGGCTTTTTTGCCGGTTTTTATCAGGATTAATGGTATTTTTGCTTGTTGTGGGCGCTGGTGTTAGTAAGCTTTGTTCACGTTTTTGGGCGTCAATATAATCCTGATAACCGCCTATGTATTCTTTTAACTGACCATTACCTTTGAAAACTATGGATTGAGTAACTACATTATCCAAAAAAGTACGATCGTGGCTGACAAGAAATACGGTGCCGTTATAATCCCGCAATAACTCTTCCAGTAATTCCTGCGTATCGATATCCAAATCATTTGTTGGTTCATCAAGTACCAGAATATTCGCCGGACGAGTGAATAGTTTGGCCAGTAATAACCGGTTGCGCTCGCCACCAGAAAGTGATTTGACTTCACTACGAACTCTGGCCGGAGAAAACAGAAATTCTTCAAGATAACCAATTACGTGTTTACGCTGGCCGCCAATATCAATGTAATCATTACCCTGACCTATAGTATCAAAAACAGTATCGTTTTCATTTAATGCACTACGAAACTGATCGAAATAGGCAACTTCCTGACGTGAGCCCAGCCGAATTTTGCCTGAGGTTGGCTGCAATTCACCTAAAATCAATTTTAAAAAGGTGGTTTTGCCAACACCATTTGATCCTATCAGACCGATTTTGTCACCGCGCTGAATAACACAAGAGAAATCACGCATAATAAGGTGTTCACCATAAGCAAATCCGGCGTGTTCAAGCTCTGCTATAATTTTCCCACTGGCTTCACCACGATTTAAATTAAAGCTGACCTGACCCTGCACCTCACGACGTGCAGCACGTTCGCGGCGTAGTTGTTCCAGTCGTTTAACCCGCCCCTGGTTACGTGTGCGGCGTGCTTCAATTCCTTTGCGAATCCATGCTTCTTCCTGAGCATGAAATTTATCAAAAAGCCGGTTATGTTCAGCTTCAACAGCCAGTTCCTGTGCTTTTTTTTCACTATAAGCACTAAAACTTCCCGGGTAACTACGTAAATGTCCGCGGTCTAATTCGATGATACGTGTAGCTACACGATCCAGAAAGCGTCGGTCATGTGTTACGACAATCAGGCTGCCGGCAAAATTGCCTAGCAGATTTTCCATCCATTCTATCGCTTCAATATCCAGATGGTTGGTTGGTTCATCCAATAACAGGATATCAGGTTTTTGTACCCATGCCTGAGCCAGAGCAACGCGCTTTTTCTGACCACCGCTTAAATTGCCAATCAATTCGTTTTCCGGCAGTTGTAATTCACTTAAGGTTTGTGCAATTAAGGCATCAAATTGCCAGCCGTTACGGTTTTCCAGCTCATTTTGTAATTCAGTTAACCGATTCAGACTGGCTTCATCACCTATATTCTGGCTGAGCTCATGATACTCACGTAACAGATTTTGCAGTTCACCCAATCCTTGGGCTATGGTGTCAAATACAGTGGTCTGAGGGTCAAAAAAAGACTCCTGCGGAACATACACAACTTTTTGGTTGTTTTGGATGGTCAACAATCCGTCATCCAGTTTCTGTACCCGGGCCAGAATTTTCAGTAATGTGGATTTCCCGGCACCATTGCGACCAATAAAGCCTATTTTTTCACCTGCATCCATTTGCAGAGATGCATGATCCAGTAAGGGGTGGTGACCTACAGCAAAGCAGGCATTATCGAGTGACAGAATACTCATGATTAAAACGGATATGTTCTGATATCAATTATGAAAACGAGTGTATTGTATCAGTTTAACAGTTAATATGTTGCTATTGTCCTGTATATAGAATAATTAAAAAATCCGGCATTTTTTGTCTGGCTGACCTTTACCATCAAAAAAATGATTTTCTTCATCGCAGCGGCTGGTACTGCTTTGACAGATAAATATTCTGCCATCCTGATTTAGTTTGATAATTCGGGGTTCAGCTTCAGTATTAATGGCTACAGCTTTAAGTGTGAAGTGCTCTTCGCGAGCAAAAGTCGGGTTCCCTTGTATACGAAAACAAAAATGCTGATTTTTACTGACAGGTAATTCAGGCCAGTTGTGCTTGTTTTGTTTATAACTTAGATGTTTCTGATAATGTACAGCAAGAAATTGACTATTAATCAGCAGTGCCGCCTTCGCCTGATTTAATCGTGCCTGTAACTGATGCTGACGATAATATGGATAAGCTATAACGGTTAATATGATGATAACAGCCAGAGTAACCAGAAGCTGAAGCATGCTGTAGCCCTGTATATTTTTGCGGGTAGACTGCGGATGATGTCTGACTGATAACTGATGGAATATACGAACCATTATGGAATAAAAACAATCAATCTTTCGGTATAATATTATATATGAATATATTTATTTTGTATATTTTATTCATTTAAATGATGAATTAATTGTAAATTATTGAAATTTTATAAATGCATTATATAAATATGATTGGCTTAATTATTTTATGCATATTCAATTATTATATGTTCGGAAATAATAATCTGATATTGAGAATTAAATTACTTTTGTCGATATTGTAAAAAAAAAATTTTTATTTTTACAAACGGTACAGCTAACTTTGTGCTGACTTCTGTAACGACAATAAAAAAACGGGCAAATAATGCCCGTTTCAGAAACATGATCAGTGATGGAATTATCTAGGATGTAAGCTTTCCATCCGAATCATGGTAACTGGGGATAACACCCGTGGTAATGCCTGAATTCTGGCCATTGACTGTTTGATAAAACGTTCTTTGGTTGAATGTGTCAGGATAACAATTTCGGCAGATTCCTTATTAATCATACCTTTTTGGATGAGAGCCTCAATAGAAATATTTTCTGCAGCAAGAATATTCGCAATTTCTCCCAGCACACCCGGTTCATCGCAGGCAGATACACGCAGATAATAACTGCTGGTGATTTCATCCATTGGCAGAATGGAGATATTTTGTAATGAATTAGACTGAAAAGCCAGATAGGGAACCCGGTAGCTGGCTTCAGCATTCTGTAATCGAGTTACATCAATAATATCAGCCATTACCGCACTGGCAGTTGGGCCGGCACCAGCACCAGCACCATAATAGAGTGTCTGCCCAATCATATCTGCCTGAACAGATACAGCATTCATAACTCCTTCTACTTTTGCCAGTAATCGGCTTTCAGGGATTAAAGTAGGGTGTACACGCAGCTCGATACCTTGCGGTGTTTTGCGGGTAATACCAAGTAATTTAATGCGATAGCCTAGTTCCTCAGCATAACAGATGTCCAGACTCTCCAGATGACTGATGCCTTCCAGATAACATTGGCTAAAATTAATCGGGGTTCCGAATGCTAGTGCGGAAATAATACTTAATTTATGACCGGCATCATGACCTTCAATATCGAATGTAGGATCGGCTTCTGCATAACCTAGTTCTTGTGCTTGTTTTAATGCTTCCGGAAAGGTACTGCCTCGGGTACGCATTTCACTCAGAATAAAATTACTGGTGCCATTGATAATGCCGGCAATAGATTCGATATGGTTGGCAGCCAGCCCCTCACGTAAAGCTTTAATAATGGGAATACCGCCGGCAACTGCAGCTTCATACATCACCATTACATTGTGTTCAGAAGCCAGTCGGAAAATTTCGTTACCGTACTCTGCCAGTAGTTTTTTATTGGCCGTAACGATGTGTTTTCCGTTTTTGATTGCCTGAATCACAGCGTCTTTAGCTATTGTTGTACCGCCAATCAGTTCTACCACAACATCAACATCAGTTGCATTTACTACTTCAAATACATCATCACTAACAAAAGTGCTGTTACCGCATATTTCCTGGGTACGTTCAATATTACGACTTGCTGCACGGGTAATAATTAATTCGCGACCGAGCCGGCGGGTAATTTCATCCGCATTATTCTGTAATAACTTGACGGTACCACCACCTACTGTGCCGACGCCCAGCAAGCCTATACGCAGAGGCTGCATGTTTACTCCTTCAAATAGACAAATTTAATTTATGGACTGCCTGATACTTGCAATTTTACGTGAATAATCTACTATGCTAGCCGAAAACTACTTTTTTGACTACTACAGCCATAGTATGTTGTGTGGTTATGCATGAGGAAATTTTAATGCAAATTGAAGAAATCCGGGATAAACAAGGATTATGGATTGAGGAAGTTGATACCGGAAAAATTACTGTAAACGGCCGGCAATATACTCAACCTGTATGTATTACTGCTGATAAGGTGCTCACACTGGATAAGCAAGCAGCCAGTGAGTTAACCATTGATGATTTTACTCAGGCTTTACAGTTTAAGCCTGAAGTGATTTTAATCGGTACCGGAAATCATCATGTGTTTATTCATCCGCGTCTGACTTCACAATTAGTCGCAAAAGGAATCGGTGTAGAAAGTATGTCTACAGCTGCTGCTTGCCGTACTTTTATGGTATTGCGCAGTGAAGGCCGCAGTGTCTGGGCATGGTTGTGGCCGTTAACAGAAGAGTAGTATGTATTTAAATATATTGCTTTTAAAAAGAATAATTTAGAAATAATCAGTATCAGGGTTAAGGATAAAAAATCAGGCTGCCGGTATCATTAACCGGAACCTGATTTTTTAATAGTTACGTAAGTTATTTATTTAACTGCTGTGTTGTTCTGACCTTTGATAATGCTCATGCCAGCACTTACCAGACTACCAATATCTGCAACATTAGCAGGCATAATCAGAGTGTTATTGGTTTTTGCCAGTTTAGCAAAAGCATCTACGTATTGTTCAGCCACTTTCAGATTCACAGCTTCTGTACCGCCCGGTTCTTTTACTGCGGCAGCTACCTGACGAATTGCTTCCGCGGTCGCCTGTGCAACCAGACGCAAAGCTTCAGCTTCACCTTCGGCGCGATTAATCTGTGCTACTTTGGCACCCTGAGATTCATTGATAGAAGCTTGAGCTTCACCTTGTGACTTCTGAATTTCAGCTTCACGCTGACCGGCCGCCAGATTAATCTGTTCCTGCTTGATCCCTTCAGACTGAGCAATACGTGCGCGTTTTTCCCGTTCAGCTGTAATCTGAGCCTGCATTGAGCGCAGAATTTCCTGAGGCGGAACCAAATCTTTGATTTCATAGCGCAATACTTTAACGCCCCATGAAACCGCTGCTTCATCCAATGAGGCAACCACGGTATGGTTAATATCATCACGTTCTTCAAAAGTTTTATCCAGTTCCATACGACCAATAACTGAACGTAATGTTGTTTGTGCCAGTTGGGTAATGGCAACTACAAAGTTACTGGAGCCATAGGATGCAAGTTTAGGATCAGTTACCTGAAAATAGATAATACCATCCACTGTAAGCTGTGTATTATCGCGGGTAATACAAACCTGACTGGGTACATCCAGTGGTATTTCCTTTAAAGTATGTTTATAAGCGACACGATCGATAATCGGAATAATAAAATTAAGACCGGCTACCAGAGTAGCGTGATAGCGGCCTAAACGTTCAACAATATAGACTTCCTGCTGAGGTACAACTTTAAATGCCATGCAGATAAATGCAACAATGGCGGCGAGAAAAATAAAAGTCAGAATCATGATTATTCCTGCTGAGTAGAAGGGGCTTGAGAAGTAATATTTAAAATATTGCCTTGATGGCTGATGATTTGAGCACTGTCACCGGATTTTGCGTCAGTCGGATGATTAAAACGAGCCTGCCAGATAGTGCCCCGATAATGTACCTGCCATAATCCGTCGGGTAGGAGCTGAGTAAGTATCACTGTCTGACCGTAGTCCGGATCATCAGTTGGTTTTGCCATGTTTTCACGCGGATGTTTATTTTGCCAGGCACGTACGATGGTAATACCCAGAATAGAAAAAACTATTGCAATAACAGCATTGACGCTCTCACTGGTTTTCAGCAGCCATTCAGCCAGACCGGCACTTAGTAATGAGGCACTGATTACCAGCATATAAAAAGTGCCGCTAAACATTTCCAATACAAACAGAACCAAAGCTGCAATACACCAAATCATCAGTATCTCCTTAACTTTATAATATTTAACAGAAATGTGTTTTATTGTAAAGCCGACTTCAGGCAGATAGTATCCGTTGCCTACGGGTTTCGCTCAGAACGATACCAGTGCTGACAGAAACATTCAGGCTTTCAACGGTTCCGAACATGGGAATGGATACCAGTGTATCACACAGATCTCGTGTTAAACGGCGCATGCCATTACCTTCTGCACCCATTACCCATGCTACTGCTTCCGGGGCCGTAAAGTGATATAAGTCATCACTACCGTTCATATCAGTACCGATAATCCAGATACCGCGCTTTTTCAATTCACGAATGGTGCGTGCCAGATTTGTTACTGTAATATAAGGTACTGTTTCAGCAGCACCACAGGCTACTTTACTTACGGTAGCATTTAATCCGACACTTTTATCTTTGGGTGCAATTACCGCGTGAACTCCCATAACATCTGCAACACGCAAACAGGCTCCAAGATTATGCGGATCTGTAATGCCGTCAAGAATCAGCAATAACGGTGGTTCATTCAAATTTTCAAGTACATCTTCTATGTCTACATGTTGTCTGGAAGCATCGATAAAGCCCACTACACCCTGATGGCGGGCATGTTTACTCAAAGTATCGAGCCGTGCCTGATCTGCGCTGATAATGCGCACATTTTCTGCTTCAGCTTTATTTAATACTTCGCGCATACGGGCATCATGTTTACCCTCCAGTACATAAAGTTCAATTATGCTGTCCGGGTTTTGCCATAAACGGGCATTAACTGCGTGAAAGCCAATGATGAGGCGCTGATTTGACATGTATATTTCATTTAGTGAGTAAAGAAACCGATTATAACGGAAATTAGTGTACTAATCTGATTATACCGAATAAATATCATTCTTCTTTTAAAAATGTAATTGTGATGTAATTTTCCTGATAAAAGAAATAAATACCGTTGACAGGTAATTAAATTTTTCGCTCAGGGTTAAGACGGTATCAGTTACATCCTGATAAAAAATTATTGCTTGTAAAATGTTATCTTTATCATTTATTTAAAATAAAGCAGATTAAAATAAAGTATCTTAATGTTCATTTTCAGAGTTTATGAATAAAGTTAAGAATGATGCTTGTATGAGGGGAATGAACTCTGACCGGTGATAGCTGGTCGGGAATTTAACTTTAATACAGGAAAAATTCTTATGGAATATTATTTATGGGTGCTGGCTAAGTTTCTTGTTGGTTTTATTATTGTCATTCTGCATTTGAATGTAACAGGTAAAACGCAGTTGAATCAGATGACACCGGTAGATTTTATTGGAAACTTTGTACTTGGCGGTATTATCGGTGGGGTGATTTATAATCAGGATATTCCGATTTGTCAGTATATTATTGTGTTGTTAATCGGTGTTTGCCTTATTTCATTATTAAACTGGGTATGCAAGCATGTTAGCTTTATCCGAATGTTTGCTATTGGTGAACCGATTCCGATTATGAAAGACGGACATTTTTTGATGGATAATATTCTGCGTAAAAAGAATAAGATTGATATTCTTAATGTGGCTTCACTTTTGCATGCTCAGGGTATTACTTCGTTTCAGGAAGTCAGTTATGCACAGATTGAGCCCAGTGGTTCGCTGACGGTATTAACTGATAAAGGCAAATATCCTTCATTAATTTTATTTAAGGAAGGAGAGGTGCGTACAACGGAATTGCATCGGATAAATAAGGATGAGAAGTGGCTGGAGCAAAAAATTCAGCAGCAGCACCTGACAGAAGATGATTTATTTCTGGTTGAATTCTGGAATAATAGTTTAAATTTTGTACTTCGTAACGGCGAAGTAAAAAAAGATACGCTAAAAAGTTAATTTTTATTGCAGATTAGTGGCTGGAGAAATATCTGGAAAAGGTTACAATACTGTTTTAGGTTAATTTAATTTATTGCTGTGCAGCCACTCGAATATTGTCTTCAGAAAATTTGCCATAGCAGGAATGCTATGGCTTTTCGTTTTCCTTTTCTTTCCTCGGTGCAGCGTCATGCACTGATAGCTTTGTATGCTTTGCAGCAAGAATTAAATGATGTAGCAGAAGATTGTTCTGATGCTAATGTGGCTTTGACAACACTGCGATGGTGGGAGCAACAACTAGATAAGCTGTATAACTCTGATTCTGTTCCTGAACATCCTTTATTACAGGCTTTAAAACCATTTATTACCCGATATTCTTTACCATTGGCTGAAATACTGGCTTTGCCTGATGCACTTCGTACGCAATTAACTCAGGCTAGATTTCAGAATATGGAACAGTTATGCCATTATAGTAAACAGGCAGGGATGGTGCAGGGGCGTTTAACAAGCAGAGTTCTGGGGTTCAGTGCAGAACAAACTTTGGATTTTGCCGATAAAGTGGGTGAAATATGTCAGCTAGTGACGATTTACTCACGGATTGGTGCGGATACAAGGCTGGGAAAGCTGTATATTCCAGTAGAGTTATTACAGCAATTTAATGTTCCGGCTCATTTGGTACTTAACCGACACGGTGGAGTTGAATTTACGGCATTGATGAACGCATGGCTTGCTACATTAAAACAGCAGTTTAATTCTGCTCTTGCTTTGCTGCCCTCCGCAGATAACCGCAGGCAGCGCCCCAGTCTGGCCATGCTCTCAGTAGTCTGGGCTCAGCTTAATGAAATTGAGCAGGACGGTCTACAGAATATCATGCAATATCAGCTGGTCGTACCGCGACCGCGTCAGCAAAGGTTATTCTGGAAAACATGGTTGTGTGGTTTTCGGCCGGTATAGATTAAAAAATGTGAAGCAGAGTGTTTTCTAAGAAAAGTGTGATATGGCGAGTATTATGAGTTATAAGAACTATTTTTGTAATTGAATTATATTTTTAAAATTTTATTGCTTAAATAAATAAAATATTGAAATTATATTTCAATGTAAAAGCGTATGTCTGAGCAATTTTAATTACGCAGTAAGGCTGGTTTTTTGTATAATTTATGCCATCATCTGCTTACTTGTGCAGGTGTAAGCAATTTTATTGCTAAATTGTTTCCGGATTAATCCTGTGCTGAGGAACCTCATATGCTCAGAGCAAAAAAAACCTTATTTATTCTGGGTTTAACTGCTGCCTGTTTGCTTTCTGCCTGTTCGCAATCCGAACAGGGAAATAAAACCAGCGATACCAATACGAAAAAAGTAGCCATTACGGCAATTGTTGAACATCCTGCTTTGGATGCTGTACGTCAGGGTGTGATTGATGAACTGCGTGCTGAAGGCTATGAACAGGGTAAAAATCTTCAGCTGGATTTTCAAAGTGCACAAGGGAATACTGCTACTGCCGGTCAGATTGCTAAAAAATTCGCTGGTAATAATCCGGATGTAATTGTTACTATCGGCACGCCAAGCGCGCAGTCTATGGTTGCAGCAACGCGCAAAATTCCGATAGTGTTTGCAGCAGTAACCGATCCGGTTGCAGCTAAACTGGTAACAAGCTGGGAACCCAGCAAAACCAATGTTACCGGTGTATCTGATGAACTGCCTTTACAGCCACAGATTGATTTAATGAAACAAGTGGTACCTAACCTGAAAACAGTGGGTTATGTATATAGCCCGGGGGAAATTAATTCAACTGTTGTGCTCGGACAATTACAGTCTTTACTGGCTAAGGACGGTATTACTGTGGCCGCAGCTCCGGCACAGCGTACAACTGATGTCCCCATGGCTACTAAAAGCTTGCAGGGTAAGGCAGATCTGATTTATACCTCTCTGGACAATAATGTGGTTTCTGCTTATGAATCCATGTACAAAGTTGCTAAAGATATGAAAATGCCCTTGGTGGCTTCAGATACCGGTTCGGTAAAACGCGGTGCAGCTGTAGCACTGGGGGTTAATTATCATGAGCTTGGTACAGCTACTGGTAAAATTGTAGGCCGGATTCTTAAAGGAGAGCAGGCTGGTAACATTGCTCCGCAGCGTATGACCGCAGATCAGCTTGATTTGATGGTAAGTAAATCTCATGCTGCCGAACAAGGTATTACATTTTCGGAGCAATTACTCAAACAGGCTAAATTAGTCGATTAGGATTATAGAAAGCCTCTGGGACGGATACCGTAACATCGGCAAGCTGATTCAGGCTTTGCCGATGTTGTTTTTATTTTCAACCACAATTTATTAATTGGTTAATATGTCTTCTATAGCTTTATTTGGCGCTTTAGAAAGCGGACTGATATATGCTCTCGTTGCTCTGGGTGTACTGATTTCATTCCGTATTCTGGATTTTCCTGATTTAACTGCCGATGGCAGTTTTCCGCTCGGCGGTGCTGTATTTGCCATTTGTGTTACCCATGGTATTAATCCGTGGCTGGCTACTGCACTTGGCGGAGTTGCCGGTGCATGTGCTGGTTTGGTAACAGCATGGCTGCATGTTTCTTTAAAAATCATGCAGCTGTTGGCCAGTATTCTGGTTATGGTTGCTTTGTATTCGGTTAACCTGCGTATTATGGGTGCACCTAATTTGCCTTTACTGGATCAGCCGAGTGTATTTACGCCGTTTTTTAATGCTGACGGAAGCAATCAGTATTGGGTGCAGCCGCTGGTAATTTTTGGTTTTGTGCTGATTGCCAAATTTTTTCTGGACTGGTTTTTTGCTACAGAAATTGGCTTATCAATGCGAGCTACCGGCGTAAATGCACGAATGGCTCGTGCTCAGGGCGTGAATACCTCACGTATTTTACTGTTAGGCATGGCGATATCAAACGCATTTATTGCCTTGGCCGGTGCACTATTTGTGCAGACTCAGGGCGGTGCAGATATATCAATCGGTATCGGCACGATTGTCGTCGGGCTGGCCGCAGTGATTATTGGTGAAACCCTGATTCCAGGAAAAAGGTTCATCATTATTACACTGGCCGTTATAGTGGGAGCAGTACTTTACCGTGCATTTATTGCGCTGGCGCTGGGCAGTGATACATTGCAGCATATAGGCTTTGGACCGCAGGATTTAAATCTGGTTACAGCAATTTTAGTTGTACTTGCGCTGCGGTTGCCGGCAATCAAAGGTTACTTTAAAAGGAAATTCAAAGCATGATGCGCGCAGATAATTTACGCCTTACATTCAATGCGGGAACACCAATTGAAAATCCTGCTTTGCGAGGCATGAGTTTAAGTATTGCAGATGGTGAGTTTGTTACTGTTATCGGTAGTAATGGTGCCGGTAAATCTACTTTTCTTAATGCCATCAGCGGTGACACCATGGTAGATTCCGGTACGATTACTATCAACAGTAAAGATGTTACCAGTGAACCTGCTTATAAACGTGCACCATTAGTAGCACGTGTTTTTCAGGACCCTCTTGCCGGTACCTGTGAAGCCTTAACCATTGAAGAAAATATGGCTCTGGCACTGCGGCGTGGCAGTAGTCGTGGTTTGCGTCCGGCTATTAAACGTCAGTATCGTGAACTGTTCCGTGAAAAACTGGCAATGCTTAACCTGGGGCTGGAGAACCGATTGAGCGACAGAATTGGTTTGCTTTCCGGTGGGCAGCGACAGGCTGTCAGTTTGTTGATGGCATCGTTGCAAAGTTCTAAAATTTTATTGCTTGATGAGCATACTGCTGCACTGGATCCTAAAACAGCCGCTTTTGTACTCGAGCTGACAGACCGTATTGTGCGTGAAAATAAATTAACTGCAATGATGGTAACACATTCGATGCAGCAGGCTCTGGATCACGGATCACGTACTGTCATGCTGCATCAGGGGCGCGTGGTGCTGGATGTGGCTGGTGACAAACGTGCCGGTATGAGTGTGGCGGATCTATTAAAGATGTTCGAACATACTCAGGGCGAAAAAGTATCTGATGATGCTTTATTACTGAGCTAAACCTCTGTGTTTATAAAACAGGCTGTCAGCATTCCTGACAGCCTGATTTTCTGATTGGAAGCATAATGTCTGTACCTGAACTGATTGTACTGAATAAACCCTATGGTGTGATTTGTCAGTTTAGCGCTCATGAGAAACATCCTACCTTGAAGCAATATGTATCATTACCGGATGTCTATCCGGCAGGCCGGCTGGATACGGATAGTGAAGGATTACTTTTATTAACTGCCAACGGACGTTTACAGGCAAAAATTGCTCATCCTAAGTATAAACTGATAAAAACATACTGGGCACAGGTGGAAGGTAAACCGGATAATGAACGCATACAGCAATTGGCTGACGGGGTAAATCTGGGCGACTTTATTACACAGCCGGCTCAAGTCCAATTGGTTAGTGCTGCTGATAGTGCCCGTTTATGGCCACGAGTACCGCCAATTCGAGAACGCAAAACAGTAAGTGATTTCTGGCTGCAAATTCGAATCAGTGAAGGTAAAAACAGGCAGGTACGACGTATGTGTGCAAAAGTCGGCTGGCCTTGTTTACGTTTAGTGCGAGTAGGAATAGGGCAGCTTGATGTTTTTTCCCTTAAGTTACCTTTGGGTAAGTGGCAGGCTGTGAATCCAAAAGATTTATCATAAATATTTTGTATTGTCATACATTAAAAATAACCCTTTTGTTATAAACATAAGGGTTATTTGTATTTTCTAAAATGAAATAATTAATCAGAATGCAGGGATGATGGCACCCTGATATTTTTCTTCAATAAATTTTTTCACTTCAGGTGAAGTCATGGCCTGTTTCAGTTTTTGGATTGCATCACGGTTTTCATCCCCCGTGCGGACAACCAGAATATTTGCATAAGGTGAATCTTTTGATTCAATAAATAAAGCATCTTTGGTTGGTACCAGTTTAGCTTCCATAGCAAAATTGGTATTAATTACAGACAGAGTAGCATCATTTAAAGTACGCGGTAACTGAGGCGCATCCATCGGTGTAATTTTGAGATGTTTCGGATTATCAACAATATCACGTACAGTAGCACTGATACCCGCATCTGCTTTTAATTTGATTAAACCGGCTTTTTGCAGCAATAACAAAGCTCGGCCACCATTGGTAGCATCATTTGGAATAGTAACCAGCCCGTCATCAGGTGTTTCACTGAGTGCTTTTACTTTTTTAGAGTAAATACCCATCGGTTCTACATGAATATTGGCAATCGGTGTTAACTGCATTTTGTGTTTCTGGACAAAATCTTCCAGATAAGGTTTGTGCTGAGAGAAATTAGCATCTACATCTTTCTCATTCAGGGCGATATTCGGACGTACATAGTCAGTCATCTGAATGATTTGTAAATCAATTCCTTCTTTTTCCAGTAATGGTTTAGCTACCTGGAGAATTTCTGCATGAGGAACAGGTGAAGCAGCAACTTTCAGTATTGTTTTATCTGTTGTTGCAGGAGTGCTGCCAGAACTGGCGGCCGGTACGGATTCAGTTTTCTGAGTACACGCTGTCAGTACCGTACTGATTGCTGCCACTGACAATAATGCAAATAACAATTTTTTCATATTTAACCTTGAGTAAGATACGCAATAGAAATATACAGCTGAACATTAACACAAAATGCATGTTACTTGTATTTTTTATATGCATGTTTACTTTGGTTAATAATTCTTTTAACTGGTAATTAAACTATGCGGCCGATAACAGCCGCACAGTTTAATTTATTTATTTGCCAAGCATTGGCTTAAGATATTTTCCGGTATAGCTTTTAGGATTGGCTGCAACTTCTTCCGGAGTACCTTCCGCGATAATCGTACCGCCTCCATCGCCACCTTCCGGACCCAGATCAACGATATAGTCAGCTGTTTTAATTACATCCAGATTATGTTCGATAATAACAATACTATTACCTTTCCCTTTCAGGCGATGAATAACGTCCAGTAACAGAGCTATATCGGCAAAATGTAAGCCGGTGGTTGGTTCATCAAGTATATAAAGTGTCCGCCCGGTATCGCGTTTGGAGAGTTCCAGCGCCAGTTTTACCCGTTGAGCTTCACCGCCGGAAAGTGTAGTGGCAGACTGTCCTAATCGTACATAACCCAGTCCTACGTCCAGCAATGTCTGCAATTTTCGTTTAATTGTTGGTACAGCATCGAAAAATGTACAGGCTTCTTCTACGGTCATTTCCAGAATTTCACTGATATTTTTGCCTTTGTATTGTATTTCCAGTGTTTCACGATTATAGCGTTTACTATGACAAACCTCGCAGGGTACATAAATATCAGGAAGAAAATGCATTTCTACTTTAATAACACCATCACCCTGACAGGCTTCACAGCGTCCGCCTTTTACATTAAAAGAGAATCGGCCAACTGTATATCCGCGTTCGCGAGACAGTGGTACCCCAGCAAACAGTTCGCGGATGGGTGTAAACAGGCCAGTATATGTGGCAGGATTAGAACGCGGAGTCCTTCCTATGGGAGACTGATCAACATTAATGACTTTATCCAGATGCTCCAGTCCTTTGATATCTTCATAAGGAGCAGGCTCTTCACTAGCACGATTTAATTCACGTGCAGTAATTTTTGCCAGTGTGTCGTTAATCAAAGTTGATTTGCCGCTGCCGGAAACGCCGGTAATACAGGTAATCAGGCCGAGAGGTAAGGTAAGGGTTACATTTTTAAGATTATTGCCACTGGCGCCGCTTAATATCAGTAAGCGCTCTTTATCAACCGGACTGCGCTGTTCCGGCATGCTAATGGCTTTTTCTCCGCTCAGATATTGTCCTGTTATGGATTCTTTGCATGCTGCCACCTTTTCAGGTGAAGCTGCGATAATAACTTGTCCGCCATGCTCACCGGCACCAGGTCCCATATCGACAACAAAATCGGCGGCACGGATAGCATCTTCATCATGCTCAACGACAATTACGCTATTACCCAGATCGCGCAGATGTTTCAGTGTATCGAGGAGGCGGTCATTATCGCGCTGATGCAGGCCGATAGATGGTTCATCCAGTACATACATGACACCTGTCAGGCCGGAACCAATCTGGCTGGCCAGCCGGATACGCTGAGCTTCACCACCAGATAAGGTTTCAGCACTGCGTGCCAGACTCAGGTAATTCAGGCCGACATTAATCAGAAAACCAAGGCGCTCATTAATTTCTTTAAGAATTTTTTCAGCAATCTGTTTTTTATTACCTTCCAAATTCAGATTCTGGAAAAAATCCAGTGTGGCTGTTAACGGCCATGCATTGACATCCGGTAATGATTTTCCGCCTATATAGACATATCGGGCTTCTGTTCGCAAACGGGCACCGCCGCAGGCCGGGCAGGCTCGATGACTTTGATACTGGGCTAATTCTTCGCGTACAGTAGCGGAATCTGTCTCGCGGTAGCGCCGCTCCAGATTGGGCAGAATACCTTCAAATGGATGACTGCGGGTAAATTTTGTGCCCCGTTCAGACAGATAAGTAAATTCAATCTGCTCTTTACCGGAACCATAAAGAATAATATTCCGGATTTCTTCCTTTAATTCATTAAATGGCGTATTAACGTCAAATTTAAAATGTTGCCCGAGTGACTGAATCATCTGGAAATAGAAAGTATTACGTTTATCCCAGCCCTTGATTGCTCCTGCGGCCAGCGATAAATCCGGATGCATTACTACGCGCTCAGGATCAAAATAATCCATGCTGCCTAGTCCGTCACAACTGGGACAGGCTCCGACAGGGTTGTTAAAGCTGAAAAGACGTGGTTCGAGTTCCTGCAGACTATACGAACATACCGGACAGGCAAAGCGTGCCGAAAACCAGTGTTCTTTACCACTATCCATTTCGATGGCCAGAGCACGCTCATTACCCAGACGCAGTGCAGTTTCAAAACTTTCAGCCAAACGCTGTTTGATATCCGCGCGTACTTTTACCCGGTCAATAACCACATCTATATCATGCTTGATGTTTTTTTGCAGTTTTGGTACTTCTTCAATCGCATATACCTCACCATCAACACGAACTCGTGCAAAACCCTGTACCTGTAAATCAGCAAAGTATTCAAGAAATTCACCTTTGCGACCGCGTACCGCCGGAGCCAGAATCATTACCCGGCTTTCTTCAGGCAGGTTCAGTATATGGTCAACCATCTGAGAAACAGTCTGACTGGATAAAGGCAGGTTATGTTCAGGACAATAAGGTGTACCGACACGTGCATATAATAAGCGCAAATAGTCATGAATTTCAGTGACTGTTCCTACGGTAGAGCGCGGATTATGACTGGTTGCTTTCTGTTCAATGGAAATAGCTGGTGACAAACCTTCAATTAAATCAACATCCGGTTTTTCCATCATTTGCAAAAACTGGCGAGCATAGGCCGACAGGCTTTCTACGTAGCGTCGTTGACCTTCTGCATACAAAGTATCAAAAGCCAGCGAGGATTTACCGCTACCAGACAAACCGGTAATGACAACCAGTTGATGACGGGGAATATCCAGATCTATATTTTTAAGATTGTGTGTGCGTGCACCGCGAATATGAATCGTATCGTTATCTGACATAATGCCTTGCCCAAACTAGCTGGATAAAAGAGGATACCGGCTTTAATTAAATTGCTGTTTATTAAAACCATCCGGTATTATACCTATTTCAAAACGCTAATTTAAAGCTATCAGGTAAACGTTTTAATGTTTTCGTAAAATAAATTCCTTAAAATCAATACGTAACTCTTGACTTCGCCATAAGTAAATTAAAACGGGCACATTTCCCAGCGCCACAATCATGTATAGGGCATTAATACTGTTAAACAGCCAGATCAGTACAGCACTTAATATGGCTGCACAAACCATAAACAGGCCGTTGATAATATTATTGGCAGCAATTGCATGTGAACGGAACTGATTGCTGCTGGCTGTTTGCAGCCATGTGTATAACGGCAGTGAGAAAAAGCCGCCGGAAAAACCAATACCGATTATGCAAATGATTATTGCCATGCTGTCCGGCCGGCCGATAAATGTACCGATACCGGCAACTGGCAGATTAGGTTGTGACGGTGTGAACCATACCAGCAGCAGACCGAATATACTCAGGCCGATTGTCCCGATCACAACCAGACTAAGATGTAACTGATGGCGGCTAATCCGTGCACAAACAATAGAACCCGTACCTATGCCAAGGGAGAAGAGTGTTAGCATTAAATTAAATACAGCCTCGTTTCCACCAAGATTCAAACGGGTGAAAGTAGGGAGCTGGGTTATATATACAGAACCAATCAGCCAGAACCAGGAAATACCGATTATGGCAATCCAGAGATTTTTTTGCAGATAAGTTTGCCGAAGTAGCTGTTTTGTACTCCGCATGATGTTTGAATCAATATATTGCTGTGGAATTTGTGCGGGTACCCTTGGCATAAATATACTGGCAATCTGCCCAAGAATAGCGACAAACAGCAGGATACCAAACAGCCATACTGTATTGGTGCCAGCCAGAATAGTACCTAAAATCTGCCCGAATAATATTGATAGAAACGTACCGCTTTCGATCAGGCTATTACCGTTGAGTAGTTCATATTTAGGGAGATATTCTGGTAATACCGCATATTTCAACGGACCGAACAAGGTAGAATGTGTGCCCATCAGAAACAGGCATAACATCAATATTGTGACAGACTGCATCCAAAAGCCGATACCTGCTATCAGCATAATGCAGATTTCCGCAGTTTTTATCCAGCGCGCCAGAATGGCTTTATCCATTTTATTAGATAATTCACCAGATAATGCAGAGAAAAGAAAAAAGGGCAGAATATACAGCAGGGCACCAGCATTCAGCATCTGGCTTGCTGGTAACCATGAATTAGCGCCAAGCCCATAAAAGCTGATTAAAACGAATAATGAGGTTTTAAACAGATTATCATTAAACGCTCCAAAAAACTGAGTACCAAACAGCGGTAAAAATCGTCTGGTACAGGCAAAAGCAAACTGGTTGCCGGATGGAAGCATATCAGGTGTAGACATAAATAACCTTACCAATACATATGTTGTGGTTACAGGGTGCCGGTGAGGTCATTCAGTATAAAATGCTGACCACATAAAATGAGATATTGTTGCTGTAAACGCCCTATAATATTGTTTTCAGCATCACAAAGCTGAACATAATCGGCTTTGCGAAACCAACGAAGACAGTCCTGAACTGATAATTGCTGCAATATCTGCCATTGTACCGGACAGGCTTGCTGGTCTGTTTCATCAGCCTGTGCTTTAACAGCATAATAGCCGGTAGCTCCATCAGTATAAGCTGAATTATCTTCATCCATGAGTACCAGAAAACCAAGATGACAGTTGTCCGGGCTGTTAATACTAAAATAAAACATAGTCAAAAATTTCTTTTAATTCTGAGAAGAGCTTAGTCAAATTATTTATTCTGCTGGGAGGATTCTAGCAGTTTATAAATGTTTGTGTATGCTAATATGCATGCTTTTGTGTACAGAAAAGCGTACTGGCTTTGAAACGTATTGCAAATAGACATGATATTTGGTTAAAACACTGACAAATATTTGTTCAGATTAATTGAATCATGTATTTAAAACGAGTCAGTGCGCAGAATTTTTAGTTTGTTTAGTTTGAAATTATGCTTTATCTCTTAATTGCTTCATTTATGTGGGGTAGCTCGTTTATTGCTACAAAAATGGCTTATGACATGCTGGATCCGTCACTTGTGGTACTCGGCAGGCTGATATTGGCAGCAGTAGTTACCTTACCCATCACGTGGAGCTATTTTAAAAACCATAATGTTATTTCCAAAGTACAACTGATCAAAATTATCGGACTAGGATTGCTGACATATCCTGTAACTTATCTGTTACAGGTTACAGGTTTGAAACTTATTCCTGCGGTCAATGCGGTCACCATTATTGGTATGGAACCAATTATTATAGTACTGGTGGGTCTGATTTTTTTTCGCGAAAAAACACCATTACTGGTATTTATACTGGGCATTGTGGCTTTTATAGGAGTGCTGCTGGTAGTAGGTAAACCAGAAAAAGCCAGTGGTAATACTGCATTGTTGGGAGCCTCGCTGGTATTTACTTCAACTATTGTCATGGCTTTCTGGATACGTTTGTCACAAAAGTTACTACGCAAAATAAATGTTAAGATATATACAGCCTTAACGTTGCAAACTGGTACTGTATTTGGTTTGCCGTTTATGCTGTTTCTAGTTGAAAACTGGGATATTCATTATTCTTTTCAGGGTATTGGTGCTATAGCTTATCTGGGTATAGGATGCAGTCTGGTGGCTGCATGGTGCTGGAATAAAGGGCTGGAAAATGTTTCTGCCAGTGTGAGCGGGATATTTCTGGCTATGGAACCGGTTTTCGGAGTAATAACGGCCATTCTGTTATTGAATGAAACGGTAAATATACAGGTTTTTGCCGGAATAGTTATGGTTATCGGAGCGGCAACTACCTGTATATTTATTCCAAAAAAGAATTAAATTTATATAGCTAAAAATAAAAGGTTAGTGAATGTACACTAACCTTTTTGAATTAATTGCAATGATATGCTGTAAAGCTACAGATTGGTCAGCTTAATTTTCTGACCGGGACGTAATACTTGTTTCCCATGTACTTTTTGCAATTTACTTACAGGAATATTCAGGCGCTGAGCTATGCTGCTAAGCGTATCGCCTTTTTTTACCGTGTATGAAACAGGAACTACACTGGATTTAGAGTCTTTACCTTTACGTACAGCAGCCAGCATCTGTTTATTATCCTGATTCGGGCTAATTTTCAGTACCTGACCAACCTGCAGATTATGACCGCGCAGATTATTGGCAGTAACCAGATCAGCTACATTAATATTATAGCGCTGGGCAATTGAATACAATGTATCACCCTTATTCACTTTATGAGCAATATTACTGCGTTTGTCCGCAACGTTGATGATATTGCGTAAAGAGCGTTCATTACGGTTTTCTGCCAGACGAGCAGCAGTCTGAGCTTCTTCACGTTCAGCCTGTGCCAGTGCTTTTTGAACAGAAGCCGCAGCAGCTGCCTGTAATTGCGCATCCTGTGCAACCTGCATCAGTGCATCCTTATTGGTTGCAACAGGAGCAGGCAATTCAGACGGGGTTGCTGCGTTTTCAGCCACGGTTATGGTTTGGGTTTGTACTGTTGTATTGACCGGTGACGGCTGGTCAGTATTCAGTACAGTGGATGTTGTGGTTGTAACTGTTTCAGTAAGAGCTGGTACAGATGCATTGCCGGTATCAGTAACTTTATCAGCCTGAGCAACAGTAGTTGCTGCCGGATGAGTCACAAACGTGCCCGGAGGTAATACTGGTTTTGCCATAGCAATATTCAGTAATGGATCTGTATCACTGTTGCTGAAAGAATCCATAAGCTGAGTGTTCAAACTATTTTTACTGATAAGCAGGCTGCGACCGGCTGGTACAGTATTGCTGGACAAATTATTCAGCCGCTTGATTTCTGCACTGCTCATTCCAGTTTGTGCAGCTAAATCAGCTACATTGGTGGTTGAATATGCTTTAAAGATATTCCATGAAAGCAGAGTATTTTTATCTGCGTTGCGGTAATTGCGTTCAAAAGTATTTACTGCGGTAATAGGCAGCAACATTTTACGATTTTCTTTAGGAATAAAAACCGGACTCTTGAAACTTGGATTAAGGGTTAGAAATTCTGAAGTCGAAATATTCGCCAGTCGGGCAGCTGCATCAATATCAATTGGCTGATCAATGCTGATTGCTTCAAAGTAAGGACGGTTCGGCACAGAAACCAGATTAATACCAAAGGCTTGCGGATTTTCGATAATATTCCGCACAGCCAGCAATTTCGGCACATAATTGCGGGTCTCATTTGGCATGCGCAGATTTTCATAGGTAGGATCTATACCCGCAAGCTGAGCACGTTTAATGGCCTTACCAACATTACCCTCACCCCAGTTATAGGCCGCAAGAGCCAGTGACCAGTCACCAAACAGGCTATAAAGATATTGCAGATAAGTTAAAGCAGCATCGGTCGCTGCATATACGTCGTGACGACCATCATAGAGATTAGTCTGTTCCAATCCGTACTGTCGACCACTACTGGGCATAAACTGCCACAGACCGGAAGCTCCTACCCGCGACTGAGCCTTGCTGACGAAAGCACTCTCAATAAACGGCAGTAAAGCCACTTCAGCCGGCATCTGGCGTTTTTCTGCTTCATTTACAATGTGATATAAATAAGGCTGGCTGCGCACAACCGTACGGTTAAAGTAATCGCTGTGGCTTGAATAATACTGCTCCTGCCGGCGAATAATTTCAGGATTAACCTCTGTCATACGGAAATCCTGACGCATGCGTCCCCAGATATCATGATTAGAATACGTTTTTCCTTTCAGGGTAGCCGCATTCAGATTCATTATTGATAAGCCAATGCCATTACTGGTGTAAGATTGGGCAAATGATAATGAGGGAGCAAGTATCAGGCCAGTAAGTGCCAGTACCATATGCTTCAATTTAGCCATTCGTTTAACCGTAAAATTTGTGCAAAATCCTATTAATATTAAAGAGGAAGTTCTTAACGGTCAAGGATAAATCCCTATTTTTACAGTAATGATGTAAATGCAATAAAATAATTCAATAGTCTGCAGCTTAGATTTAATATGGTACATAATGGTGTTTAAATGAATACTCAGCAATTGGAAAACTGGCTGGCCGAACATAAATTTGGTCTCTATTTAAGCCGGCTGGAGCAGCAGTTTATCCTGCATAAATTAACAGGGTTGCGTTTTGGTACCATATTACAATGCGGTATATCACAATGGCAGTTCCGGCATGTTTTTGCAGCTGATTCCCAGTATATTGTACAAAGTAATATAGCCGGTCGTGGTACGGCAGTTATTGCTGAATGTAAGGCCTTACCCTGGGCTCAGCAAAGTATAGATACCATTATCTGGCCTCATGGTCTGGATACTTTATCCGATCATGAAGAATCTATAGCTGAAATAGCCCGTATTCTGGTACCCGGTGGGCATCTTGTAATGACCGGCTTAAATATTCATGGATATTGGCGCCTGTTTTATCAGAGCAGTCTGAAAGGCCATTCTGCTTTAAAGTTACTATCTGCCCGTACGGCTGTTGATAAGATGCAACGCTTTGGTCTGTTTCTGGAAGAAGGCCAGTTTATGGGTTATGGTATTCCGGCCTGTTACGGTGATAGTCACAAGGCTATAGAGTATATGGGTAATCGCTGGTGGCCGCATCTGGCAGCTATTTACGGGCTGGTACTGGTCAAGCGAACTGTACCGCTCACTTTAACTGCGCAGAATGCAAATATATTACTGAATCCGGCACCATCGGTTGCTTTGAAAAGCATAGAATAAGAGCGATAAATTCACTCTCTAAAATAAACAAAAACCTGAGCTATCACTCAGGTTTTTATTTAATCAGTTTCAGGCAGCCTTATCTGTATTACAGTCCAGCTTTTTGTCCATAAGTTCCTCAAATTCACGCATGCACACACTGGCGATTGCCAGCATATTATCTATCTCCTTTTTGGAAATAATTAGCGGAGGAGCCGCTACGATATGGTCACCACAGGCACGGAAAATCAGATTGTTCTTAAAAAAGATATCCCGGCAAATCAAACCTGTAGTGCCGAAATCATCAAAGAACTCGCGAGTATCACGGTTTTTTACCAGTGTAAAACCACACATCAATCCTTCACTGCGAATATCAGCAACATATTTAAACTGACTGAATGTTTCCTGCCAGCGCTTACGCATATAAGGACCTGTTTTGGTACGTACCTTTTCAATCAGATTCTTTTTATCGATTATATTCAGGTTCGCACAGGCAACTGCGGCTGAAACCGGATGCCCGCTGTAAGTAAAGCCATGATTAAACTCACCCCCAGCCAGCAAACCTTCTGTTACTTTGTCATTGACCAGAACTGCCCCGATCGGTAAATAGCCGGAAGACAGCCCTTTAGCTGTCGTAAAAATATCTGGCGTGAAACCAAAAGTTTCGAATCCAAACCATTTGCCAGTGCGCCCATAGCCGCAAATTACTTCATCAGCTACCAGTAGTACGTCATATTTTTTACAAATAGCTTCAATTCGCGGCCAATAACTTGCAGGAGGAATGATCACTCCGCCAGCACCCTGAATCGGTTCTGCAACAAACGCTGCAATTTTATCCGCACCCAGTGAAAGAATTTTTTCTTCAAGCCAGTTTGCAGCACGAATACCGAATTCTTCTTCACTTTCGCCAGTTTTGGCTAAGCCGTAATACCAGGGTTGTTCTATATGAACTATATTGGCAATTGGTAAATCACCCTGCTCATGCATGCCTTTCATACCACCCAGACTTGCTCCGCCTAAGGTAGAGCCGTGATAGCCGTTCCAGCGACCAATGATCACTTTTTTAGAAGGTTTGCCGACAGAGGCCCAATAATGGCGCACCATACGTATCATGGTATCAACCGACTCAGAACCGGAGTTGGTATAAAACACATGGTTAAATCCCTCCGGTGTGATTTCAACCAGTTTTTCCGATAATTTAATGATTGCAGGATGGGTTGTTTTGAAGAAAGTATTGTAAAACGGCAGCACTTGCATTTGTTTCTCGGCAATTTTAGCCAGTTTTTTTTCTCCGTATCCAATATTGACACACCACAACCCGGCCATACCGTCAATGATTTCATTGCCGTCACTATCATATACATAAATGCCTTTTGCTTTAACCATCATGCGTACACCGTGCTTTTTAAGCTCAGCATTATCGGAAAATGGATGTAAATGATGTTTTACAGCCAGTCTCACATCGGTTTTATTACTCATAAAAACTCCTTTGTTTTAAAATGTTATAAGCAATCATTCAATGTACAAGTACAAGAATAACAGTTGAAATATGCTATTGAGATGGTTTCAGACATGCAATAACAGATATTTGCGCTCCCAAGGGCTGATAACACGAAAATATTCTGAAACTTCCTGCTCTTTTACGGCAATGTACATTTCAACAAAGCGCTGACCCAGTATTTCATGAATTGGTTCACACTGGCGTAAACGTTCTATTGATTCTTCCAGTGTAGTAGGGAACTGATAAGGTAATGAATACGCATTACTGCTCAGCGGAGCACGCGGTTGTAGCTGTTCTTTAATTCCCAGATAACCACAAGCCAGTGAGCAGGCAATCGCCATATAAGGATTCACATCTACTCCGGCCAGCCGGTTTTCAATCCGTCTTCCTTTGGCTTTAGCACGCGGGACACGTAAACCTACAGTGCGATTGTCATAACCCCATTCAACATTAGTGGGTGCAGCTGTAAACCGGGTCAGCCGGCGGAAAGAATTAACATACGGAGCAAAAAAGGGCATGGTTTGCGGCAGGTATTTTTGCAGGCCGCCAATAAAATGAAAAAATAGTTCTGAAGGAGTGCCATCATCACTGCTGAATGCATTATTACCATTCTCTACGTTGTTCAAACTCTGATGGATATGCATGGCACTGCCCGGTTCTCCTTCCATAGGCTTAGCCATAAAAGTGGCATACATTTTATGATGAAAGGCAGATTCACGTACTGTGCGTTTGAATAAAAATACCTGATCGGCTAAATCCAGAGCATTACCATGCAGGAAATTGATTTCCATCTGTGCTGCACCAATTTCATGAATCAGCGTATCAACTTCAAGGTTTTGTTCATGGCAGTAGTCGTAAATTTCTTCAAACAGAGGGTCAAATTCATTTACTGCATCTACAGCATAAGACCGTCGTCCGAATTCACTGCGTCCGGTACGGCCGATCGGAGGTTGCAGGGGGACATCCGGATCGGGGTTGGGTGAAATCAGATAGAATTCCATTTCCGGAGCAACGATGGGTTCCAGCCCCATATTTTCATACAATTTTAATATGCGTTTGAGTACATTGCGCGGCGCAGTTTCAACCGGTAAACCGTCAGGAGAGAAGCAATCAAATATCAGTGATGCTGTCGGATCCTGAGCCCAGGGAACAAAGCGCAGAGTAGTCTGGTCTGGCTTTAACTCCATATCCGCATCTGTTTCATCCAGAAGGCTGGATTGTGGATATTCTCCGGTTACTGTTTGCAATAATACTGCCTCGGGTAGTCGCATATCCGGTTCAGATATAAATTTATCTTTCGGAATAATTTTACCGCGAGCCACACCTGTAATGTCCGGTAAAATACATTCTACTTCAGTGATACCATGTTCTTTAAGCCAGTTAAATATGTCATCATACATAAGTCACCTTAAAATGATTCCTTTTGCCTGTGCAATTTATATTGCATACATGCTTCACGAAAAGCTTTAAAAATAGCGATAGAAAGCGGCTTACTCCCATATTGCCATTCGGGATGCCACTGCACTGCATAGCCAAATATTGACGCTGCATCAATCCTGAATGCTTCAATAAGACCATCTGGAGCAGTTGCTTCTATGCTAAGCCCGGGTGCTAACGTTTTTACTCCTTGCTGATGTAAAGAATTGACCTGATACTGTTTGTGGTCTGTTGCCAGCCACAGCATCAATAAACTGTCTGTTTTCAGATTAACCGCATGCGCATCGCCATATTGAATTTCAATTGGCTGATTATCGGGTTCACGATGATCCAGATAACCGGGTATTTCCTGTATATGCTGGTGAAGGTCACCACCAAGTGCTACATTGATTTCCTGCAAACCGCGGCAAACACCCAGAAGTGGTATACCACTATCAATAATATATTTAATTAGCGGTAAAACAGTATGGTCACGGGCAGCATCCTGTAACATTCCCTCTCGTGCCGATATTTCACCATACCATTTCGGGTCTATATTTGAATAAGAACCGGGTAAAAAAACACCATCAACCAATTTGAGCAGGCGAGTTAAAACTTCCTGATCAGACAGTACCGGAAGTAAAATAACATCACCGACACTGTCCTGAACCGCATGAATGTATTTTTCACCGACAGCGTGAAAATTCCACTTACCTATCTGCTTTACATCACATGGTATACCTATGATTGGACGCGGCTGCATAAAATTGTCTCAAAGGATTAATAGTTAAAACAATTTTGATTTTTATGATTCATAATCCCATGAGAAAAACAAAATGGCAAGAAAACTTAACTTAAATTGATAATAATTCGATTTATTGGTAACAAAAGATATTAATCTAAACACATAATAAAAATAAATTTTTAGAATTAAATTAAAAATATCATTATTATATTGAGGCCATGATTATTCGTTGTTTTTGCTGGCGTGAAAATTTACTGACTAAGTAATAATTACTGATGTTAACGATTATGTTAAATGAATATTAATTATAGAATGTAATTAAGAAATACAAATAAGCATGCTTTATTGATTACGTCATTAAAGCAAGAGAATAATAATCTAAAGTATATCATTGCAACACTATTATCCATGTGTCTGACCACAGGATAATAGTCTCAGCACTTCCGGATGTTATCTGAATAGTTGGACATATTTTAATTTGGAAATTTAGATATAGTACAGTTACCTTGGATAGTATATAAAAAATATGCCATGTGTTTAGATAATAATATTCACGCGTTCAAAGATTGATTTAATATTAAAGCTGCTTAATTTATTCGTCTATTACTGATACAAGATAAATACAAATCATGATTGCAAGTTAAAATAAAGGCCCTGAATTTATTCAGGGCAAAACTTTATAACGAAACAACCTAAAACCGCCGTTGTAATTTTGCCGCTAAAATAATACTTGCAGCCAGTTCTTCAATAGATTTATGAGTTGTATGGGTATATGGAATATTAAAACGGCGGAACATATCTTCGGCGGTTAAAATCTCACGTCGGCAATTATCACGACTGGCATAACGGGAATCAGGACGACGCTCCGAACGAATATGGTGCAGACGGTCTGCATCTATGGTTAGCCCATATAATTTTTGCCGGAATGGTTGCAGCATTCTAGGTAATTCACTGCTTTCCAGATCTTCTGGAATAAGAGGATAATTTGCAGCACGAATTCCATACTGCAATGCCAGATAAAGACAAGTAGGCGTTTTACCGCTGCGAGAAACGCCCATCAGAATCACATCAGCTTTTTTCAATTCGCGATCAGTAATTCCATCATCATGATTAAGAGTAAAATTGATTGCTTCCATTCTCTTATCATAGCGTTCAGTATCGTGCATTCCATGGGTTCTGCCAATGGAATGATTTGCTTCTGTGGCAAGTTCATCTTCCAGCTCACCAATAAATGCATCATAAAAACTCATATGCAGCCCTGCACTGGTTTTAATCAGTTTACGGACATTTTCATCAACGATGCTAGAAAAAACCAGCGGACGCGCTTCACAGTGGTTTGCTGCATTATTAATTAAAGCAACAATCTCACGAGCTTTTGTTTCTGTATCTACAAATGGATAAGTAGCACGCTTGAATTCTATATTGTCAAACTGGTTCAATAAAGCAAGACCCATACTTTCGGCGGTGATACCCGTTCGGTCAGAAACAAAAAAGACTTGGCGTACTGGTTTCATAATCAATCTACATAATTCAGAGTTAAAAAGGGATGTGACTTTATGAATTATCCATTGTAAATGAAGTTTCTTCCAGTTCCTGCGTAAAATATTGGTTTTTTTTCAACATTGATACTAAAAAAATAAAAATAGACTGAATATATAAAATTTAAGCAATAAAATTAATGTTTTATTGAATAAAAAAGATAATTTTAGATTAAAATTGCTAAAAAAATGTATAAATTGATATTTTAATCTAAATAATTGAAAATGTAATTAAAATACTTAAGGTATCAAGGATTTGTATTTGAATAGTGTTTGATTAGGGATAAATTATCCTCAATTATGGGCGGATAAATAGCCAAAAATACATGACATTTTATACCTGACTAGTTAGAATAGGTCGTCTTCAACTTTCCCACTCCTCACTGGATAACCATCATGGCCGGTAATAACGTAATCTGGTTTGAAAATCTGCGCATGACTGATGTTGAAAGCGTCGGCGGCAAAAATGCATCTCTTGGCGAGATGATTTCACAGCTCACCGAAAAAGGTGTGCGTGTACCCGGTGGTTTTGCTACCACTGCCGAAGCCTATCGCAATTTTCTTGCTTACGAAGGTTTGAGTGAACGTATCAATAACGAGCTAAAGGCACTGGATGTAGATAATGTTGCCGAACTGGCTCGGGTAGGTAAACAGATCCGTCAATGGATCATGGACACCCCATTTCCGCCTGAACTGGAAGCAGATTTACAGGCAGCATGGGAAAAAATGGTAGCTGATGCCGGTACTGACCAGATTTGCGTGGCTGTACGCTCTTCTGCGACTGCCGAAGATTTACCTGATGCCTCTTTTGCCGGTCAGCAGGAAACATTTCTGAATATAAGCGGTTATGATAATGTTAAAGAAGCTATGCATCATGTATTTGCTTCTTTGTATAACGATCGCGCCATTTCCTACCGTGTGCACAAGAATTTTGCTCATGATGTAGTGGCTCTGTCTGCCGGTGTTCAGCGGATGGTGCGTTCTGATAAAGGCGCCTCCGGGGTGATGTTCACCATGGATACAGAATCTGGTTTTGATCAGGTTGTATTCATTACATCATCCTATGGTCTGGGTGAGACTGTTGTACAGGGTGCAGTAAATCCGGATGAATTCTATGTACATAAACCAACTCTGCGTGCCGGTCGTCCTGCGATTCTGCGTAAAACCATGGGTTCTAAACTGATTAAAATGGTTTTCACTGATGCGGCTCAGGCAGGTAAATCTGTACAGACAGTAGATGTTGATGTTGCTGACCGCAAAAAATTCTCAATCAGTGCCGAAGAAATTACTGAGCTGGCTCAGTATGCACTGACTATTGAAGAACATTATGGCCGTCCGATGGATATTGAATGGGGTCGTGATGGTATTGATGGTAAACTGTATATCTTGCAGGCTCGTCCTGAAACTGTGAAATCACAGGAAAATAACAGCCGTGTACTGCGTCGCTATCAGATTAATGACAAATCTGCCATTCTGGTAGAGGGTCGCGCCATCGGTCAGAAAGTCGGTCAAGGTAAAGTGCGTCTGGTCAAATCTGTTGATGAAATGGATAAAGTGTTGCCAGGTGACGTACTGGTTACTGATATGACCGATCCGGACTGGGAACCGGTTATGAAACGTGCCTCTGCAATTATTACCAATCGTGGCGGACGTACTTGTCACGCAGCCATTATTGCGCGTGAACTGGGTATTCCGGCAGTGGTTGGCTGTGGTAATGCAACTTCTGCTTTGCAGGATGGTCAGGAAGTAACGGTGTCCTGTGCCGAAGGGGATACGGGCTATGTATATGAGGGTTTACTGAAAGTTGATGTCAATGAAATACCTTTAGATAATATGCCTGAATCACCAGCCAAAATCATGATGAATGTAGGTAATCCTGAGTTGGCATTCAGCTTCTCTGGTTTACCGGGCTATGGTATTGGTCTGGCACGAATGGAATTTATTATTAACCGCCAGATTGGTATTCATCCTCGTGCTTTGCTGGAATTTGATCAGCAGGATGAACAGATGAAAGCCACCATTACTGACAGAATTTCCGGCTATTCATCTCCGGTAGATTTTTATATTGATAAAATTGCTGAGGGTGTGGCAACACTGGCAGCTTCTGTGTATCCGAAAAAAGTAATTGTGCGTATGTCTGACTTTAAGTCAAATGAATATGCCAATCTTTTAGGTGGTAATAAATACGAGCCTCATGAAGAAAATCCGATGCTGGGTTTCCGCGGTGCAGCCCGTTATGTTTCTGATGATTTCAAAGATTGCTTTGCGCTTGAGTGTAAAGCACTGAAATATGTGCGTGATGAAATGGGATTGACTAATGTTGAAATCATGATTCCATTTGTACGTACATTGAAAGAGGCTGAAAATGTCGTACGCGCATTGAAAGACAACGGACTGGAACGTGGTAAAAATGGTCTGCGCCTGATTATGATGTGTGAACTGCCAACCAATGCAGTACTGGCCGAACAGTTCCTGAAATACTTTGATGGATTCTCTATTGGTTCAAATGATATGACTCAGTTAACACTGGGTGTGGATCGCGATAGTGGTGGTCCGATCGCAGGTACTTTTGATGAACGTGACCCAGCTGTTAAAGTGATGTTCAGTCTGGCAATTCAGGCTTGCCGTAAATTAAATAAATATATTGGTATTTGCGGTCAAGGGCCGTCTGATCATGCTGATTTCGCTAAATGGTTGATTGAGGAGGGAATTGAGACTATCTCTCTGAATCCCGATACCGTAATTGAAACTTGGTTATATCTGGCTAAAGAACTGAAAAAATAAATTTTCCGGTTTGTAAAATAAAGGCTGCTAATAAAATTAGCAGCCTTTATTTTTTGATTAATAAATATAGAAATTTCATATATAAATGATTTATTTAAAGATTTTTAGTTTTGCTTAATTAAACTTTTATATTATGTAAAATTAATACGATAAGTAAGTATTAGAGAATGATAATAAAGTGCCAATAAGTCATAAAATCGTTTTCATAGCGGGTTATATCTTCTGCGTCTATAGATATTGAGCTAATTGTTTGTTATTCGTCATTAGCTGTAATCCTTTTTGCAAATAAATGACTGTCAACTAACTTTGAAACACCGGTATTATTGAATGGATGACTAGCAAAATAAAAAATTGTTTAATATTTTTAAATTTAAAATTTTTTATTCAAATCATAGTAGTTAATTCAATTGAGTTAAATATTAAATAAATTTTGTTCGAGCTAAAAATTCACTAGATGAAAAGTAAAAAAGGAGTGGTTTATTAACTTTTTTAGGCAAATATCATTATTGGAAACTTCCCAACCTAAAAGTATTAAGGTTTTAACTAAAACTTTTATTTAATAGTTTGTGGAAAGTTAATTGTTTATATTCATTCAATTTTATTTGTTGTTATTGAGCCTATTCTGCAAACATTATTTTTGGGTAAGTTGGAATTTTAATTATTTTATAAGTTTTTTTATTTAAAAGTGTAAAGATATGGATTTGAATTCATTATCAGGTACTTTTAAATATTATTAAAGCATATATGGATTAGGTACTTTTTCTCAGCAATTAAGTTTTAGTTTATCTATATGATTTTGCAAATTAATCAAATACATTTAATAAAAAACAGATAGCTTTAAGCTATCTGTTTTTTAAGATGAAATTTTATTTTTTATCTTTTTTGTCATTGGTTTTAACTGGTTTTTTAGCAGCCAGTCCCAATGACTGATTCCATTTTACCGGGTCTTTTATCAGATCCAGAGCAGATTTTAACTGAGCATCTTTTGCTGGGTTAGGTTCACGTCTCGCCAGCCAGTCTTCTTCATCCTTTTTCTTGCTATCTTTTTTATCAGCAGTAATTGTACCTTTATTGGTTTGATTTTCGTCTTTACCAGTTTTAACTTCCTTGGTACTGTCTTTATCCGAATCTTCGTTAAGCTGATTTACAGGTTCACTGGCAAAAGCCGGAGAAGTGGTTTTTTTCTGACTGCCTTCTAATCCTCCTTTTACCTCCTTACCACCTAACGGGTTACTCAGATGTCCGCCAAGATCAGCTTCGCGGCTTTCAAATTTTCGGTTTTTATCTTTTACTTCAACATCAGGAACGATACCCTGTGCCTGTATTGATCGGTCATTAGGAGTGTAATACAGCGCAGTTGTCAGTTTAACCGCACCACCATTTGATAGAGGAATTACTGTTTGTACCGAACCTTTGCCAAAGCTTTGTGTACCTACAATTACAGCACGTTTATAGTCTTGAAGCGCACCGGAGACAATTTCAGAAGCAGAAGCGGTACCTGAATTTACTAAAACTGTAATCGGTATGGTTTTAATTTCTTCAGGCATATTTACCAGCGGATCATTGCCTTTAACTACATAATCTTTAGGAATAGCTTTTAATACCATACCTTCTTTTTTATCACGGTTTTTCGTGCTGACAACTTTTACTCCCGGTTTCAGGAATACTGCGGATACACCAACAGCACTGTTTAACAGACCACCCGGATCATCGCGTAAGTCGAGTACCAGACCTTTCAAAGGCTGTTTGTTCTGTTTTTCCAAATCTTTAATAGCATCAGCCAGCAGACTTACAGTATGTTCCTGAAACTGAGTAATGCGCACGTAACCGTAATCAGGTTCCAGAAGTTTGTAACGTACACTTTTAACTTTAATAATTGCTCTTGTCAGATGTAATACAATTGGCTGTGCTTCATCTTTACGAGCTAAAGTCAGAGTTATACTGGTTCCCGGTTTACCTCGCATTCTTTTTACAGCTTCGGTAGTGGTCATGTTGCGAGTTGATTCGCTGTCAATTTTAACGATGTAGTCACCGCTTTTGATGCCGGCACGATCAGCAGGCGTGTCTTCTATAGGTGCCACAATTTTTATCAGCCCGTCTTCAGAGCTGATTTCCATACCGAGGCCGCCAAATTCACCTGTAGTGCTTTCCTGTAAATCTGAGTAATCTTTAACAGTCAGATATTCAGAATGCGGGTCAAGATTATTGACCATCCCTTTCATGGCACCTTCAAGAATAGTATCGTCAGTTTTATTCTCAACATAATTGGCTTTAATTTGTCCATAAACTTCCGCCATGGTATGCAGAGATTGTACCGGTAAAGCCTCGGATTTCTCATTGGCATAACTCTGTATGCTTAAAGTGAGAATGACACCGCTGAAAGCACCCAGTGTATATAAAGCAGCTTTTTTTAATCTAGATTTAGCCATTATTACTATTGTTCTTTCTTATAACGACATTAATTCAGGATATCAATAACCTGTTTATAGCAGGTTATGATGAAAATTCAAAATCGGTCAGAGTGTACACTATAAAATTATTGAAAGTAATAGCAAAGCATAATATGTGTTAACGCAACCATGATAATGGATTCATTGCCTGATTATGATAACGAATTTCAAAATAAAGTCCGTTCTGACCGTCCGGTAATTTACCACTTATACCAATGGTTTGACCAGAGCTAAGAATGCTACCGGCAGAAACATTGACGGAGGACAAGCCTGTGTAAATGCTGATATAACCTTCACCGTGATCAATGATAACGGTATTGCCGTAACCTTGTAAAAAAGCAGCATAGACCACATTACCATTAGAAATGCTGTGCACAGCCGCATTGTTACATGAAAAAAACAATCCTTTCCAGATACCGCCATTTGGTCTGTTTTCTCCAAATTTTCCTGATATGCTGCCGTTAACCGGTCGGGGAAGGCGTCCCTGTTTCTGTGCAAGACCTTTAATAAGCGGTGTTTTAATATTTTCTGTAGCCTGTAAAGCTAAATCTTCTGCAGTTAAGGTAGAAGGCGGTCTGGTGCTGTCTGTATCATTGTTACCAGCATCGTTACTTGGAGTAATTTGTGGCTGACCTGTGTTTTTCGGTTTGATGGTTTGTTTAGGAGGTTTAGGCTGAGTCTGAGCCAGACGACGCATTGTTGCCTGAGCAGAAAGACGGCTTAAAAGATTGTTCAATCGTTTTTCATCAGCCTTTAATGATTGTAATTGCTTATTCTGTACTTGTAATTGTTGGTTTAATACACTGGATTTGCTTTGCTGAATAGTATGTTCATTACGCAGTTTGTTAATAAGCTGCTGTTGTTTTTTTTGTAGCGAAGAAAGTTGTTGTTGCTGAATATTGATAGCCTGTTGCTGTGCATTCATCCGCGATTGTTGTTCACGTAAACGTTGAATGACCTGCTCATTGGCTTCATTTAAATAACGGATATATTGTAACAAGCGCCCTTTTTGGTCGGAGCGATCCTTTATTAGCATCAAATATACGCTGTTCGGCTGACGGTTACGGTAATGTGCGTTAAGTAAACGGGCTATCTGGGTCTGAGTTTCTGCAATCTGGGTACGGGTTTTATCCAGATTGGTTTGCAGGGTTTGTAACTGCCGCATACTGGTCTGTTGCTGTTGCTGAATGCGGTGAAGCTCATTTTTTGCCTGATTAAGCTGCTGGTCTGTTGCAGCCATTGAGGCATCAATTTTTTTCTGTTCAACCGTAGTTTTACTGATCTGGTTTTGTGTTGCTGAAATAGCCTGGTGAACCTGTTTCAGTTCACCAGTTGGCTGTTGGATTTTCTGATTATTGGCAGCGATAGCCAAAGAGAAAAGGGTACTGCACCATATCAGAATGAGACAGAATAAAGATTTCATTATTTATCTGTGAATTCAATCAGGTTCTGCCCCGTCATTTCTGCAGGCGGAGTCAGTCCCAGAGCAGTTAAAAGAGAAGGCGCTACATCTTTAAGCGCTCCGCCTGAACGGATTGTAGCCTTACGCCCTATATAGATAAATGGGACCGGTTCAACTGTATGTTGTGTGTGAGGTTGCTGATTTTTTTCATCATACATGTGTTCACAGTTACCGTGATCGGCAGTAATAATCACTTCTCCGCCTACAGAAAGTGTTGTTTCAACAACCTGTGCAATACAACTATCTAGTGTTTCTACTGCTTTTATAGCGGCGTCAAGTGAACCGGTATGTCCAACCATATCACCATTGGCAAAGTTACAAATAATAACATCATGGCGATGATGTTTCAGACTATCAATAATTTGTTCAGTAATGCCGACAGCACTCATTTCTGGCTGTAAATCATATGTAGTCACTTTGGGTGAAGGAATCATAATCCTTTCTTCACCAATATAAGGTTCTTCCCGACCACCGCTGAAAAAATAAGTTACGTGCGGGTATTTTTCTGTTTCCGCTATGCGGAGCTGGCTAAGACCCTGTCCGGCCAAAAATTCTCCCAAACCATTATTTACAGGTTGTTTTTCGAACATTACCGGATTGCTGAATTGTGTCCCGTAAGCAGTGATAGTGGCAAAATAGCCCGGTTGTACACGATACTTGCGTTTAAATCCATCGAAATCAGCAAAAGTAAGAGCTTGAGTTAATTCACGTGCGCGATCAGCGCGGAAGTTGAGAAACAGAATGGCATCACCATCTAGCAGCCTTGCCTGCGGGCTGACAATGGTAGGTTTGACAAATTCATCCTGCTCGCCACGGACATAAGCAGCCTCTAATGCAGTAACAGGGGAATCAGCCTGGTAGGGCGCATCTCCGAATAAGGCATTATAAGCAGCTTCAACGCGATCCCATCGATTGTCCCTGTCCATGGCAAAAAAACGTCCGACAAGGGCACCGCATAATATCTGAGAATGCTGTTGCATATATTGTTGCAGGCGTTGCAGATAGGGACGGGCACTTTGCGGCGGTGTATCACGCCCATCAAGAAATGGATGGACAACAATTTTTTGCATGCCGGCAGCTAGTGCGGCATCTATAACTGCAAAAAAATGTTCTATATGGCTATGCACACCACCATCAGAAAATAAGCCCAGCAGATGTACAGTATGATTCGGATTATTCCATGCCTGTTGCAAAACCGGATTTTGTTCAAGAGTATGGTCTTCAATAGCCATATCGATTCGGGTAATATCCTGAGGTACAACTCTGCCTGCACCAATATTCAGGTGACCCACTTCTGAATTGCCAAACTGACCAACAGGCAATCCGACCATTCGTTCTGAAGCATCTATCGTGCCATAAGCATAGTGCTGACGATAGTTATCGATATAAGGAGTATGCGCCAGTAAAATTGCATTGTCATTTCCTTCGGCACGATGGCCGAAACCATCCAGAATTAAAAGCACAACAGGTTTAATTAATGACACAATTGACCTTTCTGTGATGGCTGTCTTTGACTCAGTCTGCCAGTATTAGCTGTTTTGATAAAATTTTAAAAACCGGATAAAACAATCCGGTTCGGAGTAAGATAGAATTATAGCGAAAAGCATACGCTTGAGAAACTGTAAAACAGACCCAATTTAACGACAAATTAATTTATATAGTCTGACATCATTTTCATGGATAAGCACAATATGGCTGCACAACAAAACGCTCCGTCCGGATTCTCTCTGGCCAATCATTTTCTGATTGCTATGCCGTCAATGGAAGACCCGTTTTTTAAAGAAAGCGTGATTTATCTGTGTGAACATAGTGCAGACGGTGCTATGGGTATCATTGTAAATAAACCATCACCGATTATGATGGATTTACTGTTTGATTCTGCTAAAACCCCTACACCGGAACGTTTTCACGGACAAAATGTTCTGATGGGCGGTCCGGTTCAAGTAGACCGCGGATTTCTGGTACATACTCCGACAGGTTCATGGGAAAGCAGTTTGCTGGTAACTGACGATATAGCCATGACTACTTCTCGCGATATTATTCTGGGGCTTACGCAGGAAAATGAAGTTGATAAAGCTGTAGCTACTATTGGTTATTCCAGCTGGTCTGCCGGACAACTGGAGCAGGAGCTGGCAAATAATAGCTGGATAACCGTGCCTGCAGATAACCAGATTTTATTTGATATGCCTTATAAGCAACGTTACAAAGCTGCTTTGCAGTTATTAAATATTGATATTGCCAATCTGAGCGTATTGGTGGGCCATGCCTGAATCAATCCCTTCTCCCCTAAAGCGTGGCACTGTACTCGGATTTGATTTCGGAAGCGCACGGATAGGAGTAGCCGTCGGTGAAGCTGAGCTGGCGAGTGTACATCCGTTGGAAACTATTACTGTTATCAGTAATGAACAGTATTTTAGCCGTATTAAAACTTTAATAAATGAATGGCGGCCACAGGTGCTTGTAGTAGGTCTTCCCACTCATGCAGATGGTGAGGACGATGAAGCTACTGCTCTTTGTCGCCGTTTTGGTAACCGTTTACATGGTCGTTTTAATTTACCGGTATACTGGGTAGATGAGCGCTGGACATCTGTAGTCGCCGAAAGTTTGCTGAATGAAGCTTTAGTTTTTGGGAAAAAGCGTAAACAAATACTGGATCAGGTTGCAGCACAGGCAATTCTGGCAACTTTTTTCAGTACAGGCGCATGTATGGTCAAATTTGATTAAATTTTCAAATGTGTTTTAAATGAATCTAAATATCGGGTTACTGATAACGCAGAACTTATAACTATAAATACTGTTTTATTATTTCGATAATTTTTAGACTGCTTTTTCAATCAAGTATATTTTTCATTTATTTTTCAATTTGTACTTATTATTGCTTAAAATTTTAAACAAACATTAAATAACAAATTATGGTTTTATTTTATCATAACTAAAGATAAACTTAACCGTAGAAAAATAATCAGTTTAATTAGGCAGGGATAAATAATGAGCACAGACATCTTCACGAACATTAATGCTATTGAGGCTAAAACAAAAGCTAATATTTTAGCCGAGGCGCTACCATATATCCGGCGATTTTCCGGTGTGACAATGGTAATTAAGTATGGCGGTAATGCAATGACTGATCCGCAATTGAAAGAAAGTTTTGCTAAAGATGTCGTATTGCTCAAACTGGTGGGAATTCATCCGATTATTGTACACGGGGGCGGGCCGCAAATTAATGAGCTGTTACAGAAAGTAGGGAAAGAAAATCAATTTATTCAGGGTATGCGGGTGACTGACAGCGAGACCATGGATATTGTTGAAATGGTGCTTGGTGGTTGTGTTAATAAGGAAATTACATCTTTACTTAACCTGCATGGAGGGCATGCAGTCGGAATTACCGGCCGCGACAATCATTTTATCAAGGCCAAAAAATTGTTTCTTACCACTTCTGATAATGAAAAGCAGGATATCGGACAGGTAGGTGAAGTTGAAGAAATCGATACAGCTCTGATTCAGGAAATGGTGGAACATGGTTATATTCCTGTAGTGGCACCTGTTGGAGTAGGTGAACATGGTGAAGCATTTAATATCAATGCAGATATGGTAGCCGGTAAGCTGGCAGAAAGTCTGAAGGCTGAAAAACTGATTATGCTGACCAACACAATTGGTGTGCTGGATAAAAACAATCAATTATTAAGTCGCCTTACGCCATCTGATATCAATGCATTAATTGTTGATGGTACTTTACAAAATGGTATGCTGCCTAAAATTAATGCGACTTTGCAGGCTGCTATGCATGGCGTTCACAATACTCATATTATTGACGGACGTGTTCCACATGCTCTCTTGCTGGAAATTTTCACTGATAAAGGTGTCGGAACTATGATTCTAGGTCAGAATGAACAGGCTGAATAATTTGAAATAAAACTGCTTACTAAAATATTATTATTGTGTAATTAATAATTTAATCAACTTGTAATCATAAAGTTGTTTAAAAAGCTTGACAGTAAAATTACAGTCGCTATAATCTCGCCTCATTCCCTGATAGCTCAGTCGGTAGAGCGACGGACTGTTAATCCGCAGGTCCCAGGTTCGAGCCCTGGTCGGGGAGCCAGATTTTAAAAGCACTCAGTCTACTGAGTGCTTTTTCATTAATTATGCCTACAATCAGATTTACTTTCCAACTTTAATCAGCTTCACATCAAATATCAGAACACTGTTAGCAGGAATGGCACTTGTCGGGCTATGTTCGCCATAAGCAAGTCGGGCTGGTATATAGAATGTGTAGTCACTACCTTCTGACATAAGCTGCAATCCTTCAGTCCATCCGGGAATCACGCCATTAAGCGGAAATGTAACCGGCTCATTATTACGCTGAGCTGTGCTATCAAAAATAGTCCCGTCGATTAACCGACCTTCATATTGAACCGTCACCATATCAGTGGCTTTAGGTTTTTTACCGGATCCCTCATGATTAACTTTGTACTGCAAACCTGATGTAGTGGTTTTTACACCGGAAACATTTTTATTTTTGGCCAGAAACTCCTCTCCTGCACGCTGCGGGTTTCGGGTAGCCGAAGGTGCAGTTGAAGCTGCTACCGGCTCACTGCTGTTATTTTTATACCCATTATCAGCAAAGTTACAGGCCGATAAAACCAGTGCAGTAGTGATTCCCAGAGTAGTTAAAGACAAGTGTTTCATAATTTCTCTTTTAGTATTTAAAGGAGAGACAATTATAGCAGTCATCAGCAGAAAAGCATTTTCTTATCTGCTGTTTTACTGGTTGTTTGCTATTGTTTGATATCTGGAAATTCAGTTCTTTGAATATATAATCTATCTGTAACTGTTGTCTTTCTGATATATTCTTTTTCTATTTACATTATTATACTAATTTTAATAATGCGGTTATAATCCGGCCTGAATAACAGTTTATAGTTAAAAATTAGTGATTAATATAACAATAAGAAATTTATATTAACCTGAATTGTTGTTCGGTTCGGTTAATTCCTGATACAAACTAAAAAATACAATTATAACTTTTTATGCTATATGGATTTTCTGATGTCAGAATTAAATTTTAAGGGTATGCTTCATACAAGTGTTATTGAAAGTTGATAATAACTTGACATTATGTGGTTTGAAGATTAGAATTGCTCTTCATAAGAAGATGTCACTTCTGAAAAATCTTTTATTAATGTCTTTTGTGGCAGAATTAAACCAAATCAACTTTCAATAAAAACCTTACCTGTCTTTGGCAAGTATTTTGCAACTTAAAGACTGGTAACTGGAATTATTATGAGTTTTCTGACTCATTTTATCTTCGATTCTAATAAATAAGTTCATTTATATCTTTATGCACGTTTCTGAATTACAAAATCTACATGTGTCTGAATTACTGGGCATAGCTGAAGAGTTTGGTATTGAAAATGCCAATCGTTTGCGCAAACAGGATCTGGTGTTTGCTATTGTGCGCATTAAAATGAAGCAGGGAGAAGCGTTTACCTGTTCCGGTACGCTGGAAATTCTGCCTGATGGCTTTGGCTTTTTGCGTAGCATGGATACATCTTATCTGGCAGGCCCTGATGATATTTACGTCAGTCCGAGTCAGATACGGCGTTTCAATCTGCATACTGGTGACACGATTGAAGGCAGTGTACGTGTACCTAAAGACAATGAACGCTATTTTGCGCTGGTTCGTCTGGATAAGATTAACGGAGACGATCCGGATGTATGCAAACATAAAATCCTGTTTGAAAATCTGACACCATTATTCCCTGATCGCCAGTTTGTGCTAGAGCGGGATATTCGTTCCGGAGAAAATCTTACCGGACGTGCAATTGATCTGATTGCACCTATCGGATTTGGTCAGCGCGCTTTGCTGGTAGCTCCGCCGAAATCTGGTAAAACAGTGATGCTGCAGAATATCGCACATGCGATTACAGCTAATTATCCTGAAGCTGAACTGATTGTTCTGCTGATTGATGAGCGTCCTGAAGAAGTTACGGAAATGACCCGTTCAGTACGGGGTGAGGTAGTATCTTCTACTTTTGATGAGCCGGCTACCCGCCATGTACAAGTGGCTGAAATGGTGATTGAAAAAGCCAAGCGTCTGGTAGAACACAAAAAAGATGTAATCATTCTGCTTGATTCAATTACACGTCTGGCGCGTGCTTACAACACAGTTATTCCTGCATCCGGTAAAATTTTAACTGGCGGTATTGATGCAAATGCACTGCATCGTCCAAAGCGATTCTTCGGCGCAGCCCGTAATGTGGAAGAAGGCGGTTCACTGACCATTATCGCAACTGCTCTGGTGGAAACTGGTAGCCGTATGGATGATGTAATTTATGAGGAGTTCAAGGGAACGGGCAATATGGAATTGCATCTGGATCGGCGTATGGCTGAAAAACGTCTGTTTCCGGCAATTAATATCAATCGTTCAGGTACTCGCCGTGAAGAATTGCTGGTTTCTAATGAGCATTTACAAAAAATGTGGCTGCTGCGGAAATTCTTGCATCCAATGGATGATATTGAAGCAATGGAATTTATCATTGATAAGCTCAAGCAGTCTAAAAATAATGCCGACTTTTTTGATTTAATGCGCGGCAAGTAAATAATTTTTTTAAAACTAGTATCAACCGTGTTTACGCTTAGTAGACACGGTTTTTATTTTAAAATCTCTGAATATAGTGGGTGATTTAATAATGATATGCTATTACCCGGATAAATCAGGGTATTTGGGAATGAAAAATAATAAATAAAAACCGAAAAGAATTTTTAATCTTTTCGGTTTTTATTTTACTGGCGTTGTATTCAGATACGAAATCTGACTGCCTAGTTAATAATGAGATAATTAACTTCTAGGAGCATTCCCATTAATAGTATCGATGTATTTTTTCTATTTATAGCTTAAGCTCATGTACATGTACACCATCTGTGTCTACAGCCAGATAGCCGCCGTAATTATCAGCCCAGTCCTGTATGACATAACGCTTGAAAGGTTGGTTGTTCAACTGTGATTCATGTACGGCTGGACGATGGGTATGACCATGAATCAGTGTAGGCAGAGTAGGTTGCATATGGCTACTCATCAGTTCATTAATGGCTTGTTCTGTTACATCAGAAATCTCACTTTTACCCTCATTGTTTTTACGTGTTTCACTCATCTGACGGATTTGTCCGGCTAGTAAACGACGCTCTTCAATAGGTTTACTTAATACTGCCATTTGCCATAAAGGATTGCGGGACTGGGCACGGAATTGTTGATATGCAATATCGTCAGTGCATAATTCATCCCCATGCATAATAATATATTCATGCTCGTAAAGGTTTATTTGCTGAGGTGATGTAAGTAGTTGTATTCCGGTTTCTGCAGCAAATTTTTCACCAATCAGGAAATCCCGGTTACCATGAATGAAAAAAACTGGTGTCGCAGAAGAAAAAGATTTTAACTGAGATTTAATATGACGAATGAAATCACTATCATCATCGTCACCTATCCAGACGTCAAAAAAATCACCTAATATGTATAACGCATCGATATTTCCTTGCCATTGTTGCAGGCAGCGTTCAAATAGCTGATTTAAAGGCGGCGTCTGTTCAGAAAGATGTAAATCAGAAATAAATATTGTTGTGTTGTTCATGGTTTGTATCTGGAAGTATCAGGCAAAAAATTCAGTATAGCGTTGCGGATCAAAACCAACCAATATTAATTGATTTTTTACCAGAACTGGTCTTTTAATCACTGAGGGGTGGTTTATCATTAGGCGAATGGCTTCATCATCATTACTTAAAGCAATTGTCTGTTCATTGTTACTTAATTTCCGCCATGTTGTACCTTTACGGTTAATTAATGTTTCTTTAGGTACTTGTGTAAGCCAGAACTGGATATCGGTTAATGTTGGCGGTGTTTTCTTAAAATCGATAAATTCAGCGTTAATATGTTGATCAGCCAGCCATTTGCGGGCTTTTTTGACAGTATTGCACTGACTGATACCATAAATTTGTATACTCATTGATGAAAGCCTGTTTGCGGAAATAAGCTGTTATTATACCGTTTTGCTTATATTTGCTTAAAGTGTTGGTTTTATGTCGATTGAGCGTTTTAAATTGTTTCTGACCAGTGAAGGTAAACTGCTTGCGTTGCTAATCCGGCATATTGGCAGTATGCTTTAATCAGTATAGATTTTATTTTATAAGGAATACCGGGATGAAAAAAATCAGTGTATTAGCCGTTAGCCTGTTACTGGCTGCCTGCGGAGGTAAGCAAGAGGCGAGTAATCACAATTTCACTGAGGCGATAGATGATTTTGCTAAAAATGATAAAGTTTGTCTGGCGGTTAATCTGATGCTGGATAATGCTCAGGGAGGTATGAATAATACGGTTGCACTTGGTAATAAAGAAATACGTATTGCCAGAAAAAATAGTGATGGCGATAAAGTTAATAAAACTGCTTTAAAGCAAATGGATATTTTAACTGATGCAGACTTGTATGAAAAAGGTAAGGATGCAACTCTGGTTGTTAATGGCGGAAAAGATATACCGCAGGCAGTGTATTACCGTACAAGTAAAGGTGAGGACAATGTGCAAAATACAGCTCAGGGAAGTATGCTGTGCCTTGGAACACAAAAAGTAGATAAAATTGTGCTCTTTACTGAACCTACCCCAGCAAATGGAATGACTATTTCCAAGGTAGTTTATGATGCAAAACTGGTACCTGAGAAATGGGCTGAAAAATTATTGAAAACTACCGATGAAAACTGGTGGAAGTCTATGCAGGAACCTCAACGTCGTGCGGCTGTATTGGTTCTGACGGATAAAGGTTGGAAAGACGAACGGGCACTACGTTAGCAATCAGATATTGTTCGGCTTAGGAACATCAGTTTGTTAGCTTTTCAAATTCCATTTTTGATTGCCGTATAGATAAACCTAATTTTGTAGGTAAATTTTAAAATCATAAAAAACTCCAGAAATAAAATATTATTCTGGAGTTTTTTAATTAATTAGAGCAAAACAATAGTAATTTAATCTTAAACTACAGCTTCCTCTTTCCGTTTTGGCGGCTTAACCAGATTTTGCCGGTTCAGTCCAAACATCAGTAATAACGGACTCGCTACTAATACTGATGAGTAAATACCAAACACAATACCAATTGTTAATGCCATTGCGAAACCATGCAAAGCAGCTCCGCCAAATACCAGCATAGAAATGACCATTGCTTCAGTTGATCCGTGGGTGATAATGGTACGGCTCATGGTTGCGGTAATGGCATTATCTATGATTGCCGGAACACTTTTACCACGCATATGTGGTTTTCGGAAATTTTCACGGATACGGTCAAAGACAACTACTGATTCATTAACTGAGTAGCCGAGCACGGCAAGTACGCCTGCAAGTACGGTAAGAGAAAATTCCCAGTGAAAGAGGGCAAAGCAACCCAGAATAATCACTACGTCATGCATATTGGCAATAATGGCAGAAACAGCAAAGCGCCATTCGAAACGCATGGATAAGTAAATAATGATGCCAATCACAACCATGCCTAAAGCCAGTAAGCCGTGAGTAACCAGTTCCTCGCCTACTTGCGGCCCTATGAATTCAACCTGACGTAAACTTACATCTTCCTGATGCTGTTTAAGCAAGTCCATAACTTGATTGGACAATTGTGCTGAAGTCATATTGGCTTTGTTGGGCAGCCGAATCATGATTTGTTTATTTGTGCCGAGTGCCTGTACTTGTATTTCTCCAAGTTTTAATCCATCCAGTTCTGTACGGATTTTATTTAAATCCGCACTCTGTTTGAATTCCACTTCCATTACAGTACCGCCGGTAAATTCTACAGAAAAGTTCAGCCCGCGAGTAACAAGAAAAAATACAGCCAGAATAAAAGTAATTAATGAAATCGCCGTTGTCAGCTTACCATAGCTCATAAACGGGATATCACGTTTTATTTTGAAGAATTCCATAATTTATTAAGCCTTACTTTTACCAGTGGCAGCTTTATCTGCAATCCAGATATGGCCGATAGAAAGTGTTTTCAGTTTGCGTTTGCGACCATACCACAAATTAACAAAGGCACGAGAAACCACTACTGACGAATACATAGATGTAATAATACCCAGACAATGTACGACAGCAAATCCGCGAATAGGGCCTGAACCGAAAATCAGTAACGCCAGACCGGCAATCAGTGAAGTGATATTAGAGTCTACAATAGTATGCCAGGCGTGATCGTAACCTGCATTAATTGATATTTGTGGTGTATTACCATGACGTAATTCTTCGCGGATACGTTCATTAATCAATACATTCGAGTCAATCGCCATACCTAGTGTAAGAGCAATTGCCGCTATACCCGGCAGTGTCAGAGTAGCCTGCATGGCAGACAAAATAGCGATCAGGAACAACAGATTGCATGACAGGGCAATTACTGAAAACAGTCCGAACATCCGGTAATAAAGCATCATGAATATGGCTACTACTACAAATCCCCATAAGGTGGAATGAAAGCCTTTGCTAATATTTTCTTTACCCAGAGACGGGCCAATGGTTCGTTCTTCGATAATTTTCATTGGTGCAGCCAGTGAGCCGGCACGCAATAGCAATGCGGTATCATTGGCTTCAGCAATACTCATACTTCCTGAAATAATGGTTTTACCGCCGGGAATAGGTTCATTGATTACCGGTGCGGTAATCACTTCTGCCTTACCCTGATCGATAAGTACCATCGCCATACGTTTACCAACATTATTGCGGGTGAGGTCAGCAAAAATGCTGGCACCTGTACTGTCAAAATTTACGCTTACACCCGGCAATCCCCGGTCGTTAAAGCTGGCCTGAGCATCATTAATATTGTCCCCAGTCAGTTCAACCTGTTTGCTGACCAGTGTAGGTGCTCCGTTACCGGCAGATGGCAGTAGTTCAAATCCATCTGGATTGTGTCCTTGCCGCGCCTGCTGATACAGATTGGGATCATCACTTACCATTCGTACCTGTAAAGTTGCAGTACGGCCAATGATATCTTTAGCTTTAGCAGTATCCTGAACGCCCGGCAGTTGTACGACAATCCTGTTCGGTCCGGCCTGCTGTATAACCGGTTCAGCAACACCCAGCTCATTAACACGGTTGTGCAGGGTATTAATGTTCTGGGTCACTGCATCTGTACGAATTCTGGTCAGCGCAGTGTTACTCAGACTAACTACCAGACGGTCACCATTCTGAGTTAGTGTTGCATCATTAAGATATTTTTTTAATCCGGATATTGCAGTGGAAGCATCGTTTGCAGATTGGAAAGGAACAACCAGTGTCTGTCCGTTTTTAACAATATTGCCGCTGCGGATTTGCAGTTTGCGCAGCTGACGACGGATATCTCCGGCATAACTGTCAAGTGTTTTATCAACGGCTGAATCCATATCCACCTGCATGGTAAAATGTACACCACCACGCAAATCAAGACCAAGAAACATTGGTTTGGCATGAATTTTTTCCATCCATTCCGGAGTATTGGCCAACAGATTCAGAGCTACGATATAGCCTTCGCCGAATTTAGAAGCAATAGCATCACGTGCTTTAAGCTGAGTTTCAGTATCACTGAAACGCACTTTCAGGCTGCCATCAGTAATGAACATACCCTGATGCTGTATGTGTGCAGCTTCCAGAGCCTGTTTAACTGTATTTTCAGTTTGTTCATTGATAGTAATGGCCTGCCGGTTGGTAGAGATTTGTACTGCCGGTATTTCGCCAAAAAAATTGGGAATGGTGTATAACAGACCCAATGCTATTGAGACGATAATAAGCAGATATTTCCATATAGGATAACGATTCATATTTGCTGCCTTGTTGCAGACTGTTGTTCTTCAGTTAATAAAAGAAAGAAAACAAACAAAGGCCGCAACTGAAAAGTTGCGGCAGGATTACTGATTTTATTCTGGTGCCTTACCACTGATGGCATTGCGTTCAAATTCAACTTCTACTTTAGGAGCAATTTCTAAAGTGAAATATTGTTCATTTACTTTAGTGATTTTGCCAACTATTCCAGCCAGAGTAACAACTTTATCGCCTTTTTTCAGTTCGGTTAGCATTTGCTGGTGTTTTTTATGTTTGCTTTGCTGCGGGCGGATAATCAGAAAATAAAAGACAACAAGAATTAATAAAAGTGGGACGAATTGCATAAGGCCACTCTGTGAACCGGCAGTGTTGGCAGCATAAGCAAAATCAATCATGGGGTACTCCGTATGATTAAGGTAAATAACGCTATTAAACCAGTTATTGTAATCGGCAATGATAAATTTATCCAGCTTTGCACTATTATGCTATTAAGATAGAACGTTTAATTAATAATTTTTACTACATTAGATTTAATTCAGCCATTGATGTTATTTTTTCAGCAGTAACAATAAAATGATCCAATAAACGAATATCCAGCAGATTTAAAGCGGCTTTTATTTCTCTGGTAAATTGAATATCGCCATTAGACGGCATAGTAGATTGTCCTGGATGATTATGTGCCAGAATAATTGAGACTGCGTGGTGTTTTAAAGCTGCTGTAGCAACTTCGCGAGTGTAAACCCGTGCTTCATTGATGGTACCGCGAGCCAGTTCAATGGTTTGCATAAGCTCGTTACGCTGGTTCAGAAGTAAAGCTACACAAACTTCCACTTTTTCATGGCCTATATGTAAACGCAGGAAATCAGCCACTACAGCCGGCTGAGTAAAAATAGGGCGGCAATAAATTTTCTCTGCCAGCATGCGTCTGCTTATTTCTCTAATTACTGCAAACTGGGTATAACTGGCAATGCCCATACCGTGATACTGACAAATTTGCTGACAATCTGCTTCAAGCAGTGCGCGCAGACTGCCCAGTTGAGAAATAAGCTCTCTTGCCAGATCTACCGCACTTATACCCCGAGTACCTGTACGCAGCAGGATTGCGAGTAGCTCGGCATCACTTAGCGCTGAGGCGCCCAGATTAAGAAGTTTTTCCCGAGGGCGATCGTTTTGCGGCCAATGCTTGATGCTCATTATTACGATTATGTGAATTAAAGGACATAATCATAATATAGCTATGTAATAAAATAAATTGGTTTGAGAGCATATTCGGATTACTGATTAACTTAAAAACAGTTTAATCCGCCAGGTTAATTAAAGTTCATTTTGTTTTAGTATGGTAGCGCTTATAAGCATCTTTAAAATGAATCTGTACTATCTCACTTGGTTTTTTATCACATAAACTAAAAATAATGATTGCAATTGATGCAAGTATGAATCCAGGGATGAGTGAATACAGATTAAACCAATTAAAATTGATCCACAGCAATACTGTGACAGCACCGGTAATCATACCGGCTAATGCGCCGTTTCGTGTCATACGTGACCAGAATACGGAAAAAATAATAATCGGACCAAATGCAGCCCCAAAACCAGCCCACGCATGGCTCACCAAATCCAGAACGCTGTTATTCGGATTAATTGCCAGTAAAATGGCAATCACAGATACTATAAACACCATTATTCGTCCAATCCAGACCAATTCTTTCTGTTTTGCTTTTGGACGGAAAAATGCACGATAGAAATCTTCTGTCAAAGCGCTTGAGCAGACCAACAGCTGGCAACTTAAGGTACTCATCACAGCAGCCAGAATTGCAGCGAGAATAACACCGGCGATCCATTGATTGAAAAGTAATTTGGATAACTCGATAAAAATCCGTTCATGTTTTCCATTGCTGACCAGATAGCTTAATTCTGGATGGTTAGCAAAATATGCTATTCCGAAAAAACCGACGGTAATGGCACCGGCCAGACACAAAATCATCCATGTCATGCTGATGCGGCGTGCGTTTTTCATTACTTCATGCGAATCAGCAGCCATAAATCTGGCTAAAATATGCGGCTGCCCGAAATAGCCCAATCCCCAGCCTAGCAATGAGATTATGGCGATAAAATCCATATGGGCAAAAAGGTTGGTATAGTCCGGATTCAGATTTTCAATATGAATGAGTGCATCAGAAAAACCACCGGCATTAATGATTACCATTATGGGGGTTAAAATCAGAGCGAACATCATCAGACTTGCCTGAATGGTATCTGTCCAGCTAACCGCTAAAAAACCGCCTATAAGCGTATAAAGAATAGTTGCACCAGCTCCTGCCAGCATAGCCCAGCCATAGCTCATGCCAAAAGTGCTTTCAAATAATTTAGCTCCGGCAACAATTCCTGATGCACAATAAATTGTAAAAAAAATCAGAATAATTACTGCTGAAATAATACGCAGTAACGAGCTGTTATCTTCAAATCGATGCGTAAAATAATCGGGTAAAGTTAACGCATTATGGTTGATTTCTGTAAAAACACGCAGACGTCCGGCAATCAATAACCAGTTCAGGTAAGCACCAAGTACTAAGCCAATTGCTATCCAGCTTTGTGAGATACCAAATAAAAATACTGCACCCGGTAATCCCATCAGTAGCCAGCCGCTCATGTCAGAAGCTCCGGCCGAAAGTGCAGTTACTACGCTGCCGATCCGACGTCCGCCCAGAATGTAATCACCAAAATTCTGTGTTGACCGATAGGCAAAAAAACCAATTGCAATCATTCCTAAAATGTACACAGCGAATGTGACAATCATTGGCAAGGACATAGTTTTGAAAAACCCTGTGTATAAAAATTGAAATAAATATGGATTGATTTAAAACATTTAAATATTCCGCCAAAAATTAGCCGAAGACAAAAATTCATTCCATTTTTTTCGATGTATGTTAAAGATTAAATAGTGTAATGTAATAATTGACCATGCAAGAGAATATCAAGGTAAAACCGGATTTAACCTGCACGAATTGACGGAGTATATAATAATTGCCAGACAAAGTAATTATTATAATTTGTTTTTGGAAGCAATTACTATTTGCCAAAACATTTGATTTTATCGTTCAGTTATCAGTGTAGACTCTTTTGAATTTGAATCAGTAAATTGCCATATTTTTTAATCTGCTAATCATTATGATTAAAACCATTATAATGCTTCAATTGTTTATAATTATAGATATTACTATTTTTATTTAATGGTTTTAGCTTCAAAAATTTAACTAAATTATACGCTGTTAAAGGGTAAAATTTATGGCTTGGTTCTTGTGTTCTAACTTAAGTGAAGATTTAGATAAAATTGAGAACTGAATACAATTGGTTAATTTTATTGAATCTTTATTTGCCAATAGTTACTGGATACTATATTTGAATTTAATGCAAGTCTTGCTGGAAAGGTTTCATGGTAAAGCAGAAAACTCAGTTTCAATGTCGCAGTTGTGGTGGAAGCTCACCTAAATGGCAGGGGCGTTGTCCTCATTGTGGCGAATGGAATACTCTGGAAGAAACAACAGTTTTATCTGCACCTTCTTCTGGCAGCCGTTTTCAATCATGGGCATCAAGTGAATCGGCGGTACAGTTACTGGCAGAAGTCAGTGCGGTTGAAATACAGAGAACGCCAACAGGAATGGGTGAGCTGGACAGGGTACTTGGAGGTGGTTTAGTAGACGGAGCTGTTATTCTGCTAGGCGGAGATCCGGGTATTGGTAAATCTACATTATTGCTACAAACAATAGCCTTGATGGCCGAACAGGAATCCGTATTGTATGTTTCCGGAGAAGAGTCAGCTCAGCAGGTTGCTTTACGTGCCCAGCGTCTTGGTGTACATGCAGACAAAGTTCATTTACTGGCAGAAATACGTGTAGAGGCAATCAGTGCAGTTATTGCGCGCCAAAAACCCAGAGTGGTAGTAATCGATTCTATTCAGACCATGTATTCAGATAGTATTACTTCAGCACCCGGTTCTGTATCACAGGTTAGGGAATGTGCAGCACAGTTAACCCGTCTGGCAAAACAACAGGGTATTAGCATGCTGCTGGTTGGTCATGTAACCAAAGATGGCGCGATTGCCGGTCCCCGGGTGCTGGAGCATATGGTAGATACAGTATTGTATTTTGAAGGGGAAACTCATTCAAATTATCGTATGATTCGCGCCATTAAAAACCGTTTTGGTGCCGCTAATGAGTTAGGTGTTTTTGCAATGACAGAAAAAGGGCTGAAGGGGGTTTCCAATCCTTCAGCATTGTTTTTATCCAGTTATCGCGATGATGTTCCCGGTTCATGCGTTCTTGTTACTCAGGAAGGTTCACGCCCCTTACTGGTAGAAATTCAGGCGCTTGTTGATGATGCTCATGGTTTTGCTCCAAAACGATTAACTGTAGGGCTGGCTCAGGAGCGTCTGGCAATGTTGCTGGCTGTGCTGAACCGTCATGCCGGTATTGCCTGTTATGATCAGGATGTGTTTCTTAATGCTGTAGGTGGTGTGAAAATTACCGAACCGGCAGCAGATCTGGCTGTGATTCTGGCCATGCTTTCAAGCTATCGTAATCGACCATTACCGGAAAAGCTGATTGTATTCGGAGAAGTCGGGTTATCAGGTGAAATTCGTCCTGTTCCGCGCGGACAGGAACGTTTGCGAGAGGCAGAAAAACTTGGATTTACTCATGCCATAGTACCTGCAGCTAATTGTCCCAAACGGACGGCAGATTTTCCGAGGCTGACTATTATCGGGGTAAATTCGGTACAGGAAGGTGTAGATGCTACACGACGTGATTGATTTTATATTTGCCTTTAGCTGATTAAAAGAATAGGCTTTACATTTGCAAATACCTGAGTATCGTTTAAGAAAAATCAAGGAGATAAAATATGTCACAGCCAATTAAACTAATTGTGATCATGGACCTGAAAGCCAATGCCTGGATAAATATTGCTGCTGCGGTTGAGCAATGTGTGAAATTGTCACGTAAAGAAAAAGGAAATGTGTTTTACACTGTTAATAAAGATTTAGATAAGGCTGACCGGATTATATTTATTGAATGCTGGGCTGATGATGCAGCAATTAATGAGCATGGTAATACTGAACATTTTCAAAACCTGATTAAAACAGTAGAACCATACTTGAGAGAACCAATGCAATTAATAAAATTAAGTGAAATTACTGCTTTTTAATTTTACAAAATATATTATCTCTGGTTCTCACAGACTATACCGGCTGAATTTTCAATTTTGATAAACTGATTTTGGCCGGATAAATTGCTATTTCCAGACGATGATTAATTTCAAATCTGGATTTAATTTTTGGTGACACAAGATGAAAACCGTTTATATCGAAGAACAAAAAGTTGCTTTAGGTAATATTTTTTGTATTGGAAGAAATTACACAGAGCATATTAAAGAGTTACATAATGTAAAACCTGAAGAACCCGTGGTATTTATGAAGCCAACTTCTTCTCTGGCTCTGGAGCCGGATGATATTCAATTACCATCCTATAGCTCTGATGTACATCATGAATGTGAGTTGGTTATCTATATGGCAGAAGATGCTTTCGATGTTCAGGAAAATGAGGCGTTAGATTATGTCGGTGGCTATGCTATTGGTCTGGATTTAACTGCGCGAGATGTACAGGCAGAGTTAAAGAGTAAAGGTTTGCCATGGGAAAAAGCCAAAGGGTTTTCTACAGCAGCCTGTTTATCGCACTTTATTCCACCAGCTGAAATTGATGATATCCAGAAACAGGAATTTTTCTTAAAGGTAAATGGAGAGATACGCCAGCAGGGTTATACAAAAGATATGATGTTTACGTGCCGGCAAATTATCAGTTATCTGTCCAGGGTTTATGGTTTGCAGGCAGGTGATATTATTTACACCGGCACACCTGCCGGAGTTGCTGCGATTCAATCCGGTGATGAACTGGAATTAATCTGGCCAGATAAAATCAAAGCTACATTCCGAGTAGCTTAAGCTAGCTTTAGTTGAGCAGATTTTGCATTATTCAGGCGCAATTTTTCATTGCGCCTGAATGCTTTGAGTAAATGATTTTTTAAAATCAACAGATAAGTTTCTTGATAATATTGCTATACAGTAGTGTCTAACAGTAACCGCACCCTTTATAATAACTTAATTTGAAAATTGAAATCTTTTTATGCCAAGCAAACCGTTGTCGCTCAGACTACCCTTTTGGTTAATACTTTATTTTATCTTGTGGACGGTATTACCTTTTATGCTTTCCTCAAGTTATCCCTTAGATGTTCCGGAGGGTATTTACTGGGGACGTGAATGGCAATGGGGATATTATAAGCATCCGCCATTTTCAAGCTGGGTACTCTATTCTTTTTATTATACTTTTGGTCATATTGGTCCGTATATTTTAAGTCAGTGTACAATAGCATTGAGTTTATGGCTGGCTTATTTGTTCGGCCGGCAACTGATGAGCAAAAGCCGGGCTTTTATCGGTACATTGTTTTTGCTAGCAATATTTTATTACACGTGGCCTTCTCTTGAATTCAATCATAATATAGCGCAAATGCCCGTATGGCTGGGTTTAGTCTATATCTTTTATCTGGCTATTCGAGAAAATCGCTGGAAATACTGGTTATTGTTTGGTTTGCTGGCTGGTATTGGCATGCTGGTAAAATATACCGTTGCCTTACTGCTCTTAACTATGGTGTTATATTCATTGTGTACACCGAACCGACGGTTATGGCTGACACCAAAGCCGTGGTTGGCAATACTGCTTGCTATGATTGTGTTTGCTCCGAATATATACTGGCTGATAAAGCATAACTGGTTACCACTGACTTATGCTTCAGCACGCTCCGCTGAAGATGCAAACCGTAACGGGCATCTGGCGGCTCTGGGCTATTTCGGCACTCAGCTACTTAATCATTTACCTATTTTATTTATTTTGCTGTTTACCCGTACACGATTGAGTTTACGCCCGTCTGTTCAGGTATTGCGTCAGCGTGACTGGTATTTTCTTTTATGGATGGGATTAGTTCCTACGCTGATACTTGTTTTTGCCGGACTGATTTTTGGACTAGGATTACGTGATATGTGGGGTATGCCGATGTGGGGTTTATCCGGACTCATAATCGTGTCTCTGATTCCCGAACCAGTATTTATATCTAAAGATAAATCTTTGCTGAAAGGTATAGCAGTCTGGGCTCTTATCGTTACCATATTGATGGCTGTTTATGTAGGATTCGGAGCCAGAATCCGTCATAAACCTTCTCGGATGGACTGGCCTCAGGCTGCACTGGCCAAACAGGCTGATGATCAATGGCAGGAGTTGTCTTCTTGTAAGCTTGATAGTGTGACTGGTTCAGACTGGGTAGTATTGCTGGTAGCTTCCTATTCAAAATTTGCTCCATCAGTCATGGTTTCCGGTAATTCCGCTTATTCTCCGTGGATGAGCAATAGTCGTTTACAGCAGCAAGGTACGCTGGCATTATGGCCTGCGGATGAACATCCTCAGACACCATGGTTAGAACCTTTAGCCCATCATTCTGAGCTGGTTGTAAAACAGGGTGAGTGGATAGTTCGATGGAATAAATTACCTGATCGAGAGCCTCTTAAGGTAGTCTGGCAGGCATACATACCGAAAAAATGTTTAAAACAACAATGATTTTTTATATTTATTTAAAATTAAAAATGATTAATAATACATTTGGATTATCTCAGTTTGCTATTAGGCTGAGAGGTAAATGATATGGATAAAGTTAGCACTGGTTTAAGTATTATTTTGCCGGTATATAATGATGCAGCAGCTATAAATCGCTTTTTGCCTGAACTGTTTGTTTTTACCAGCCGGCAACAACAGAACTGTGAAATTATTTTAGTAGATGATGGTAGTAAAGATCATCTGACCACATTATTTGAAACATTTCGACAGCAATTACCAAGTAATACAGCATTGAGGCTGATACAATTTTCGCGTAATTTTGGTAAGGAAGCTGCACTTACGGCCGGATTAGCGCAATCTCAGGGTGAACTGGTTACCATGATGGATGCTGACGGACAGCATCCGGTTTCAGTGCTGGAACAAATGCTTGAATTAATTCAGACCAATAATGTGGATGTGGTGGCTGCCGTACAAGCTTCACGTGAACATGAAGGCTTATTAACCCGGATATTGAAAAATGGCTTTTACCATTTTATGCAGGATACTCACCGGTATGAGCTGACACCTAATGCCGGTGATTTCAGACTGATGAAACGTTGTGTTGTTGAAGCTTTACTCAAGTTACCTGAGCGGCAGCGGTTTATGAAAGGGTTGTATGCATGGGTAGGATTTTCTACCATCTATATTCCTTTTCAAGCATCTGAACGGCAGGCAGGCAAGAGTAAATTTAATTATTTCAGCCTGTTTGAGCTGGCTTTAATAGGCATTACTTCGTTTTCCCAGCGTCCATTACGCTGGATTTCCAGAATGGGAATGATTATTTCATTCCTGTCGATTGTCTATGGATTGTATATCGTTGCTGATACGTTGTTTTTTGGTAAAGATCTTGCTGGCTGGCCGACGCTGGCAGCCGGAATTATGTTTTCTGCCGGGATACAGCTCGTTTGTCTTGGTGTAATTGGCGAATATATCGGTCGGATTTATGAAGAAGTAAAACAGCGGCCGCTTTATCTGGTAGACAAAGTGTGGGACAGTCGCGAAAAATAATGAAATCTGTATCTGCACAGGGCATATGGTTTACTCTGGTAGGAGGAGCAGCCGCTGCTATGCATTTTTTATGTTTGGTGGTGTTAGTCCGATATGCTCACTTTTTACCTGTTTTGGCCAATCCTCTGGCTTTTCTTTGTGCTTTTGTTATCAGTTTTAGCGGTCATTATTACCTTACATTCAGTCTGACGCGACATACATGGTTTCAGGCTCTCTGGCGCTGGTTATTCAGCTCTATAACCGGTTTTATGATAAACCAGATTTTATTTATGGCAGGTATACACTGGTTTGGAAATCAGGCCTATTGGTGGGTATGGTTTATTGTTACGCTGATAGTGACAGTTTTATCTTTTATACTGGGTAAATTCTGGGCATTTAATGAAAAGGCACACAATGAAACCAGTAATGATTAATGTAGATGATCTGGGTTTATCTGCAGCTGTAAATGAAGCTGTACTTCGTCTGTCTGAGATGGGACGCATACAGGCAAGCAGCTTTATGAGTCTGGGCGCCATTGCTTCAGATGAAGTTGCAGAATTGAAAAAGCAGCATACTGATATTGGTTTGCATCTGGATTTCACCGGATTTGCCGGGCTGGGCACGCTGAAACAGGTACTAGTTAAATCTTACCTGCATGCATGGCCGGAAAAAGTTTTGCAGGATATTATTAATCGCCAGCTGGATGCTTTTGAAGATAAAATTGGTGACATACCTGTTTTTATCGATGGCCATCAGCATGTACATCAGTTCCCGCAGATACGTTCTGTGCTACTAAATATAATATTGCAGCGTTATGGAAATATAATAGCAGTACGCAGCACAAAAACTTCTCAGAAAGATATTAAGGCAAAATTAATTCATACCCTTGGCGGTCATGCTCTCGACAGCGCTTTAGATGCGGCAAATATTACGCACAATCAGTTCTTTGCAGGTATCTATAACTTTAATGCCGATTTAAAAAATTTACAGCATAAATGGAACAACTGGCTTGGCATGTTTGCTGAACATCCATTGTTAATTATGTGCCATCCGGCAGTACCTTCAGAGCACTGGAATGATGAAATTAAAAATGCGCGCGAATACGAATGGCAATGGTTACAAAGTGAAGCATTTGCGCAATGCTGGCAGCAACATGATTGTTATGGCGTTAACTGGCATAATTTTAAACAATAGCTTTATTTTATACGCTAAAAAAGAGTAATACATAATAATGAACTTAATCACGAATATTTACAGTATACTTGCATTTTTTAGCCGTATTCATTAGAAAATCAGTCAGCACGTTTACGATTTATCAAGTACACTATCTGTATTGCATTACATCTGGATCATTGGAAATCAGATCGCAGCGAGTATTTAAGGATCGTTATGATCATATTTGAAAATATAAAAAAAACTTATATCAAAAATAAACAGCAGGTTCATGCCCTGAATGATATTAACCTTACAGTTGATACAGGTGATATCTATGGGCTGATTGGGTGGAGTGGCGCAGGTAAAAGCAGTTTAATTCGTCTGGTTAACCAGCTGGAAAAACCAACATCCGGTACGGTTACTGTTGACGGTGTAGATTTAAACAAACTGGATACCAAGGCTCAGCGTGAGCATAAGAAAAAAATCGGCATGATTTTTCAGCATTTTAATTTACTTGAATCTAAAACGGTTGCTCAGAATATTGCAATTCCATTAGTTTTACAGGGATTAAAACGTGATGAAATAGACCGCAGAGTCGATGCTATGTTATCGTATGTTGATCTGGCAGGTAAAAAGCAAAGTTATCCCAGCCAGTTATCCGGTGGTCAAAAACAGCGTGTCGGGATTGCCCGTGCTCTGATTACAGAACCAACAATATTATTATGTGATGAGGCTACTTCCGCATTAGACCCTCAGACTACTTTATCTATTCTGAAACTATTAAAACAAATTAACAGCGAACGCAATATCACTATTTTACTGGTCACTCATGAAATGGAAGTGATTAGCTCCATTTGTAATAAAGTAGCGGTGATGGAAAAGGGGCAGGTAATTGAGAAAGGAACTGTACTTGATATTTTTTCCGCCCCTCAGCAAGAGACAACGAAAAAATTTGTCAGCACAGTAATCAATGCAAAAATACCCGAAGCAGTGTTGGATAGTCTGGTTGAACAGGAAAATATATTCAGGTTGGAATTTTTAGGTAATTCAGCCAGAGAACCAGTGGTTAATGAGCTTATTTTAAAACAACTGGTGGAAATTAACATACTTTTTGCCAATATGCGCGAAATAGGCGGAGTAGTGCTGGGAAGTATGTTTATCCAGATGAATGGTATTGAGACAGATGTAGAAAAAGCGTTGGCATTTTTGCAGGACAGAGGCGTTCGAGTGGAAAGAGGTGGTGTATGAATCAGTGGTTAGATACCTCATTAACTGCTGACCAGTTTGGTACGGCAATATTGCAAACTTTTAATATGGTCAGTATCTCATTTGTTCTGGGATCTATGCTGGGAACGGCCTTAGGTGTACTGTTATTACTTACCCGTCAGGGAGGCGTATGGCCAAAGCCGATACTATATAATTTACTAAATATAATTATTAATATTATTCGCTCATTACCTTTTATCATTTTGCTGATTTGTGTGTTACCGATAGCCAGTCTTGCTATCCATACATCTATTGGTACCAAGGCAATGATCATTCCGTTGATTATTTTTGTTTCGCCTTATATTGCCCGGTTAATTGAAAATTCCTTATTAAGCGTACCGGCAGGTATTATCGAAGCAGCTCAGTCAATGGGAGCGACTAATTTTCAGATTATTCGCTATTTTATTTTACCTGAAGCCATGCCCTCTATTTTGCTGGCCTTAACCACAGCTCTTATCGGATTAATTGATGCTACAGCTATGTCTGGTACAGTTGGTGGCGGAGGCATCGGTGATTTAGCTGTTAATTACGGATATCAGCGATTTGATTATGTAATTATGATTGTTACAGTTGTCGTTCTGGTATTAATTGTTCAAATTATTCAGACCTTGGGTAACTGGCTCGCAGCTAAGGCCAAAAAAAATTAACTTTCTATTTATTAAAAACGGCTTATTTTAAGCCGTTTTTAATGTCTGCATGTATATAAATTTCTTATCTTTGGTTATAAGCAGTCAGTCTTTTAATATTCATATGCAATGATTAGACTACTCGGCTATATTATATTTTTTCCATAAGCCAATTAATTTTTAATTCACATAAATAAAACGTACTTGCTGTTATGTGAATTAAAAATATGAAATTGACTATCATCGGAGCCAATAGCATGAAGTTTTTTAAGCAAATTATTATTTTAATTACTGCCTGTCTGGTACTGGGAGCCTGTCAGCAGGATAAAACCAGTAATAAACAGATTATTGTCGGCACTTCACCCGGCCCCTATAGCCAGCTTTTTCTTGATGCAGTAAAACCTATTCTGGAAAAACAGGGATATCAAATTAAACAAATTGATTTTTCTGATTTAATGCAAGCTGATATCGCTTTACAACAAGGTAATATTGATGTAAATGTTGATCAGCATACTGCCTATATGGATGCATTTAATCAGAATAAAAAAGCCGATCTGATTGCTTTAACTCATATTCCTACTGTGCCAACAGCAATTTATTCTAAACGCCATACAAACTTGCAGGCAATAAAAAAGGGAAGTGCTATTGCAGTACCAAATGATCCGGCAAATGCTGCACGAGCCTATCGTCTGCTGGCAAAAGCTGGCTGGATTACCCTTAAGCCTTCAACCAATCCGGGAATGATCTCTAAAAATGATATCAAGACAAATCCTTATGAATTGAATATCACTGAGCTGGATCCGGGTAATATTCCGCGTACTTTATCAGATTTTGATTATTCAGTTATACCCGGAAGCAGGGCATACGCAGCCAAAATTAATCCTGATCTTGCCCTGTTACAGGAAGATATTATTCCTTCATTTGAGTTAGTTGTAGCGGTAAGAGCAGATAATGCACCAAAAGCATGGGCACAGGCTGTGAAATCAGCTTATAGCTCAGCAGAATTCAAACAGTATATGCAAACACACAATACTAAAAATTACTGGTATGTGCCGAAAGAAAATAACTGAAACAGATGTACAGTTATAAAAAAACTGCCTTTAAACAAAAGGCAGTTTTAATTATGTGCCGTGAATTATAGCTTATGCTGCAAAGCGTTTTTCTACTTCATTCCAGTTAACGATTTCCCAGAAATTACTTAAGTAATTCGGGCGGCTGTTGCGATAGTCAATATAATATGCATGTTCCCAGACATCGCATGTCAGTAAAGGAGTGTTGTCAGTGGTCAGTGGTGTGGCTGCATTACTTGTAGAAACCAGATCAAGATTACCATCCGGTGTTTTTACCAGCCAGGCCCAGCCTGAACCGAAAGTACCAGCGGCTACTTTATCGAACGCTTCTTTAAATGCATTAAAATTGCCCCATTTCGCATTGATAGCGTTTGCCAGAGCACCATTTTCAGTTAATGCCGCACCTTTAGGTGTAAAGCCAAACCAGTAAAATGTATGATTCCAGGTTTGAGCTGCATTATTAAATAACCCGCCCGAAGATTTTTTGACAATTTCTTCCAAAGGCATATTCTCAAACTCTGTTCCCTTAATTTGGTTATTCATATTGGTGATATAGGTCTGATGATGTTTGCCATAATGATATTCCATTGTTTCTTTTGAAATATGTGGTGCCAGAGCATCAAGGGAGTATGGTAGTACTGGTAATTTATGTTCCATGGTTGCGATTCCTTCTGATAGAGTGAGTATTGCGTTTTTTGCAGTGAGCTCGATGTAGAGTTATATAAGATAAATTTGCAAATATATAGAACATTTAACTCACTTTAAACCATTATGTGGTTCGTTAATATTGTAATACACAGCCCTTATTACCCGCAAATAAGCAGTCACTTAATGGTAAAATTAAAAAAGTTGTTAAAAAAGTCAGAAGACATGGAAGAAAACGATATCAGTGCAGAAGAAACAAATCAGTTAGCTATGCCGCCGCATTCGATGGAAGCAGAACAGTCGGTTTTAGGCGGGCTGATGCTCGAAAACAGTGCATGGGACAGAATTGCAGATTTAATTGATGAAGACGACTTCTATCGTCATGAGCATCGCCTTATATTCAGAGCAATTAAAGCATTAGTAGAGCTTTCACGTCCGGCGGATGTGATAACAGTACAGGAAGAGCTGCAAAAGAGAGAAGAGCTTGAAACGGCCGGTGGTCTGGAATATTTAATAACACTGGCACAAAACACCCCTTCAGCAGCAAATATACGGCGTTATGGAGAAATCGTTCGTGAACGTTCCATAATGCGCCAGCTGGCTCAAGTAGGAACGCAAATTGCCCGTTCGGCTTATAGTCCTCAGGGAAAAGATGCAGCACAAATGCTGGATGAAGCTGAAAACAGCGTTTTTCAGATTGCTGAATCAACTGCACGATCAAAACAGGGTTTCCTGACAATGCCGGTACTGCTAAAAGAAGTTGTGGCACGAATTGACTACTTGTACTCGCGTGATAACAAAAACGATGTAACTGGTGTTTCAACCGGTTTTATTGATCTTGATAAAAAGACATCAGGTCTGCAACCGGGAGATCTGATTATTGTTGCAGGCCGCCCGTCTATGGGTAAAACGGCTTTTTCACTAAATATTGCAGAGCATGTCGCTATTGCAGAAAAATTACCGGTAGCTGTTTTTTCAATGGAAATGGGTGGTGCTCAACTGGTATTGCGAATGCTTGGTTCAGTAGGCCGTGTCGATCAAAGTGTTCTGAAAACCGGACAATTGCAGGATGAGCATTGGGGAAAACTCAATGATGCAGTAGTCAAGCTCACAGAAGCCCCAATGTTTATTGATGAAACTCCCGGATTAACAGCATTGGAAGTGCGTGCCCGCGCTCGCAGACTGGCACGTCAGCAAGGCGGTAAACTGGGATTAATTGTACTGGATTATCTGCAATTAATGTCTGGTTCTGGCCGCTCAGATAATCGGGCTTCAGAGCTGGGTGAGATTTCACGATCTTTAAAATCATTGGCTAAAGAACTTCAGGTTCCTATAATTGCTTTGTCACAACTATCCCGTACGGTGGAGCAACGTACCGATAAACGACCTATGATGTCAGATTTACGTGAATCCGGAGCTATCGAACAGGATGCTGATCTTATTATGTTTATGTATCGTGATGAATACTATCATCCAGACAGTCAGTTTAAAGGATTGGCAGAATGTATTATTGGTAAACACCGTAATGGTCCGACCGGAAAAGTTCATCTGACCTTTCAGGGGCAGTTTACTAAATTTGATAATGCGGCCATGCCTGATGGTTATTTTGATGAATAAAAGTCACTTATTTATTATATTAGTAGTCTAAATCATATATTTTGATGTAAAATTAATTTAAAATAAGTGTATATTTAACTTGTGTCCGGCTTATTAGAATTAAGGTTAGAAAATGGCTTCATCTAAACCAACAAATGCTGGTTTTACTTTAATTGAACTGTTAATTGTCATTGCTATTACTGCCATACTGGCTGCAATAGCATTACCGGCTATGAACAGATTGGTTGCATCACACAGGACAAATAACCGAGCAGATCAGATGCTTGCAATGTTTCAGTTTGCAAGAGCTGAAGCTATTCGTACCAATAAACCTGTATTAATTTGTCCTACTGTAATCAGAAATGGTACAGGTACATCTAATGGATGTAGTAAATTTGCGGATTATTCCGATGGTACCGGATGGGAAGGTTTTCTTGCATTTAATGATAACGATTTAGATGGTAAATTTACAAGCGCTAATCCATCCACTAATACATCACCTGATACACCTGTGCGAACTGTTGCGATAAATCAGAACACAAATAAAATCAAAGTAAAACTTAACTGGGGAGTATGTAAAAATAATACAAATAATTGTACCGGTAAAATTACAGATTCAGACATGCTGGCATTTATGCCGAATGGACAATTCGGTCTAGGTTATGGTGCTGATTCTACTAAATGGACAATAGGGACTTCCAATGTAGCTATAGAAATATTTGATGCCGATTACAAAGATATTAAACGTCGCATTGTTATATCACCTAGCGGCAGACCTGTAGTATGTTATGGTAATTCTAAAAATGGTTCTGTTTCTGCTTCTACACTTTGTAGTGCAAGCCTAAAATAGAGTATATCAAGGAATTATATGGATAAGTATATGTACCGGTATATTTCAGTCAGGATATTATATTCACCAAATAGATTTCAGCGTCAGAATGGATCTACAATCATTGAAGCTATTGTGGCCATGTTCGTTTTATCATTCGGTGTGCTTGTATTAATGCTGGCTCAGATCACTGCAGTTCATACATCTGTAAATGCAGCGAATCAGGGAGAGGTCACCAGAGCAGTTCAAAATTACATTGAGCTGATGAATTCTCAACCAAGAATTTCTTTACAAGAAACAAAAGATGCTTCAAAAAATAAGATATTTTTTTTAAAAAAAGATTTTTCAAATTTTAACAATAAAAATTGTTCAGTTCTTCTTAATATCAATTTAACAAATGCTAAAGTAAAAAGCTGTGTAATTAAAGATGGTCAGATTACTGTAACCTGGTGGGGGCAGATTCTTAATAAGGATGATAAAAATGATGATAAAGATTTAAATGATAAAAATCTATTTTCGTATTCCCTGACAGCAGGTCAGTCATGAACACAACAGACAAAAATACAAAGATTGATCCAATAATGAAAATAGTTAAAATCACTAAATTAAAACAAATTCCACGCCGGCAGCATGGATTTAGTCTGGTCGAATTGATGGTGGCAACTGCAATCAGCATAATTGTTTTAATGGCTGCCAGCTCTACATTTTTAACAACGTATAAATTAAAAGAGCAGGTTAAAACACGTATTAGTTATGAACAAGATGTGCGTAATGCAGCAAATGTAATTCGTAGCGATATGCGGCAGTTAGCTGATTTTAGTTGTATGAATCCTCCATCGACATCTCAATTAAACTCTATATTCGAAAATGCATTTAGTGGAAAAAATAAACAGTTTTTATCAACTGAGTTACCAACGGCATCTTCTAGTATTGCTGTTGAACCGGTGACAGGCAGTCGCCCTTTAGTGTTAACTTATATAAGTGATAAATTAGCCAATAGTATTTTGTCTTCACAATGTCAAACTAATATAGATGATAAAGACATAAGTGGGGCAGTTTATGTAGTTGGAACCACACAATTTGATCGTGATCCTGGATTTTATCGAGTAAGCTATTCAAATAAAACGTTTAGTGCTCCACAATTGATAGTAAGAAATGTTACTGCTGTAAATTATCATTTTGATTATGATGATCATACTGCAAATGATTGCCCCAGTGAAGCCAGTGCTGCCAGCAACACACCATCTCCGCCTTTGGATGCCAATATAACTAGTACAACTGATCTTGATTTCAAGTATGAAAAGCCACCTGTTTTAATTGGAGTAACCCTGACAGTAAGACCTAATGGAACAAATGATAATACAACTATAAATTATGAAATTAATGCCTCTGTACGACAAGGTGAAGTTTGTGTAAGTAGCAAAATTTAATTTTATAGACCAATTACTCTGGAAACCGTTACAGACATGAAAATTAAAAATAAAACCTTACAATCCAGGCAGTCTGGTTTTGCATTATTTTTAGTGCTGGTTATGATGATAGTTATTGCTTTTCTTGTAGTAGTAACTATGCAAAGTACATCGATGGATACGCGGACCAGTGCTAATGATAGTGATCATCAGCTTGCATTTCAAAACGCACAGCTTGGTCTGGCTGAAGCTGAAAAGAAAATTAGTGAATGGCCTGGCTTAAAGACAAAACAGCAATTTAAATGTGATTGCGAAGCAGGATTATGTGCAGCAAAAGGAATAAATCCGGCAAAAGTAAAAAGTGTAATAGCTGAAGTTGAATCATGTACTGATTTAAAGGATGTTTGGAAACGGTCTGAAGTGTTTACAGATTCAAAAAAAGATCCATCAATCAAAAATACAGTTAATTCAGGCAATACTGCATCTGGAACTGTTCAAGATTCAGCAACCAAATATCGTTATGTAATTGAATATCTGGGTCCTGATACTGGGGCGGGAGTAGGGTATTATATATTCCGAATTACTGCAAAGGGCTGGGGACAAAATGCTTCAACTTCAAGTATTATTGAAGAAACTATTCAAGCTGCTTTATATGATTATTAATATAAAGATTTATATCTGGATAAATGCATGAAAAAATATCAAAATGGTTTCTCTTTGATTGAGCTAATGGTGGTAATTGCAATTATGGGGATTTTGACTGCCTTAGCTATACCGGTTTATAGTAGCTATATTGAGAAAGCAGATTTAACAGATGCTACTACTACACTAGCCAATATCAATCAGGATATAGCACAAACAAAACTAAAACTATTTAATAGAAATTTACTAAAAGATGATCTCGATTCATCAATTAAGAATCAATTGACCAAAAATGGTAATGTAGACAAAAAATATGAAATTGGAGTTACATGTAGTACAACTGATGATTGCACAAAATTTCGTTTATATGCAGAACCCAAAAATGGTGTCCATTTAAAAAAATCAGTTTGGATGAGTAATGACTCTAGTACTTACATTTGTAATACAAAATCTGTAAAAAGTATTACAGATCCATCTCAAAATTCTTTGTGTAGCAGGCAATAAGCATTTTTATATCGTATTAATATATTTTATTTTATGAAACACTATTAAGTTAAATCTGAATTCATATAATTGATTTATTCAAAATAATATTTAATTCAAATAGTTATCTATCAAGTACTAATTTTATAGTTTTAACGCAAACAATTATTAATCCAGTTCTGTCTTTGCTGCTGATTTAAAACTTGCAAAAACTCATATTGTACTTTTAATTCATCTATATCTTGTTGTATACGAGGCATATAATAGTTCAACACATAGCGTTTTGCTTCAGTTTCATCAAATTTTGGTTTCATCAGAATCTGTGTTAATTGCTCACTTTTACGTTTATTGTTTGCGGTATGCTGCAAATTAGTGTCCTGATTTCGTTTGTACTGCATTCTGATAAGCCTAAGCCTTGTTTTTTGCATTTGAGTTAATTCAAGCTTGCGTAAGTCACAATTAATCTGACCGGAGGCAAAAGTAGAAAAAGTAAATGTTAATAAGACAAAACCGGCACAATAGCGAGCCATTTTTTGCCAGTATGAAAATATCATTTTGTTCTCCCTTTGATTTCTATCAGTTATTATGAGTATACTTCAATAGCAGTCAAACACATATAATGGTAGTAAACTTGCGTAAATAATATAATTTATTATAGATAATGTTTTAATATGAATAAGTTAACGAAACCGGATTTTTATATTGCTCCTAGTATTTTATCAGCAGATCTTGCCTGTTTGGGCAATGAAATTACTTCCGTAATTAACAGTGGAGCAGACTGGATTCACTTTGATGTTATGGATAATCATTATGTGCCAAATCTTACGTTTGGTCCTATGGTTTGTCAGGCAATAAAACCATATGCTTCTGTTCCCATTGATGTACATTTAATGGTAGAACCAGTTGATGAAATGATTAATGCTTTTGCAAAAGCCGGTGCGGATATTATTACTTTTCATCCCGAAGCAAGTAAGCATGTAGATAGAAGCTTAAATCTAATAAAGACAGCTGGATGTCAGGCAGGGGTGGTATTAAATCCGGCTTCTCCAATAAGCTTATTGGAAGAAGTATTAGATAAAGTAGATGTCATATTACTGATGTCGGTTAATCCAGGTTTTGGTGGACAGAATTTTATTCCATCCACACTGAAAAAAATTCGTAAGGTTAGGGCAATAATTGATGAATATGCCTATGAAAGTAAAAGATTTATCCGATTAGAAGTAGACGGTGGAATCAAAATTGATAATATTGCTCAGATAGCAGCAGCAGGAGCTGACACATTTGTTGCAGGTTCTGCAATTTTTGGTCATAACGATTATTTTAAACAGATTTCTGTTATGCGTGCACAATTAGCTGAAATAAAATAAATTAGTTATTTAGCATTTAATTAATATGTTACTATTTTGATATATTCTGTCATAAAAATAAAGTTTTTATTGTTAATTTTTAAAAAGGTAGCCTGATAAATTTCAGACTACCTTTTATTATTAATCCTGATATTTCAAATAGAGTATTCCATTAATGAGCTTCATCCCAATTATGCCCATATCCGACATCAGCAATTAATGGAACTTTTAATTTAGCCACATTTGCCATTAATTGAGGCAAATGTGTTTGTACAGATGACAACTCATATTCAGGTACCTGTAATACAAGCTCATCATGTACCTGCATAATCAATCTGGTTTGCATTTTTTCCTGATTAAGCCATTTATATACAGCAATCATGGCTCGTTTAATTAAATCAGATGCCGTCCCTTGCATCGGTGCATTTATCGCAGCTCTGAATGCTCCGGCGCGTTCGTTAGCATTTGTACTTTTTAAACCAGGCAGATAAAGACGACGCCCGAATAAGGTTTCTACATACCCATGCTGTAATGCTTGTTCTTTAGTTTTTTCCATATATTCGTGTACACCCGGATATCTGTTAAAGTAACGTGATATAAAGTGTTGCGCAGCCTGCAATTCAATTCCTAATGATTTGGCCAGACCATATTCGCTCATACCATAGATTAAACCAAAGTTAATGGTTTTAGCATAACGACGTTGTTCTGCAGTTATTTGTTCCTGATTTGTCGAAAAAATTTCTGCTGCGGTACGCTTATGAATGTCCTCATCATGCTGAAAGGCATCAATTAAGGTAGAATCATTAGAAAGATGAGCCATAATCCTTAGCTCAATCTGTGAGTAATCCGCAGAAACAATTAACTGGTCGGGGGGGGCAATAAAACTTTTACGAATACGCCGTCCTTCTTCAGTACGTACCGGAATATTCTGTAAATTTGGATTATTACTGGCCAGACGACCTGTAATAGCGACAGCCTGAGCATAGGTAGTATGTACACGACCGGTATTCGGATTAATTAGTTGCGGTAATTTATCAGTATAAGTGGATTTTAATTTAGCCAGACTACGTGTTTGTAAAATAAGCTTGGGTAGGGGATAATCTACTGCAAGCTTTTCCAGCACGGTTTCATTGGTAGAAGTACCTCCGGATGAAGTTTTTTTCAGGCCGGAAGTAGGGATTCCCATTTTTTCAAATAGAATAGACTGAAGCTGTTTGGGTGAGTTTAAATTAAAAGGCTGTCCTGCCAGTTGATATGCCTGTTCTTCGAGTCGAACCAATTCAGTACCAAGCTCATGGCTTTGCTGAGCCAGTTCCTGACGATCTATTAGCACTCCGGTGCGCTCCATGTTATAAAGTATGTTCTCTACAGGGATTTCGAGATTACGATACAACTCAAGTTGCGCTGTATCCATCTGTTTTCTTAGTAAAATTTCAAGGCGAAAACAAACATCCGCATCTTCTGCTGCGTAATTAACGGCATCTTCAAGCGCGACATCAGCAAAACTGATTTGTTTTGCTCCTTTGCCACATAAATCTTCATAATGAATAGTTTGCCAGTTCAGATGACGAAGTGCCAATTCATCAAGACCATGGCCTAAATGGCTTTCAATTATATAAGAAGCCAGCATTGAGTCACCGGTAATTCCCTGTAAATTAATCTTATAGTTAGCCAGAACATGTTGATCATATTTAATATTTTGACCAATTTTTTCGGGTATATCTGCTTCCAGATAAGGTTTCAGGGTAGCAAGCACAGTTTCAATAGGTAATTGCTCACTAATTACTGCCGGGCTGTGTCCGACAGGTATATAAAATGCTATTCCTGGCTCTAGAGCAATACTGATACCGACAAGATGCGCATTCATCGCATCCAGGCTATCTGTTTCTGTATCCAGAGCAATAACTTTAGCGTTGTCTAATTGTTGTTGTAATTTATTTAATTGTTCAATTGTGGTAATAGCTGAATAGTTTTTGGATATATTTCTGATTTGTTCAGTTTCTGCTGTATTTTCTATAATTTTAGTATCAGTACTATCATCATCGGTTTCAATATCACTAAACAGATCATTAGCAGGCTGAGAAGTTTCATTCATATTCTCGTGACAATGATTTTGTGCTTCTTTTAACCAGCTTTTGAAACCAAGTTGCTTGAATTGTGAAATTAATTCTGCCCAATTCGGAGTTTTTCGCTGTAAATCTTCAATTCCGTGCGGTATCTCATGATGTAAATCTACATCAGTTTTAATAGTAATTAATTGATAGGACAGGGGCAATTTTGATAATGCAATTCTAAGATTTTCACCAACTTTACCTTTAATTTCATTAGCATGTTCAATAATATTTTGTAATGAACCATATTCCTGCAGCCATTTAACCGCTGTTTTAGGACCACATTTTTCCACACCGGGTACATTATCAACTTTATCACCAATCAGACTAAGATAGTCTATTATCTGGTTCGGTTTTACGCCAAATTTATTAATTACACCTTCAATATCAAGCTTTTCATTGTTCATGGTATTGACAAGCGTAATTTGGCTGTTAACCAGCTGAGCCATGTCTTTATCACCAGTAGAAATAATAACCTGATAACCGGCTTGTTCTGCTGAATAAGCTAAGGTACCAATTACATCATCTGCCTCAACACCTTTGACAGATAAGACCGGCCAGCCCATTAATTTCACTAATTCTGGTAACGCTTCAGCCTGTGGTCTAAGTTCTTCCGGCATCGGCGGACGATTAGCTTTATATTCAGGATAAAGCTGATGGCGAAAATTTTCGCCTTTAGCATCAAATATACAACAAGCATAATCATGTGGTATATCTAAGCGTAAACGCCGTAACATATTTAGTACACCATATAATGCACCTGTGGGCATACCTGTTGGACTGGTTAATGGCGCAAGAGCATGAAATGCCCGATATAAATAAGATGAACCGTCTACCAGTAATAGTTTTTTTTGCATAATTATTCCAGAAATATCAGTTCTTACTACACATTCATCATTAGAAACAAGAAACAGATGTTAGATATAAAGCCTCAATTAATTTGTATTTTACGATAAAAAATATCATCAGTAATTTAAAACTATGATTGAATTAGCCAAGTATTATTGAACGAAGCTTTAATAGATTCAATTTCGCATAATATATATTATGTTAAATTTTAGTATTATATTTAGCTAGTAATAAATATCAATAACAACCTGACTGCCCTAATATATTAAACTTAATATCGTTGACTTGTTTTAGCATTATGGGAAAGACTTTCTGGCAACCTTATCCAGCTGTTTGCAATGAGCACTGCTTCCTGCATCTATCCTTGCATTTCCATCATCTTTATAAGCCTTTGCTATACAAATAGTGGACGCATGCCCTATTGCGATCTGTTTACATTTTATTGTCTGTTAACTTGTAGCAATTTATCCGCTAGTAATCTTCTTTAAAGAAATTAAGTTATTGTATTTAAAATTTTGCTGCGATATCTGAATATACCAAACTTCAAATTTCGCAGCACTCTAATATATTATGGTTACATAAATTGTATGTTTAAATTATTTTTGTTTCCAGCGTTGCTGAGATTCACGAATAACACTTTTTGCCTCTTCTATATCGCCCCAATGTGTTACTTGAGTTGTACCGGCCTTTTTTAAATCTTTATAGTGGTTAAAATGAAATTCAATTTGTTTTATTAATTGTGCTGGTAAGTCGGCCAGTGTTTGAATTGCATTACCATTATTGCGATCGTCGGCCGGTACAACAACAATTTTGTCATCAACTTCGCCATCATCAACAAATTTCATAACGCCAATAATTCTGGCTTCCAGATAAATACCAGTAGTCAATGGCTGATCGGTAATGATTAATGCATCCAGTTCATCACCATCTTCATCCAGTGTTTGCGGTATGAACCCATAGTTGGTTGGTTTAGCAAAAATCACAGGTTCAACGCGATCCAGTTTCATGGTAGCCAGTTTTCTGTCCCATTCTATTTTATGGTTTGATCCGGCCGGAATTTCAACTACTACATTAATAATACCGCCGTCTACATTACCAGCATCCAGAATCTGATTAAAATCTGCCATAATTAAATGTCCTGCTTTAAAGTTTAAGTAGGCGTATTGTAAACAATGGTTTTTTGTTTGCCCATATTTTATTTAAATTTTTACCGGGTAAAAACAATTCATAGCTATTCGTATTCGAAAGTTTTTACTAAAAGGCAAACTATGATTAAGTTTGCCTTTTGGATTAAAACTAGATTTTATAGCCGTTCAGTTCTTTGATTTTGCTTTCAGATTTTTTAATGACACAATTATCATAATTTATTTGAGTTTCAGTTAGATTCTGGGCTGTTGGTCTGGAAAGGCAATATTGATTTACCTCATCAGACCACTGTTCAAATGTCTGATTCAGGTTCTGTTGTATATCTTCCGGAATTGTTGACCAGGTTAAATTCACTCTTTTTAATGCGTCAGTTGCCATTTTATCCATTTGAGCAGTTTTTTCCTGTTTAATATCAGCCAGAGAGGATGCCTGTTCATCCAGTAAACTTTGTGCCCGGCTATTTAGCATCATGGTTTCGCAATACTGATTAGCTACCTGTTGTGCTAATGGTGTGCTGTAACCTGATAAAGAACAGTTAGCTGCTAATGCAGTGCTATCCCAATCTTTCTGTTCTTGCTGTACTGTAGCTTTGAAATCAGGATCAAGACCAGCCCATACAGAGCGTAAATTAGCTACCGCATTAGCACGCTCTTGCTGAAATTTAATCAATAGTTTATTGAGTTCTTCTGGCGTTTTTTTATTAAGATTCAAACCTGTTTCATCTGTGTCTGCTTCCGAGGTTGTATCACTGGGTTGCTGGGCATTCACTGTGATAACACTACTGGCCATACTGGCTGAAAGAGTACTCTGGTCATTAACAGAAGGGGTATTTGCTCTATTGCTGAAGAAAATAAAAAACATTGCTACAAGTATAATTATTCCAATCATGATAATTAAAATAATCTTGACACTGTTACTGTGAGATTGCTGATTTTGAATTTGAGCAGGCTGTTCTATAAATACTGGGATTGATTCATCCTGAGATTCTACAGATTCTGGGAAGGATGTATTTGTATTTATAGGCTGTTGCTCTTGATTTGATAAGAGTAAAGCTTTTTGAGCTTCATACTCTTCTTTAGTAATCGCTCCTTTTTCAAGCAAATCGAATAATGCTTCCAATTCTTCAGTTACAGAAGATTTATCCATACCCTAACCCTTTAATGCAGACTGTTAATATATAAAGGTTATAACATAAATTAAAGATTTATTTATAGCAAATTTTTATTTGTTTCTGGTATCCGGGTTTTAGTTTTACGATGATTTCTATCAAAAATAATATTATAACCAAACTATTTAAAGGTATTTAAATACTAATTTAATCAGTACAATAGTGCCTTTATTTTAAGGTAATAATATGAATGGCTTAAATGAACGCTTAAAAAAAGCGCGGTTAGAAAAAGGAATAAGTCAAAAGGAATTAGCAACCAGAATTGGCAGATCCCAGTCGGCAATTGCAGCCCTTGAATCAGGACGCAATAAAGAAAGTACAAATATTGCAACAATTGCACAGGTACTTGGTGTCGACCCTGTATGGTTGGAAACTGGTAATGGACAAATGAAAAATGCTTATAAATCAGATGAAATGATTTATGAGAATCAAGCACGAAACGGATTTATTCAATTCAAGAAGATTGACTTATTCGCAGACTCTGAAAACGAAATAAGATTGGTTGAAATTTCAGAAGAATGGGTCAGGAAAAACATAGGTAATGATTTTAAAAATACTTTTATAATTACTGCTCCAGATGATTCTATGTATCCAACTTTTTCTAATAGGGATTTGTTATTTGTAAATATTGCAATTAAATGTCATCGTGGCGATGGTGTATATCTGATTGCTACACCGAAGAGTCTGCTTGTTAAGCGTATACAAGCAACGATTTGCGGTGATTTAAAAATAATAAGTGATAACAAAAATTATGCCCAAGAAATCATTTCACCTGCAAAGCTGAAATCTATACATATTTATGGAAAGATTGAAGCTGCTTTTGCATTCAAAACTTTGTAATAGAACTTTATTAACACAAAAGCCTTGATTTAAGGCATAAATATGTAAGCTAGCTGATGCAGAATAGAGTCTCGATGTATGAGCTAAAAGCAATGGTAGGATTGCAATTACTGGAAATGTTGCAGAAGTACGCTCATCTGGACAATGATCATTTACACGCACACGCAGCTAAGATTGACAGCCTCATGCAAATTGCATGTCAAAAAAATGGCAAAAACAGAAATTCAATGGACTATTCATTAACACTTAAACAGTACTGTAACCTATTGAATATAATGGGTTAGTTTGTGGTGGGTCGTCAGGGGATCGAACCCTGGACAAATGGATTAAGAGTCCACTGCTCTACCAACTGAGCTAACGACCCAATAGGATTGCTGATTATACGCGTCTTTACACTGAAGGGCAATATTTAATACGGTGGTGTATAAATATTGCCCTTAGTAAAATTTTTATAAATTGAGATTCAATAAATCGTTGATATTTATGCGCGTAATACGCTTAATCCGCCCAGATAAGGCTGTAAAGCCTCTGGAATATTAATGCTTCCATCCTCATTCTGATGATTTTCCAGTAATGCTACCAAAGCTCTGCCAACTGCCAGGCCTGAACCATTTAATGTATGTACCAGCTGATTTTTGCCGTCATTATCTTTAAATCTTGCTTGCATACGCCGTGCCTGGAAATCTTCGCAGTTTGAGCAGCTGGAAATTTCCCGATAAGTGTTTTGTGCAGGTACCCATACCTCCAAATCATAGGTTTTAGCGGCACTAAATCCCATATCACCTGTACAGAGAACAATTACCCGATATGGTAATTCCAAAAGCTGAAGAATTTTTTCGGCGTGACCAACCATTTCTTCCAGAGCAGCATAAGAATTTTCCGGTCGCTGAATCTGCACCATTTCTACTTTGTCAAACTGATGCTGCCGAATCAGCCCGCGAGTATCTTTACCGTAGGAACCGGCCTCAGAACGGAAACATGGTGAGTGTGCGGTGAGTTTTTTAGGTAATTCATCTTTGCTTAGAATACGTTCACGCACGGTATTAGTCAGGGTAATTTCTGCGGTTGATATCAGATATTGTTCCTGTGTATTTTCTTCGCCTCCGCAGCTTACTTTATACATATCTTCAGCAAATTTAGGTAATTGTCCGGTACCTAACAGAATTTCAGGATTAACAATATAAGGGGTGTAATGTTCTGTATAACCATGCTGCTGAGTATGGGTATCAAGCATAAATTGTGCCAGTGCACGATGCAGGCGAGCTATCGGACCCCGCATTAATGAAAATCTTGCTCCGGATAGCTCTGAGCCGGTTTTGAAATCTAAGCCTAACGGTTCACCTAAATCAACATGATCCTTAATTTCAAAATTAAATTGTCTTGGCGTACCGAATCGGCGGATTTCGATGTTGTCATTCTCATCTTTGCCCACAGGAACGTCACTATGCGGTAGATTCGGAATTGTCAGGATCAAATTATTAATTTGATTTTGTATGGTTTGGTAGTCCTGATCAACCTTTTCCAGTTCGGTCTTGATTTGGGCAACTTCAGCCATTGTCTGGTTAGCTTCATCATGTTTGCCCTGACCTTTTAGTGCACCAATCTGCTTGGAAAGATTATTGCGTTTAGACTGCAACTCTTCTGTGCGTATTTGTAATTGTTTACGCTGTTGTTCCAGTCGGGTGAAAGTTTCGGTATCCAGATTAAAACCACGAGTCTGTAATTTTTCCGCAATACTGTTGATATCCTGACGGAGTAATTGAATGTCTAGCATAATAATATAGTGTGTTTAGTGACAGATTATAGCCATTATTGTAAACGATTCATTGCTAAAATGAATGCATACAAATTTTATTTAGCTTATAAGCCGGGTTTATTTAATGTTAGCTATTTGACAGGTTAGCCAATTGTTGTGTTTTTTGGATAAATTCTGTTTGTTTCGCTTTTGCCTTACCAGAATCTATGGCGGTAATGGCTAAATCAACACCCTCTTCTAATGAAGAAGTTATGTCTGCCGCATAGATTGCAGCAGCTGCATTGAGCACGACTATATCACGGCAAGGTCCTTTTTCTCCATTTAATACGCTATTCATGATATGCAGCGATTCTTCACTATTGGCCACTTTTAAAGGTTTTAAGTCTTCAATTACCGGCATGTCAAACTGAGTCGGATGGATATCGTATTCCATGATAGTGCCATTTTTTAATTCAGCTATGCGGGTTGTGCCGGTAAGTGTAATTTCATCCAGTCCGTCACTTCCATGTACAACTAAAACATGTTTGCTGCCAAGCTGTTTCAGCACACGAGATAAAATCCCGACCAGATCAATATGGAATACCCCTAAAACCTGGTTGGATGCTGTTGCCGGATTGGTTAATGGTCCTAGTATATTAAAGACGGTACGTACGCCTAATGCCCGACGTACGGGAGCTACATAACGCATGCTGTTATGATGATTTGGTGCATACATAAATCCGACACCAAGCTGATCGATACATTCTCCTACTTGTTCAGGAGCTAATTCGAGTGCAGCACCCATGGCTTCAATGATGTCAGCAGAGCCGCTTGAAGAAGATACGGAACGTCCTCCATGTTTGGCCACTTTTGCTCCGGCTGCTGCAACTACAAACATGCTGGTTGTAGATATGTTGAATGTATGTGCATTATCTCCACCCGTCCCAACGATATCGACTAAATGTTCTCGCTGCTGTACAGGTACTTTTGTTGAGAATTCACGCATAACAGTTGCCGCAGCCGCGATTTCCGATACGCTTTCTACTTTAATACGTAATCCGATTAAAATAGCAGCTATGACTTCAGGCGCCACTTCTCCGTTCATTATCTGGCGCATTAAATCTGTCATTTCATCATAGAATAATTCATTGTTGTCCAGTAAACGATTAAGTGCCTGTTGCGGCGTTATCATGATAATTCTTTCTAAAATATAACTATTTTTAAAATTTTTACTTTATTAGTTATGCTGTTGCAGAAAATTGTGCAACATTGCATAACCATTTTCGGTAAGTAATCCTTCAGGATGAAACTGAACACCTTCTACAGGCAGAGTTTTATGTCTGATACCCATAATTTCGTTGTCATCAGTCCAAGCGGTTATTTCGAGACAATCGGGTAAAGTTTCTTTTTCAATAACCAGACTATGGTATCGGGTACAATTTACCGGATTAGGCAGGTTATTGAAAAGGGAGTTATTGTGATGGTAAACAGGTGAAATTTTACCATGCATAACTTTTTTGGCACGTACTATATTTCCGCCAAAAGCATAAGCTATACTCTGATGTCCCAGACAAATACCCAGTATCGGTATTGTGAGCGCAAAATGTTTAATTGTGTCTACAGAAATACCAGCTTCTCTGGGTGTACATGGCCCCGGACCGATGACAATTTTATCCGGAGCCAGTCTGCTGATATCTTGCAGTGTAATTTCATCATTATGTTTAACAATTACGTTTTCGCCAAGCTCACCAAGGTATTGCACTATATTAAAGGTAAAGCTATCGTAATTATCTATAAACAAAAGCATTGGCAATACCTCTTAAAAGAAATATCAAGTTGTGAACAAATGAGAGATGGCTAAAACTGGTTAAAGTAAGCTTTCCAGTGGGAGTAAGGAGAGCATTTTTACCCAGACACGCTGCCAAAAAGTAGTATCCGGTTCATGATGATAAACCTTTGTTTGATTTTTGTCGTTGGTTTCCGTCCACTCTAGCTTGCCTTGTGGTGATAGTTTTACCTGATAAGTAACATCCGGCAATGCTTCATTAATTGCCTGATTCATAAATTGTGCCATTTCCGGAGACTGAATAACGACACCCATTTCTGTATTGAGCCGTGCTGAGCGAGGGTCAAAATTTAATGAACCGATATAAAGCTGCTGTCCGTCGATAGTAAAAGTTTTAGCATGCAAGCTTGATTCGGAGTTACCTGTAAATGCACGGTCACGGGGCCCTTTTAAAAAGCCTTGATTTTTGAGTTCATAAATTTCTACTCCTTCTTTTAACAGCGGTATTCTATAGTGAGAATAACCAGAATGTACTGCTGCCACATCGGTTGCTGCTAAAGAGTTTGTGAGAATACGTATCTTCACACCCTCTTCTCGTAATTTTTGCAGATACTCAAGACCTGTTTGTGTAGGTACAAAATACGGAGTGATAACCAGTAAATCTTTTTGTGGTTCAACAACAGATGCAGCGAGTGCGTTCAGAGTTAAACTGGCTTTTTGATATTTAATTACCGGTGGTTGTTCTGTATCAGGTTCAATTAAAAGATTATTATCAGACTGGGTAGCTTCTACTTTTCTCCTGTTTTTGGGCAGAGCTTTATCAGGATTGTCGCTTACCAATATCAGGTGTGCCCATTGATAATCCAGTGATCCGTCTAATAATCGGTTGGCAAAATTGTCACGATTATAAGCATTATCATAACTATTGGCACGTAGATGATTGAAACTGCGATGTTTGAATATAGGCATGCTTGCCTGTAATTTAATATGGCGGGGGTGAACTATACCGTTTAAAGGATATGACGAAGCACTGTTCCAGTAGCGGTCAAAATTGTTTGAAACCTGATTAACAATAGGTCCTATGGCGAGAATATCTAAATCTACAAAAAGTGTGCCTTTACCCATATCAAAATATTCATCACCAATATTCCGTCCGCCTAGAATAGTGGCCTGATTATCAGCTGTGATAGATTTATTATGCATACGCCGGTTCAGGCGGGCAAAATCTGTCATGTAGCTTAAAGCGCGCCAGTGCCGGTGCATAAAAGGGTTAAATAATCTGATTTCGATGTTGGGTTCTTGATTAAGTGCTTTTAATATATTATCAAGGCCGACAGTATTATTGTCATCAAGCAGTAAGCGAACATGTACACCGCGCTGAGCAGCTAAAACTAATTCATGAAAAAGTAGCTGACCAGACGTATCGTTACGCCAGATATAGTACTGTACATCCAGACTGTGTTCTGCGGCGCGAACCAGAGCTATCCGTGCGGCGAATGCTTCATGTCCGTCATCAAGCGGATAAAGACCGGATAAACCTTTATGTTCGGATACAAGTGAAGCATTAGCATAGGCAAGAGAAGATGGGGTGTCGGCAGTAATATGTGTTTCAATACTACGCCCCTGTTGTGAAGGCAGGTTTTGGCAGGCCGCCAGAATAGAGATCAGACCCAGTTTCAGGCACCATGTACAGATACGATTTATATATTTACTTCCCATGTTTATGCCGTATATATTGTTAAACTTCAATCTGTAAAATCCATAGTGACTGAAAATAGCTATAAACCTAAATCTTGCCATATGGCGTCAACTTTAGCTATAGTTGCCGGATCCTTGTGTATTACTTTACCCCATTCACGGTTTGTCTCTCCGGGCCATTTATTGGTTGCATCCAGACCCATTTTCCCGCCAAGTCCGCTAATCGGACTGGCAAAATCCAGATAATCAATCGGTGTATGATCGATTAGTGTTGTATCCCGCACCGGATCCATACGTGTGGTAATTGCCCAGATAACTTCTTTCCAGTCTCTTATATTAATGTCATTATCTACTACAATAATATATTTAGTATACATAAACTGACGCAGATAGCTCCAACAACCCATCATTACTCTTTTGGCATGTCCGGCATATTGTTTCTTTATGCTGACAACGGCCATGCGATATGAACAACCTTCCGGAGGCAGATAGAAATCTATAATTTCTGGAAATTGTTTTTGTAATAATGGGATAAACACTTCATTCAGTGCGACTCCCAGAATTGCCGGTTCATCAGGCGGTTTACCGGTATAAGTGCTGTGATAAATAGCATTTTCGCGCATGGTAATGCGTTCTACGGTAAATACCGGGAAATTATCCTGTTCATTATAATAACCGGTATGGTCTCCATAAGGACCTTCCAGTGCAGTCTCGTCTGGATAAATAACTCCTTCAAGAACGATTTCTGCCCGGGCAGGAACATGCAAATCATTTCCGATACATTTAACTAGCTCAGTACGCGATCCTCTTAATAAACCGGCAAACTGATATTCACTGAGATTGTCTGGTACCGGGGTGACTGCTCCGAGGATGGTAGCAGGATCACAACCCAGTATGACTGATACAGGATAATGTTTGTTTGGATATTTTTGTTTAAAAGCCTGAAAATCCAGAGCACCGCCACGATGAGCAAGCCAGCGCATGATTAGCTTGTTTTTTTTCAGTAGTTGCTGTCGGTAAATGCCTAGATTCTGGCGTTTTTTTTCTGGCCCGCGTGTAACTGTTAAGCCCCAGGTAATTAGGGGAGCCGCATCTTCCGGCCAGCATTTTTGAATTGGCAATTGTGTTAAATCTACTTTATCACCTTCTAGAATAATTTCCTGACAAGGTGCTTTTTTGACGATATGCGGAGCCATGCTCCATAAATCTTTGAGTAAAGGTAATTTGGAAAGGGCATCTTTGAATCCTTTAGGAGGATCCGGCTCTTTCAGGTAAGCCAGTGTTTTACCTATTTCCCGTAATTGACTGGTATCGTCTGCCCCCATTCCCATGGCAACACGTTCCGGAGTACCAAAAAGATTAGCCAGAACAGGAAACTGGTATGTTGTTCCTGTCTGATTTATAGTATTTTCAAATAATAATGCCGGTCCCTGCTTTTGCAATACACGATCAGCAATTTCTGTTATTTCCAAATGTGGAGAAACTGATGTTTGAATCCGCTTTAATAATTGCTGCTGCTCAAGAACAGCAATGAATTCCCGCAAGTCACGATATTTCATAACATGATCTTTCAAATTTTACTTGCTGTGTAATTGTTGCTGCGCCCTGCCGAATTCTCCTTCTAACAGCAGGGGTATAGCATTCAGAGATTTGTGTAAAGCTTCGTCTAGCAAAATTTTTTCTTCAGCCAATGGTTTATGCAATACATAATGGACAACAAGATTACGATCACCCGGATGACCAATACCTAGTCGTAGCCGGTAAAAATCTGCGGTGCCCAGCCAGGCCTGTATATCTTTTAGTCCGTTATGACCGCCATTTCCTCCGCCTTTTTTAAACCTGATCTGGCCGCAGGGAATATCCAGCTCATCATGAATTACCAGTATTTCCTCAGGTGAAATTTTGAAGAATTTGGCTATAGATTGCACGGATGTGCCTGATTTGTTCATGTATGTGGAAGGTTTAAGCAGCCAGATTTCATTTTCGGGTAAGTTAACTTTTGCTACTTGTCCAAAAAATTTTTTTTCTTCTTTTAAGCTGATTTTCCATAACCTGGCAAGTTCATCAACGAAATCAAAACCTATATTATGCCGTGTATGTTCATATTCTGTGCCCGGATTGCCCAAGCCAACTATTAGTCTGATATGAGACATGTATATTCCTCAGGAATTACAAACTGTTTAAAAGTTAACTGGAAAACTATTCTTTTTGCTTTGCACGCCGTCGCCGGTTTTCTTTCGGATCAATCAGTAACGGTCGGTAAACTTCAATTCGATCCCAATTGGATAATATATAATCATCATTAACTTTTTTACCGAATATACCAATGGGTGCTGCATAGAAATCAGTTTGTGGAAATTTTTCTGGTAAATCTGACTGTAATAATACCTGACGTGCACTGCTTCCTGCCGGAACTTTTCCCTGCCAGAGATGCTGATAATCAGTGGTGGCATATACTGCTTCAACAATAATTTCAGTCATCATAGCGTCTGTCTGCTTCCTTAATAAAAGCATCAACCAATGTTGTAGCGATAATATTAAAGACCGGGCCTATTAGTGCTGAAAGTACTGCATTGGAGAATTCATATTCCAGACGAAAATCGATTTTACAGCCCAGATCATCGATAGGAGTAAATTGCCAGGTGCCTTCCAGTTTGCGAAAAGGACCATTAAGCAAACTCATCTGGATTTTATTTGGTCTTTGATTAATGTTTCTGGTAGCAAATGACTGACGTATTTTCATATAGTCCATGTACAATACAGCTTCCAGAGATTGTTCATCCCGTTTGAGAATATCCGTACGATTACACCAGGGTAAAAACTTAGGATAATCTTCAACTGTGTTGACCAGATCAAATATGTGTTCGGCACTATGTAGTACTAAAACGCTTTTTTCAACTGTTTTCATCATTATTGGATCAATAGTTTAACGGTGAGTTACCAGAATAATGTTCAGATGGTCAGAGACAGAAAAAGATGTTTGATTTCTGCCCATGCATTACCTTCTTCTGCACCTTTAATTTGTCGGTCGATATACGCACATATCTGTAAAGCTTCTAGAAGACGTCTGATGCCGATACGTCTGGCAGCCTGTGGTGCTAAAGTCTGTTTTTCACCCCATAAACGCAGGCTCTGACGCATTTCACTGATTGATTTACCTTGCTTGAATGCTGCAAGTAAGCGTATGAGAGTACGAATATCCTCACTGATAACCCATAATAATAGTACCGGTTCATTTCCCTCCGATGCAAGACCCTCCAGTAAACGCAATACCCGTTCTGAGTTTCCGCTCATCCATGCTGCTGACAATTGAAAGATATCAAAACGTGCTACGTTGGCTACTGCTGTCTGTGCGTCATCCAGAGTAACGGTATGTCCGGCCGAATGAATTAGAGCCAGTTTATCGATTTCCTGCTTTGCGGCTAAAAGATTGCCTTCTACTTTCTCTGCAAACAGGGCAAGTGCATCATTATCGATATTCAGATTCTGAGCCGCCAGCCGATTTTTTATCCACTGAGGTAATGCATTTTGGTTAATAGCTTTTGCATCAAATATCTGAGCATTTTTTGCCCAGCTTGAAAACCATTTACTCTGTGTTTGTAATCGTTCCAGTTTAGGGAGTATTAAAAGCAGGCAGGTATTTTCCGGTAATTGTTCAGCCAATTGTTGTAATACTACGGCTCCTTCTTTGCCGGGTTTACCAGAGGGAATATGAATTTCCAGTAATTTTTTATCAGCAAATAATCCAACGGAATGGACTGAGGACAGAAGTGATGTCCAGTCGAAACCGGTTTCTATATTGATAACTTCGCGCTCATTATATTGCTGACTACGTGCAGCTGAACGGATAGTGTCTAGAGCCTCTATTCGCAATAATTCTTCTTCACCATGAATTAGATATGCTGCAGACAGAGGCTGGACTGATAAATTACTCATTCGTTAGTAGTTACAGGCAGAAAAGCCAGGCGACGTACAATTTGTTCTGCAGCATCGGTACGCATATCATGCCAAATCATACGTTGTTCATCTTCTTTGGCCAGTACCTCATGATCAGAATAATCCATATAACGGTGTACTGTGACTTGTATCGGATCGCCTAGTGGCTGATCATTATGATAGGCTTGTACATTCACTTTCAGTGTGAGCAGATATTCACTGGTACCGCCAGATAAATCTACTGCTGATGTGGAAGAATCCTGTGTCGCTGAAATGACTTTTACCACTACCTCTGGATGTTCAGTATCCACAATTACATTAGGCTGCCGCCGCAATACGACTTCCAGAGCCCGCTGCATACTACCGCCTTCAATCTTCCAGCTATGATATGGCATGGGTGTGTCGAATCCGGATGTTCCTTTCAGATGGAATCCGCAGCCTGTTAATACAAACAGAGTAGCCAATAGCAGCCATTTTTTCATGTTTGAACCTTATCTTGCTTATGCCAGTTTGCTATGCAGTAAAGACTGAACTTGTTGAGGGTTAGCTTTACCGCGAGAAGCTTTCATTACCTGCCCTACAAGAGCGTTAAATGCTTTTTCCTTACCGGATTTGAATTCTTCTACAGATTTCTGATTATTAGCGAGTACTTCATCAATAATTTTTTCGAGGGCACCAGTATCCGTCATCTGTTTCAAGCCATCACGTTCAATAATGGCATCAGCAGTAAGATCACTGTTCCACATGGCTTCAAATACCTGCTTAGCCAGTTTATTGCTTAAAGTATTATCTGCAATTCTACTTGTTAAACCAGCAAGACGTTCAGCACTAATCGGGCTTTCAGAAATATCTATTCCGGCTTTATTCAGAGCAGCTGCAAGTTCTCCAAGCATCCAGTTAGCAACCAGTTTACCGTGACCATGAAGTTTTGCGGCCTGTTCAAACCAGTTTGCCTGTATATGATTGCTAGTTAATAATCGTGCATCATAATCAGAAATACCATATTGATCGATAAAACGGCCGGCCATCTCTTTAGGTAGTTCAGGCATGCCTGCTTTGGCTGCATCCAGCATGGCATCGGTAATGATCACTGGTAATAAATCAGGGTCAGGAAAATAACGATAATCATGAGCATCTTCTTTACTGCGCATGGCGCGAGTTTCACCCTTGTTCGGATCAAACAAACGTGTTTGCTGAATGACTTTACCGCCGTCTTCAATTAATTCAATTTGCCGTTCCACTTCATAATTAATGGCTTGTTCCAGAAAGCGGAATGAGTTCAGATTTTTAATTTCACAACGGGTACCAAACTCAGCATGTCCTTTCAGGCGTACTGAAACATTGGCATCAATACGGAAAGAACCTTCTGCCATATTACCGTCACATATGCCTAACCAGGTTACCAGGCTATGCATTGTTTTAGCATAAGCAACAGCATCTGCTGCTGAACGCATTTCCGGTTCTGACACGACTTCCAGTAACGGTGTACCAGCCCGGTTTAAATCAATTCCGGTATAGTGTTCAAATTCATCATGGATGGATTTACCGGCATCTTCTTCCATATGAGCTCTGGTAACATTAATAGTTTTAACTTCATTACCAACCACGATTTCAAGTTTTCCGTGCTCAACTATCGGCAAATCAAGCTGACTAATCTGATAACCTTTAGGCAAGTCCGGATAAAAGTAGTTTTTCCGGTCAAAAACATTTTTCCGGTTAATATTCGCACCTAAAGCCAATCCAAGTTTAATGGCTTTGTTCACTACATCACGATTCATTACTGGTAAGGCGCCAGGCAGTGCGCAATCCACAACATTGGCCTGAGCATTGGGTGCTGCGCCAAATGCAGTAGATGATCCACTAAAAATTTTGGAACGCGTGTTTAACTGAACGTGGATTTCCAGACCGATTACTGTTTCCCAATTCATTCTGTCTTCTTTCAATTCGTATACTGGCAATTATTGTACAAATGGAGTTCTGGTATGCCAGTCACTATGTTGCTGAATCTGGTGTGCAATACCTAGCAGACGGCTTTCTGCGAAATAATTACCGATAAGCTGAGCGCCTACGGGTAATCCGCTTGTGGTAAATCCTGCCGGCAGAGAAATACCCGGTAAACCGGCAAGATTTAAAGAAACGGTGTAAATATCAGAAAGATACATTTCAACAGGATCACTATTATGGCTTTCTAATAATGGTGCTGCAGTAGGCGCAACCGGAGCCAGAATAATATCGCACTGTTTTAATGCTGCCTGGAAATCGTTTGCAACCATTCTGCGTAATTTTTGTGCTTTCAGGTAGTAAGCATCATAGTAACCGTGAGATAAAACATAAGTGCCTATCATAATGCGGCGTTTTACTTCAGACCCGAAACCTTCGGCACGGGTATTACTGTACATCTCATCCAGATTACCGAATTCAGCAGCGCGATGTCCATAACGAACACCGTCGTAGCGTGACAGGTTTGTACTGGCTTCTGCTGAAGCCAGTACATAATAGGCAGGAATGGATAGTTCTGTATGTGGTAAAGAAATATCTACAATTTCCGCACCCAGTTTTTTGAGTACTTCTACAACACGATCAATTGATGCATGTACTTGTGCGTCCAGACCTTCGCCAAAAAATTCGCGCGGCAGACCTACTTTTAAACCTTGTAATGATTGATTTAAATCGCGGGTATAGTCCTCTTTATTTCGCTCAATACTGGTAGAGTCCCGCTCATCAAAACTCGCCATACTATTCATTAACAAGGCGCAATCTTCTGCTGTCTGAGCCATTGGTCCGGCCTGATCAAAACTGGAAGCATAAGCAACCATACCGAAACGGCTAACTACACCATAGGTGGGTTTCAGACCAGTAATACCACAGTGTGAGGCAGGCTGGCGAATGGAACCGCCAGTATCTGAACCCAGCGCAACCGGTGCTAGCCGCGCAGCCACGGCTGCTGCTGAACCGCCAGAGGAACCACCCGGAACATGATTAAGCTTCCACGGATTGTGAGTTATACCATAGTAAGAAGACTCAGTTGTTGAACCCATGGCAAATTCATCCATATTGGTTCTGCCTAGGGTTACCATACCTGCATCAAGCAAATTCTGAACTACTGTTGCTGTATAAGGTGCAGTAAAAGTATCCAGCATTTTGCTGGAACAGGCACTGCGCCATCCCTGCTGGCAGAATATATCTTTATAGGCTATGGGTACACCGGTTAATACATTTGCTGAACCCTGCGCCAAACGTGTGTCAGCTGCCTTAGCTTCAGCAATAGTGCGTTCTTTATCCAGTGTTATATAGGCATTAAGACTGGCATTTTCACTTTCAATTGCAGCCAGATACTCCTGCGCCAATTCGACAGCTGAAGCCTGTTTTGATTGCAGTAAGTCACTGCACTGTTTTAATGTATAATTTTTTGGCATAGTGGTTATATAACTTTCAGGCAACACTGTCTGTAGTTACCTGCAATAAATTTAAATATGAATGAACAAGTCATTATGGTAAGGGTTGAGTTATTCAATAACCTTAGGCACAAGATATAAACCCCTGTCTACCAGCGGTGCACATGATTGGATTGCATGATGCTCGTCTTTTTCAGTAACTGCATCGTCGCGTAAACGCAAGGCCAGTTCATGCGGATGTGCCATCGGTTCAATCCCGTCAGTATTGACTTCCTGCATTTTTTCGACCAGATCGAATACATGGTTCAGCTCTGTCAGCATGTTATTTCGCTCTGCTTCTGAAAGACTCAAGCGAGAGAGGCGTGCGAGCTTATCTACATCACTTAATGTTAAAGCCATCAAAAATCCTTAAATTTGATTTAGCAAAACGGGCAAACTGCGGTATCATTGCGCGTTCTGATTCGGTTGTTACATAATATAGAATTATAACCGAAAACCCTATTCTTTGGCGTACTGATTTGCTGAGTACAGTGCGCCGCAAAACTGCTTTTGCCATACTTATAATTTAAAAGTTCATTAGGACATCCTCATGTTTCGCTTTTTTTCCAAATATTTATCCAATGATCTGGCTATTGATCTTGGTACCGCCAACACTTTGATTTTTATTAAAAATAAGGGTATTGTTTTAAACGAGCCGTCTGTGGTAGCCGTGCAAAATGACACCATAAATGCTAAAAACGGCATGCTGGCTGTGGGAACAGCAGCAAAGAAAATGCTGGGGCGTACGCCGGGAAGCATTCAGGCAATACGACCTATGAAAGATGGTGTGATTGCTGACTTTAATGTCACTGAAAAAATGCTCAAGCAATTTATCAAAAAGGTAAACAACAGCCGGTTTACAGCTCCCCGAATCGTTATTTGTGTTCCATGCGGTTCAACTCAGGTAGAACGTAAAGCTATTCGTGATTCAGCTCTGGCAGCCGGCGCATCGATTGTAAATCTGATTGAAGAGCCTATGGCAGCAGCAATTGGTGCTGGTTTGCCTATTGAAGAACCAACAGGCTCAATGGTCGTGGATATTGGTGGCGGAACAACTGAAGTTGGTGTGATTTCTTTATCTGGTGTGGTTTATTCTCACTCAATCCGCGTAGGTGGTGATGCATTTGATGATGCCATTATTAACTATGTGCGCCGCAATTATGGCATGCTAATTGGTGAATCTACTGCTGAAGAAATTAAGAAAAATATCGGTTCTGCTTTCCCCGGTATGGAAGTAAAAGAAATTGAAGTAAAAGGCCGCAATCTGGCAGAAGGTATTCCTCGTGCTTTTACAATCAGTTCGAATGAAGTTTTGGAAGCGCTGACTGAACCACTTAATCAGATTGTACAGGCAGTTAAAAATGCTTTGGAGCAGACTCCCCCAGAGCTGGGTGCGGATATTGCCGACCGTGGTTTGGTGTTAACCGGAGGCGGCGCTTTGCTTAAAGGTTTGGATCGTTTGCTTTCTGAGGAAACCGGCTTGCCTGTTATGATTGCAGAAGACCCGCTGACATGTGTTGCACGGGGTTCTGGTCATGCATTGGATATGATTGGTAAAATGAACTCTGTATTTGTATCCAATCCGTAAATGCAGCACTGTTTATCAGACATAAGATAATAATGGCAGAGCCTTCACTCAATTTTGTACACAATGGTCTGCGCAGTACCAGTAAACTGGTTGTACTGTCACTGTTAGCAGTTGTATTGCTGTTGCTTGATAACCGGTATGATGTGGTTAAAATTAGCCGCAATTATATCGGTACCGCATTATATCCTTTACAATGGCTGGCTATGCAGCCGGTTAATGCTGTATCTAATGGTATGGTGTTTCTTGAAAAGCAGCAGAATCTGAGCGATGAAAACAAATTGTTGAAGGCTCAAAATGCGCAGCTTAAATTACAAATTAGTCAGCGTGACGTACAGTTAAAGTCAGTAATCAGTCTTGATCATCTGACTCAGCTTCAAAAAGCAGCATTACCTCAGGCGCAGGTTGCACAGATTGTATCAAGTGATACTAATCCGCTGACTGACCGCTTCATTATAGATAAAGGCAGTCATCATCAAATTCGACAGGGTGATGCCGTAAGTGATGAACATGGTCTGATTGGTCAGATTACAGCTGTTCAGCCATTGAGTTCTGAAGTGACACTAATTACAAATAGTAATGCAGTTATTCCGGCGATGGTAATGCGTACCGGAGTACGCACACTGGTTTATGGCCGTTCAGGTAGTTTGGATCTGCGTTACTTTCCGGCTAATGCCAGCCTGTTACGTAATGATTTACTGGTTACTTCAGGCATGGATAGTATTTATCCTGCCGGGATACCTATTGCCACTGTCATACAAGCGCAGAGTGGTAATGGTTCACCCTATTACCGGACACAGATTGAACCTGTAGCGCAACTACGCAATAGTAATTTTGTACTGGTTATCCCGCAAAAGCATGCGCAGATAGTTGATCATTATGCTGATGCAAAAGCCACTAATACCTTATCCATCAATCATGACTGAAGTTGACAGCTTGCACCGCCATACCAGAAAAAGGCTTATTGTATTAAGCTTAGTAATTGCATTATTTCTGGATCTGATCCCGTTTCCCCAGCCTCTGGCTGCCTGCCTGCCTGCATTAACAGCTATGATGACATTGTATTGGAGCTTGCACCGACCACAAAATATTGGTATCGGTATGGCTTTTGTATTAGGACTGCTCTTGGATGTGGGAATTGGTACTCCGTTCGGACAGCACGCATTAGGTTTGATGGCAGCTGTCTATCTGATTGAACAAAACAGACATCAGATGCTCGGCTATTCATATACTTATCAGGCTCTGACTATTTTCGGGAGTCTGATGCTAATGACTTTGATTTTAGTGGTTGTACACTTCTTTTCGACCCATCATTTTAGTGGCTGGAATCTGTTTGTTTCACCATTTATCAGTGCTCTGCTCTGGCCTCTTTTATCTAAATTCATGCTTTATCTCGCCTATTCAAGACGTCTATGAAAGCACTGCAATTCCGAACTAAAAAAAAGCGTGTATCTAAACCTGCGCAAAATGGCGATCTAGGTTTACGGATTGCAGTAGCCTTTGCTTTGATTATTATTTGTTTTTCTATGCTGATTGCCAGGTTTGTATACTTGCAGGTAATCAAATATGATGAATATGTCATTGCTGCTACCAATAATCGTATCTCATTAATTCCTACGCCACCCATTCGTGGAGAAATAGTTGATGTTAATGGTGTGGTACTGGCACATAACTATCCGGCTTATTCTCTTGAGATAACTCCTAATCAGATACCGGGTAAACTCGAAGATACAATTAATGCCTTGCGCAACTATGTGGACATTACCCCCAGCGATATGAAGCGGTTTAATAAATTTCGTGCAGAATACCGTTCTTATGAAAAAGTACCTTTAAAACTTAAGTTAACAATGGAAGAAGCCAGCCGTCTGGCGGCTGAACTTTATCGCTTTCCGGGTGTTGAAATTAATGCGCGAACATTTCGCGACTATCCTTATGGCGAATTACTTGCTCACATCGTAGGCTATATCGGTCGTATCAGTGATCGCGATATGGCAGCTCTCGACAAAGCTGAACTGACGACACTGTATCGTGGTAGTACTCATATAGGAAAAATGGGGCTGGAAGAATACTATGAACGGCAATTACATGGTATTCCGGGTTATCGTGAAGTTGAGAAGGATGCGCAGGGACATATTGTTCGTACTATTAAAACAGTGCCGGCAGTGCCCGGACAAACGCTTCGCCTGGGACTCGATATCCGTGTACAGCAAGAAGCAGACCGGTTGATGGGTGATAAACGTGGTGCTTTAGTTGCTATTAATCCGCAAACGGGTGCGATACTGGCCATGGTATCCAAACCCAGCTATAACCCGAATCTGTTTATTGACGGAATCGATACTGATACGTGGAAAAGTCTGAATGAAGACTGGCGTCACCCGCTTTTAAATCGTGCGACTCAGGGTATGTATCCTCCCGGATCTACATTTAAGCCTTTTCTGGCAATGGCTGCTTTGGAAAGTGGCAAACTGACTCAGAGTACAGTTTTACCTGCTCCGGGGTTTTGGAGTATTCCCGGATCAACTCATCAGTTCAGGGATGCTGCGCGAGGTGGTCATGGATCAGCCAATCTGAATAAAGCTATTCAGGTTTCGTCAGATACATTTTTTTACCGTCTGGGCTATGAAATGGGGGTGGATCGTATGTCACCTTATTTAGCTGAGTTTAATCTTGGTAAGCAGACTGGTATTGATATAAATCATGAATATGCTGGTGTATTGCCAACACGCGCTTGGAAAGAAAAAAGATTTGCCCGCTCTAAACCTCAGGCACGCGTATGGCAGCCGGCTGATAGTGTGAGCATGGCCATCGGTCAGGGCTATAATGCGTATACTCCTCTGCAGATGGCTTTTGCTACAGCAATTCTCAGTAATGATGGTGTTGTTTACCGCCCTCATTTGGTTCAGGCATTACTTGACCATAATTCGAAAAAAATGACTTTAATCGATCCGCAACCGGTTAGAACTGTTCCTTTCAAACGTGGCAATTTTGAATATGTTAAAGATGCTATGCAAAAAGTATTAAAACCGGGTGGTACGGCTGCGGCAGTGGGTTCGGGTCTTGCTTATACTATGGGCGGCAAAACCGGTACAGCTCAGGTGGTGCAGATTAAACAAGGTGCACGTTATAATGCGGCAGCATTAAAAGTACAGCTGAGAGACCATGCATGGTTTATTGCATTTGCGCCTGCAGATAAGCCACAGATAGCGATTGCAGTTATTCTTGAAAACAATGGTTGGGGTGCTACAGCGGCTCCTCTGGCTCGTCAATTAGCTGATTTTTATCTTTTGAAATTAAAAAATCTCCCTAGTGCAAAAGAAGCAACTAATTCTGCTGATTTACCGGTGAATGATTTATCCAATAATGCCATGATGGATGCAAAACAACATAATGAGCATAGTCAGACTGACCTACCTCCGTTATTGCGTGCTTATCGTCCTCAACCAGGTCTGTGAGATAAACTATGATCAATGAACAAAAATGGTTTAAACGTCTCTGGATCAAACTCTGGGCACCGATGGATGTATGGCTTTTTTATGCCATGTTGATTATTTATGTAATGAGTTTATTTTTGCTTTATTCTGCCGATGGTCAGGATTTTGGTCAGCTTGAAAATAAAACCCTGCATACTATTCTAAGTTTTATTTTACTATGGGTTATTGCACGTACTCCTCCTCAGATATTAAGTAATTTTGCTTTACCTACATATTGTTTGGGGATTTTGCTATTAATTGGGGTACATTTTGCCGGAATTACGGTAAATGGTTCCACACGATGGCTGAATGTTGGTGTAGCCCGTATTCAGCCTTCAGAAATTATGAAAATTGCTGTCCCGATGCTGATTGCATGGTACTTTCAGAAAAATGAAAGTAATATTCGCTGGTATCATTATATTATTGCTTTCGTACTGATATTCATTCCGGTAGCACTGATTTTAAAACAGCCGGACTTGGGAACCGCTACTCTGATTATGGCTTCAGGTCTGTTCGTGATATTTTTTGCCGGTTTACCGTGGAAAGTCATCATTTCAGCAGTTATTGGTTTCGTTGCTATGCTGCCATTGATCTGGAATTACGGTATGCATGATTATCAGCGTATGCGTGTATTGACTTTACTGGATCCAACTAAAGACCGACTGGGTGCCGGATACCATATTCTCCAATCCATGACAGCAATTGGTTCTGGCGGAATATGGGGCAAAGGATGGTTAGAAGGTTCGCAAACTCATTTAGATTATATTCCTGAATCAACTACAGACTTCATTTTTGCAGTGTTTGGAGAAGAGTTTGGCCTGATAGGAAATATTTTACTGGTAACCGTATATACGTTTATTCTTGTGCGCGGCCTTTATATAACCTTTAAAGCGCCCACTTTATATTGCCGAACCCTGGCCGGAGCATTAACCATGACCCTTTTTTGCTATGCATTTGTAAATATGGGTATGGTTAGCGGGATATTACCTGTGGTAGGAGTGCCTTTGCCATTGGTAAGCTATGGTGGTACAGCTACTTTATCAGTAATGGTAATCTTAGCTATGCTGATGGGTATAAGCAATCAGCGTAAACAATAATATTCTATTTATTTATTCAAGATAAAAATAATGTTAGCATACATGTTATAAATACTACAATAAAAAACGAAACCTTGTTCGAAGGTTTCGTTTTTTATTGTAGTAGATATACTATCTAAATGTCTGCTTCTAAAAATTCTATTTAGGCCTGTGGACTAGTACTTCATCAATCAAACCATATTTTTTCGCTTCTTCGGCTGACATGAAATTATCACGATCGGTATCTTTTTCAATCTGTTCAAGCTTTTGTCCGGTATGACGGGCAAGGTGCTCGTTTAATTGTTTTTTCAGTTTAAGTAACTCACGTGCGTGGATCTCAATGTCTGAGGCCTGACCACCTAATCCGCCACTGATAAGCGGCTGGTGAATCATAACGCGACTATTAGGCAGGGCAAAACGTTTACCTTTAGCCCCTGCAGAAAGTAAAAAAGCACCCATACTGGCAGCCTGTCCCAGACACAAAGTTGCTACATCAGGCTTAATAAAATTCATCGTATCAAAAATTGACATGCCTGCTGTAACTGAACCACCCGGAGAGTTAATGTAAAGAGAAATATCCTTGTCAGGATTTTCACTTTCCAGAAATAATAACTGGGCAACCACCAGATTGGCAGTTTCATCGGTAACCGGTCCTACCATAAAAATAATGCGCTCTTTAAGCAGGCGTGAATAAATGTCGTATGCACGTTCTCCGCGGCCGCTCTGCTCTACTACCATAGGTACCAGACCCAGATTTTCAATATGTGACATATTTTTTCCTCAGTTGAAATAAAAGCACCTAAGCAGCTTTGCAACTACTTCGGTGCTTGGTCATATCAGATTATGTATTTTAGATTCAGGCTTGGGCCTGCTGACCCATTACTTCATCAAAAGTCAGTACTTTATCAGTCACTTTTGCTTTGCCTAATACATAATCAACTACATTCTGCTCAATGGCTAATGAAGTAGGTGCCTGAAGATTTTTTCTGTCGTTGTAGTACCAGTCGATAACTTCCTGAGGATCTTCATAGCTATCAGCAAATTCATTAATAACGTTACGCACCTGCTCTTCTGTTGGCTCAAGCTTTTCTTCACGAACCAATTCACCCATAATCAGGCTGATGGTAACACGACGACTAGCCTGTTCGTTAAACATGTCCAGAGGTAATTCCAGATCTTTCTGATCCATACCTTGAGCAGCAAAATTTTCTTTCATTCTTGCTGCCATGCTTTTAGCTTCTTCTGTAATCAGTGAGGAAGGTACTTCAATCGGTGTTGCAGCCAGTAATGCATTAATTGCACTGTCTTTAGTCATTTCGCTAACGCGACGGTTTACTTCACGGCTGACATTTTTTTTAATTTCAGCACGCATTTTTTCGACATCACCGTCTTCAATACCAAGTGACTTGGCAAATTCTTCATTTACTTCCGGCAGAACTGCTTCAGAAACGTTTTTCAGAGTAATAGTGAAATTTGCAGTTTTTCCTGCCAGCTCTTTGCTTTGGTAATCTTCCGGAAAAGTAACGGCAACTTCTTTTACGTCATCTTCTTTCATGCCAGCAATACCTGCTTCAAAATCCGGCAGCATCTGGCCTTTGCCCAGCATAAACGGATAATTTTCAGCAGTACCACCAGCAAAGGCCTCACCGTCAATTTTGCCGGCAAAGTCAATAATAACCCGATCACCTTCACGTGCCTCACGTTCAACATGATTAAAACGGGTACGCTGCTGGCGCAGAATATCAACAGTTTTATCTATTTCTGCATCACCGATTTCAGTGCTGAACTTCGTTACTTCCTGATTACTTAAATCACCGACTTTGATTTCTGGAAATTCTTCAAATACTACGGCAATTTTATAAACTTTTTCATCATCCTGATCGGCATCTTCCAAAGCAGTCAGGCTTTTCAGACCAGCAACTTTTAGTTTTTCAGCTACAATGATATCTTCAAATGCTTTATGGGTCATTTCGTTCAATACTTCGTCACGAATACCATAGCCGTACATAGAGTCGATTATTCTCAGCGGTGCTTTACCGGGACGAAAGCCATCAACACGGGCACGTTTCTGTGCTACTTTCATGCGTGCGTTGACTTTTGCTCTGATGTCTTCCCAGTTCAGAGCCAAAATGATTTTACGCTCTAAATTATCTAATTTTTCTACTGTTACGCTCATCGTAAACCCTTAGATGTCAGTTGATCTGGTTTTGGTTTCATTTGTCTTAAGCTACTGCTTTTGGGCTGTACGCACACGGGCATTTACTCATGCAGACAAAAATTAAATGGCAAGTGTACCATAAGCCCTTACAAAAACCTATGTACTGATAAAAACACTTGCCGCTGTTCAGGTTTAGTTGTTTTTACAATTTGTTTTCATTATACGCTGCACTTCATGCCAGCAGCCGTCTGCACGCACTTCAACCACTACAACCATACCCTGGCGGATTTGCTTAATCTGATTGAAGGTAACTATAGCATTACTACTGATGCGTGCAGGAGACAGAAAAGATAAATGGTCAAGTACGTAAAAACGACTATTTTCTGAGCATTTAAATTCATCCCAGTTTTCTACATAATACCCTTGCCAGCTCAAAGAATTTAATGGTGCTGGCAATTGTTGCTGTGGTTCAGGCATAAACAGCATACCGCGAATAATGCTGGCATGTTGCAATTGCTCATGTTCCAAAGATAAATCTTTCAGGATATTTTCAGCAGCAGGCTCCGTGCTTAACCTGAGCTGCTGCTGGATTTTATGCATTTTATTAATAAGCTGGTCAGTCGGATTCAGACCGGTAAAGTTTTCAAGTTGATTTGACCGGCTGCCATAATATTTAGTTGCTAACTCCAGATGGTAAATACTTTCATTTAACTGTACGATAAAATCGAAAGCCCCCAATGTTTGCTGATTATGCTGAACCTGCACATTATGTGCAATCAGTCTGCTGTGCGGAGCATGTAAAAACCAATACCTGAGTAAACGTTCTGCATAAATGCCCAGGCGGCTCTGATATCCGCCATGTTTTTTCAGAAATAAATACAGGCTTTCAGGCTGCTCATCCAGAGAAAGTAAAAATCGGAATCCTTCATCTCCCAATAGTACTGAAACTGGTATCTCGGCAGATGATATCCATGGAGGTGGTGCCGTTAACAGACTGGCCAGATCGCGTACGATCGTTTTTTTTAAACGCCACCAAATCGGATCTGAAGAATAATTCATACTGGCACCCTTTTCTTTTGCAGACAAATATTTACAATATAATACTAATTTTGATTTTTTTGTAATTGCTGACTAACAGTATTGTAGAATCCGCGCAAGACATCGATATCTTCTGTGCTTAACTGTGCACGGTCGAACATTGCAGCCATGCGTCGCATCAGCCTTTTTTCATTGCGCCGGTTAAAGAAGCCGGCCAAATTCATTACCTGTTGTAAATGTTCTACCATACCGCTTGTTTGCTGATGAGTAGCCAGATTCTGTTCTTGTTTTAGATGTGTCATGCTGATATCAACATGGCTGAACAATTCATAACATATAATTTGCACCGCCTGGGCCAGATTAAGAGAAAAATAATCCGGATTACCATTAATAGTAATCAGACGATTGCAACTTTGAACTTCATCTATACTTAATCCAAAAGTTTCATTTCCAAATACCAGTGCTATTTGCTGACCTGTACCGGCTGCCGAAATTAATGAGGGCATGATTTCCCGCGGGGTATGTAGCGGAGCGGACAACTCACGCCGCCGGCTGGTTAAGGCGCAAGATAAAGTAGTATCTGCAAGAGCATCATCCAGTGTAGCGACAATCCGTGCATTTTCCAGTACATCACGAGCACCTGAGGCCAGGATAAAGCTTTCTTCAGGTAATACAAATGCAGCTGGATTGGCATAATCGAACTTAGCAGGGTCAGATGTCATTGGCGTCTGCATCAAATTCGGTGCAACAAGAGTAAGTCTGGTTAAACCCATTGTTTTCATGGCTCTTGCTGCAGATCCGATATTGGCAGGATGACTGGTTCGGCTAAGTACAATAGTAATGTTGTTGAGAAAATCCGGTAGAACAGGTTTATTCATATCAGTGATTAATACAGAAATCTGCTGAATGCAGAAATTCTGCGTATTATAGCAAAATCAGGCCTCTCAATCTGCTATGAGAGCATAATTTTGGCAAAAACACTTTTTGTCGTATAATTGGCAATATTCTGTTTATATTGCCGCAGCGTTTCTATGCGGCATTTGTTCTTTAAAATACCCATTGTATATCTGTTTTAGCTTTTAAGCCCTATCTCGAGAATTAGCATGAATCCTATATTAACTACTGCGTGGAAAGCAGCACGCAAAGCCGGTCAAATGATGCATCGCGCCAGCAGCAATTTAAACAACATTAAAATTGATAACAAAGCTGCTAATGATTTTGTTTCAGATGTAGACCGTGAGGCTGAGCATATTATTGTTAACACTATTCAGGAAGTCTATCCTCATCATGCTGTTTTGAGTGAAGAGGCTGGTCATTTAGGTAATACTAATGCGGAATATCAATGGATTATTGATCCGCTGGACGGGACAACCAATTATTTACACGGACATAAACAGTACGCTATTTCTATGGCTTTGCTGCATAAAGGTACTTTAGCCGAAGCACTGGTTTATGCACCGGAACAGAATGATTTATATGTTGCCAGCCGGGGTCAGGGCGCTTTGCTTAATGATAAGCGTATTCGGGTTAGCAATCGAAGTGACTTATTGCGCAGCCTGATAGCCACAGGTTTTCCAGTTGTTGATCAAAGCATGATGGATACCTATCTGGCAATTTTAAAAGACGTACTGGCTAAAACAGCCGGTGGTCGCAGAGAAGGTTCAGCTGCTCTGGATTTATGTAATGTTGCCTGCGGCAGAGTTGACGGATATTTTGAGTTTAACCTGAAACCCTGGGATATTGCTGGTGGTGCTCTGATTGTGCAGGAAGCTGGTGGTATTGTTACTGATATGCATGGTGAACAAACTTGGTTGGATAGTGGGGATATTGTTGCTGCAAATCCCAAAATTCTTGCCCAGCTTTTACAAATTATTGCTCCGCATTTAGCTGTATAATGTTTTTTATGGCAACTTGCTCCGGTTAAGGTCATACGGGTACAACAAATTTTATATCTGCTTTTATAAAGATGATAATTATGAAAAAAATTTTGTTTTCGACTTTATTGGCTTCATATGCAGGTTTGGTATTGGCACAAGGTATTGCTGCTAATCATGCATGGGCACGGTTCAGTGTGCCGGGAATGTCTTCCAGTGGTGTATTTATGGATTTGGATAATCATTCAGGTAAAGATGATGTTTTACTGAGTGTATCCAGCCCGGTGGCTATGTCTGGTGAAGTGCATGAAACAACCGAAATAGATGGCGTTATGAAAATGCGCCCTTTACCGCAAGGTCTGCCCTTGCCTGCCGGTAAGGTGACGCAGCTTCAACCGGGAAAAATGCATATTATGTTAATGGGCTTAAAAAAGCCCTTAGTAAAAGGGACAACAATTCCGGTGCGTTTAACTTTTCGTTATGCCAAACCGTTAATGCTTAATGTTCCTGTCAGTGTCGGTTCTTCTGGTTCAGATAATCATCATATGCATCATTAGATTTGCAGCCAGTCTGTTAAACAGGCTGGCATTTATCTTTATCTTACAATCACTGGTCTTTCAATAGATTCGTTTACTTAATTGACTAAGCTGATTGTTGGCTTCTAATTTAATCAGTAGGATATTTTTATTTTATTGATTGAATTTGTTTTATTTAAAAAATATATTTTGTTTCTTTGTTCTGATGATAAATCAGAACAAAGTTTTTGAGAATAATCCAATTTTAATTCAATATGATTTCCTTATTGCATTCAGGCAAATTCTGGTTGAAGCTGATCGTATTCAGCTGCCTGAGCATTATCCTTTTGCTGGCCATTGATATAGCCGTTTTGCATTATTTATTTAATGCAGAAGAAATTAATAAACGGGTAAATGCCATGATGGCAAATAGTGGCCATCAGGTTGTTTTTGACCAGGATATAAACCGTGCTATGTTTCCACGCCCTACAGTTATTTTGCACAATGTACGTATTAAAAATAAATTCAGCAAAGCAGACGATATTCATATTGATGATATGAAAATTGGTTTAGGTTGGCAAAGTTTGTTCGGTCGCATGACAATTGAAAAATTACAGCTTACAAATGCACACGTTAATCTTGTTAGAGATAGTCAGGGGCAATGGAATCTGAGCGATTTATGGGAACAACAACATAAAAATAATCAATTGAAAATTAATCGCTTTATTTTGGAAAATGCCAGCTTCCGCATCAATGACGGACAAAATATTCAGAAAATTAATCAGCTAAATTTACAATGGCATAATCTTGGTAATAACAGTTTGCTTAAACTGGGTGGGACGCTCAGCGGCCAATACATGCAGACTATGCAATGTCAGCTAAGTGCTGTTTATCGTCCTGATGCAGTTATGCAGTGGCAGGATGTCAATCTGGAAGTAAAAACTAACTTACCTTCTTTGGGTGATAGTAACGGACAATGGCATTTTGATGCGCGCTGGCTGCCTCAGCAGCAGCTTTTTCAGACAACTGCTGTCCAATGGCAATGGCACAGTCAGCATAATCAGTTGCATATTTCAGGTAATGGCCAGAACTGGCAACTTGGTTGGGCTAAACTCTTATTACCTCAATTAAATGGTGTGGCTACCGCACAAATTGGTGATAATGAGATTAATGCAACTTTATCAGCCAGTAATACTAGCTGGATACAGAATCAATGGTCTTTATCACAGTTTCAGATTGATAGCGGCTGGCAAAGCCATTTATATCAAACGGCTTTAACCGTGAGCGGTCAGTTAAACTGGCTGGATATGCGACATTGGAAAATTAGTAATTTATCGGTTAACAGCCATCAGGATACTGTTAATGCTCTGCCCAATTCGCGGTTTATCAGTGATCTGACTGGCAGCCTTCATGGAGATGACAACGGAAATGCACAGTTAGTATTACAAGGTCTGTTCGATAATCAGCCTGTGGATATTAATTTAAATTACCAAAGTGATAAAAATTCAGGAAAAGTGCATGGAAATATTCATCTTGTTCAGCTAAATCTGCGCCCGTATACAGATAATACTACCGGTATACTTCCGTCTGACTGGCAAAAGTTGTGGCAAAACTGGTTTAAAAACCGTTCTGTTAATATCCTGCTTAATATCGATTCTTTGCAGACACATAAAGTGCAGCTGAATCAACTGAAAACCAATCTTTCAATTGATGTGCATAATTTTACACTGCAACCATTCAGTATTCAGATGTATGGCGGAAACACTCAGGGAATGTTACAGATTAGTAATGCCAATCCTTTGAGCTGGAAAATTCAGCAACATGTAAATAACGTGCAGATTAAATCTTTTCTTCAGGATACATTTGGCTGGCATAACCTTGATGGAACTGCAGATGCCGATTTTGAGTTACATGGTAATGGAATGAACCGTAATCAATGGCTGTCGACTCTGACTGGTAATGCTAAATTACAAATCCATCAGGGTTTCTGGAATGGGATTGATATCAATAATATTCTGCAAAACGGTGAAAATCAGACTACCGTTGCTTACAATGAAACCAGCCAAACACCATTCCGTATTATTAAGCTGTTTATTCCGGTAGAGAACGGTAATAGTAAAAACGGACGAATAGAATTGCATGCTGATAACTTTGATATTAAAGGTATGGGTAGTGTTAAATGGTTACAGCAGCAAATGGATTATAATGTGCTGATTGCTACCCGGCGTGCCCAGCAGCAAAATTTACTGCCATTACGCATTAATGGCACTTTTAGCCGCCCTTCCTTTACTATTGATTATCAGAAACTGACTGCCGGTTTACACACTTCGCAACAAAAACAGGACAGTTTGCGACAAACATTACAGCAGCAATGGTTATGGCTTAATCAGGGAGCCAGTTCTTCTTCTGAAACTCATACCTCTGCTCGTCAGCCATGAGCGTTTATACTTTCCACGGGTGGCCGAAGCCAGATGAACTGGCTGAGAAGATAGGCAGTGATGAGCAGGCAGAAATCATAATAATTGCACAAGACTGGCCTGAGTCTTTAACTGCACAATCACCTGCTGGCCAGATTATTGTACAGCTCTGGCTTGAAGCCAGGATATTCTGGCAGCACCAACCGGTATTTAGTTATCCATTTCGTCATGCAGGAAAATTTATTCTTATTCAGCCGCATGTATATGAACAATGGGTTCAGCTTAATCCCGGTCTAGCCTGTACAAGTACGACGCCCGTATATTCTGAATTCAGATATAAACCATGGCTTACTTTGCCGGACTTATTACCGGTTAAATCCGTGGTGGTGATTGGCGCAGGTATTGCCGGAGCTGCCACTGCTTTTGCTCTGGCAAAGCGTGGTATAGCAGTAACAGTCATAGAACAGCATACAATTGCCAGCGCAGCCTCAGGCAATCATCTTGGTCTGTTATACGCAAAAATTTCGGCGCATGCTACAGTTCAGACTGAGCTACTACTAGCTAGCTATGGCTACAGCCGGGCACTGCTCAGCAACTGTTTGCCTGCCGGCCAGGGCTGGCTGGATTGCGGTGTTATCCATCTGAATTACAATTCAAAAGAACAGCAACGTAATATGCTGCTGGCTAATCAAAATCCGCAAAGTAAATTATTTCATGCGGTTACACAGGAAGAAGCCAGTCAGATTGCCGGTATAGATTTGCCGCATAGTGGTTTATGGTGGCCTTATGGCGCTGCAATTAATCCTCTCAGCTGGATTCAGAATATGCTCAGGCACCCGCTGATTCAGGTATTAACAACAACGAAAGTAAATGCTATTTGCCGGCAAAAAGATTTATGGCAGATAGATTGTCAGAATCAGCTTGAGGCATTTTCACTTAATGCATCACATATTGTCATTTGTGCCGGAGCCGAAAGTAATTTTTTGTATCCGGTAGCCGGATGGCCGCTTCATAAAATACGTGGTCAAACAACTACTGCCAGTATAAAACAGAAGGCTGTACAGCCACACTGCGCATTGAGTGCAAATAGTTATATTACCCCGCAATGGCGTGATAAATTGTGTTTTGGTGCTACCTTTCATCCCAATCAAACCAATGATGATTTAACCAGTGAAGACGAAAAAGAAAATTGGCAGCAATTACGCCAATGGATGCCGCATCTTGCAGCTAACTTAGATTCTGATAACCCTTTGCAGGGACATGCAGCCATACGCTGTGATGCTTATGATCATTTACCGGTTGTCGGACCAATCGGCGATACATCTGCTATGTTCAAGTATTATGCGCAGTTACGTATGGATAAAAACTACCCGCTTACTCAGCCCTGTCCATGGCTGCCGGGAGCATTTATCAATACCGCTCATGGCAGCCGTGGATTGATTACTGCTCCGCTATGCGCTGAAGCTATAGCTGCATCTATTCTTGGTTTGCCCTCTCCTTTATCGGTACGCTTACAGCAGGCTTTACATCCGAATCGTTTACCCATCAGGATGCTCACTCATCACCAATCATTCACATTTGCTGAACAGACTAAGTAACATTTTGCATATATATAATGTTATAAGGTATCATTTATGTAATGTTATATAGTAACATTCTTGATTAAAATTGCTTATTAAAGGCTCAGTATGTTTTCACTCTTGCTTTGCGGAGCAATAAAACGTCTGTCATGGGTAAGCCTGATTCTGGTTTTACTCTGGTTAATGTATGCATGGGCGGTGTGCGGATCATGAGTATTCAGCTTTTAAATGTTACTGTGAGCTACAGACATCGACCTGCTATTCATCATATCAATATTGATTTTAATAAGAATGAGATGTGGGCTATATTTGGTCCGAACGGAGCGGGTAAATCAACTTTGCTTAAAGCCATTATGCATCTTGTTCGCCCTGATAGCGGGCAAATTAGCTGGGGAAAATTGCAGCGTTCCGATATTGCTTATCTGCCTCAGCAGTCGGATATTGATCGTAGCCAGCCGATGAGTGTATTTGAACTGGTAGCAATGGGTTTATGGTATGAAACCGGTTTTTTTGCCAGTATATCTAAAACCATGTATCAGCGAATTTTTAATGTACTTAACCAGGTAGGGATGTTGCAATATAAAGACCGCAGTATTGCTCAGCTTTCCAACGGCCAGTTTCAACGTGTATTGCTGGCGCGTATGCTGATTCAGAATGCAAGCGTATTATTATTGGATGAACCATTTAATGCTGTCGATGCGTCAACCACATTTGCTTTACTGGATATACTCAAGACATATCAGCAGCAACAAAAATGTACTGTTATTACCGTTTTGCACGATTATGAACAAGTACAAGCCTATTTTTCCAATACGCTATTAATTGCTCGTGAAAAAATTGCAGCAGGTAAAACAGATAAAGTCATAACAGAAAATAATCTGCAAAAGGCAGCGGCAGCTATGCAGCAATATGAACAAAACCAGTGGTGTGACAGGTAAAACTGATGAATATTGTCCATTTACTTACAGAACCTTTTGCTGATTACGATTTTATGCGTTATGCACTCTGCTCTATTGTATTTCTTGCTTTGGGGACGGCACCGGTAGGGGTTTTTCTGATGATGCGCCGCATGAGTCTGGTTGGTGATGCTTTAGGCCATGCAATTTTACCGGGTGCTGCTGCTGGTTATATGATTGCCGGTCTCAGTCTGCCCGCAATGAGTTTAGGCGGCTTTATTGCCGGTTTACTGATGGCTTTACTGGCCGGTCTGGCCAGCCGCTTTGCCGATGTACGTGAAGATGCCAGCTTTGCAGCTTTTTTTCTTACCTGTCTGGCTTTAGGCGTGGTATTGGTCAGTCGTGGTGGTAATAGCGTCGATTTACTGAATTTATTATTCGGCTCAATTTTATCGGTTGATCGCGCAGCCTTAACTTTGGTTGCGGTAGTCAGCAGTATAACCATGCTGGTACTGGCTGTTATTTACCGGCCGCTGATGCTGGAAAGTATCGATCCGCTGTTTCTGCGTGCCGTAAACGGAAAAGGGACACTCTGGCATATTATCTTTTTAATACTTGTCGTTTTGAATCTGGTAGCTGGTTTTCAGGCCTTAGGCACCCTGATGTCTGTAGGCTTGATGATGTTACCGGCTATCAGTGCAAGGCTATGGCATAAAACGATGGGAGGCATGATGACGATTGCTGCCGGTATTGCCATAGTATGCGGATTTATCGGATTACTGCTTTCTTACTATATAGATCTGCCTTCAGGTCCGGCAATTATTTTGTGCTGTGGTTTTGTTTATATTCTGTCTTTATTTATTGGTTGTGAAAACGGTATTTTATGGCGGTTATATAAACGTCACCGTCATCATATTGCCTGAAAAATTTTCAGTAAACTCATTCTAGGATATTAGTTGATGAAACGTGGTTTGTTTATCTGTCTGTTAACTTTATTTCTGACTGGTTTTGCCAGCATAATTCATGCAGCACCATTACCGGTAATCACAAGCTTTAGTATTCTGGGAGATGTTACACGGCAAATCGGCGGTGAACGAGTACAGGTACGAAACCTGATTGGTACCGATCAGGATGCACATATGTATCAGTTAGTAAGTAAAGATTTACGTGACATGCGTACTGCTAAACTGATTTTGCTTAATGGACTGGGGCTTGAACCTCTTGCTTTGCAACGTGCAGCTCAGCAAAGCCGAGTACCGATGTTTACTGTTACTCAGAATATTAAACCGTTAATGCTGGCTGATGATGGTCACGGACATCATCAGCATACCGATCCGCATGTCTGGAATGACCCTGTTCTCATGCAAATATATGCACGCAACATTGCTAATGCTCTGATTAGTGTGGATCCGCAAGGTAAAGCCTATTATCAGCAGCGTCTGACTGCATATCAGCAACAACTTGCCGGATTGAATAACTGGGCAAGCAAAATGTTTAATGCAGTGCCTGCAGAAAAACGAAAAGTGTTAACCGGACATGATGCTTTTGGTTATATGGCAAAACGTTACCGGATTGAATTTATTGCGCCACAAGGTATGAGCACCGAAGCAGAGCCTTCTGCCCGTCAGGTTGCCGCTATTATCAGCCAGATCCGGCGTGATCATATTAAAGCTATATTTATGGAAAACATAAAAAATCCGAAGATGGTTCAGCGTATTGCCAGCGAGACTCAAACCAAAATATCTGGTCGTCTTTATTCTGATGCACTGAGCAAAGCTGCTCCGGCAGCTACATACATTGATATGTTCCGTTATAATGTAAATGCTTTATGCAATGCGATGAAATAAATTTACAGATAAGCATATAGTGAGAGCTGGCTATATGCTGTTTTTAATTTTGTAAAGCCTGCCGCCAGTTATGTATATCTGTCTGGCGGTTTTGCTCAAAATTTTCCAGCATTTCCAGTTCAAAACTGGAAAAACCGGCTCGTTCCCGTGCTTCCAGATTAACATAGCCGCGAAAAATAAATAAATCATAACGACTGAGTAAGCGACGAAATAATGTCAGTGGCTCAAGTCCGCGCTGTTTACATAAATACTGATACCAGTAATTTCCCGCACGTACATGCCCTACTTCTTCCCGATAGATAATATCCAATACAGCACAAGTTTCATCATCCCCTTTTTGAGCAATTTTCTTACGCATTCCCGGTGTTACATCCAACCCTCGTGCTTCCAGTACTCTGGGTACTAAAGCCATACGCAGTAATGGATCAAATGCAGTTTTATAAGCCATATCCCATAAATGATTATGAGCAGAAAAATCACCATAATCATATCCGGTTGCTTGCAAACGATGACGCATAAGCTGAAAGTGTTTTGCTTCTTCAGCAGCAATCCGTACCCAGTCACGTGTGAACTCTTCCGGTAATAATCTGAATCGGTAGGCTGCGTCTAAAGCCAGATTGATTGCATTAAATTCAATATGACAAACTGCATGCAACAAAGCTGCATAACCTTCTATAGTAGTTAAATTTCTGTTTGTAACTCTGGAGGGAGGCACTAACTCAGGTTTCGGTGGATGTCCGGCCAGACGAAAATCTTTTATTTCACCTGTTTCATCCCTTCTCAGACTATTCGCAGGTGTATCTGAGCACAGTTGCTGTGCAGTTAAACTTAGCGTACATTTTTCCTCAGGCTGGCAACTCAACAAAGCAGATTCGAGTAATAAGACAATAGACATATATAGAAGTTACGTTATGGCAAAATTATGATTGAGTATACATGTCCTGTCGCTGCTAAATAAACCGCGATTTAATATGATTTAACAATTTAATGGTTTTAATCAGCTATTATGAATTACAATATCAATTTATTAATATATAAAAGGATTAAAAATGTATTATTCACGCACAACAAAAGCTGTTCTTTTAACTTTGACTTTAGCAGTTTCCATTCCTGCACTAGCTGATCATAATTGGCAAACCTGTAAAGAAAAACAGCAACAGATTGAAAAACAATTGCAATATGCACAGGCTAACCATAATCAAAAGCAAATTAACCGGCTGAATGCACAAAAAGCAGACATCATCCAAAATTGCTCAAATGATGATTTACGACAAAAATACACTCAGAAAATTAATAAATTAGACAGCAAAATCAGTGAAACACAGCGTAAACTGGCCAAGGCTCAGGCTAAAGGAGATACAGAAAAAACTGCTGAATTACAAAATAAATTAAACGAAAATACATCAAAGCTTCAACAGGCTAAACAGAATTTAGCCCGTTTTGAGCAGGCTGCTAAACATTAAATGCACCAATATTGCTGATGAAAGAGCTTTTCACTTAAGGCTTTTTCATTAGCAAATTTATTTTCTGAAAATTCTTAGAAATTTTATGTAAACTAATAAGAAATCCCTATACCATCATTGATTGATATATTCGCCAGATATTTTCAAATTCCTTATTTGTTAAGACTATTGTCATTATTCATTTATTTTGTAATTATACAAACAGAGATTAATAGCTTAATTTAGTTTCATCTTTGTTCAGGAGCAGCTAAAATATCCTTTAGTAGTTCATCAAAGGAGTAATTAATGCGAATTTTGAGTAAAGCAATACTAACCGGCTTTATGACTGTCAATTTAACTCTGGCCTATGCCGGAGGTCTTGATACTCTGCAAAAATTCAATTCCGATACAGATGGTATTTCCGGTCAGTTTAGTCAGACTGTTCACAGTAAAAAGCGTACTCAAACTACTTCAGGAACATTTTCCATTCAGCGCCCGGGACTTTTCCGCTGGGAATATACACAGCCATATAAGCAAACTATTGTTGGTGATGGTAAAACTGTCTGGTTATATGATCAGGACTTAGCTCAGGTAACCAAGCGCTCTCAGAATCAGACCATTGGCGATTCTCCGGCAGCTATTCTTTCGAATAAATTAGCGTTGAATGCCAATTATACCTTGTCAGATGATGGCAGCAGTAATGGCATTGATTATGTTCGGGCCATTCCAAAACGAAGCGATACAGGCTATCAGAATATTCGTATTGGTTTTCGTGGTGACAATCTGGCCAATATGCAGCTGAAAGACAGTTTTGGTAATCTGACCAATATTACTTTCAGTCAGCTTAATACTCATCCGCAGTTTAATCGCAATCAGTTCAAATTTACACCGCCCAAAGGTGTAGATGTATTAAGCCAGTAAAATAGACTAATAGCATAACAGGCAGCCTGTACCTGCCTGTTTTATATTGCTTATTAATTTGATGTCAGCAACGATAAACGTATGAGCGTCCGTTATGAACACCCCGGCACCAGCGCGGACGGAACATCATCCAGTCCATATCATCATCCCATCTGCGCTGCATTGCCCAGTTCTGCGCCTGCTGCAATTTAATTTTGTTAATATAATTATTCCATGCCAGCTTGTAACAACTCTGAAAAATAGGCAAATTAACTCTTTGCCGGTATTCTTCTGCTAATTTGGCATTGGCAGGATCAGATAAAAATGTCGGGTTTTGCATTTGTTCCCGCATTAATTCAGCAGTACGGGTATCACACTGTGCAGCCAGATCCAGCTGCAGTTTTTGCTGTGCAGCCTTTTCTGCTGCTGCACGCTCGGCCTGACGGGCAGCTTTTTGCTCAGGTGTAGTACAAGCAGCCAATGCTAAAACGACTATGCCTAAATAGCAAATTTTCCGCCAATACATACAGATTCCTTTTATCCGATTACTTTCAGATCCTTATAATTATACACCAGGACATTATGGCATTTAATTGTTATAGCCTTGATGTTTGTTTTATCGGTTTTCGTTGCCAGTATGGTTTATAAACCTGTAATGGCTGCCAGCTCAAATTTCGTTCGGATAAAATTGACTGTATTCCTCCCATCCGGTCTGTTCGTAAAAGACTAATATTTTCCTGTGCCAGCAACGCTTGCACCTGAATATGCGGATGACCGTAAGGATTTGCATAGCCTGCACTGGCCACGGCATATTGAGGGGCAACTGTTTGGATAAAAGCAGCATCACTTGAATAACGGCTGCCATGATGACCTAAAACTAAAATCTGGCTAAATAATTTATCTCCATAAGCTTTTAGCAAGGCCTGCTCGCCTTTTTTACCTAAATCGCCGGTTATCAACACGGCTTTATCAGCACTGACTACCCTTAAAACACAGCTATAATCATTTTTTCCTTTTTTATTAGTTGCTACTGGCTGATTAAGAAATTCAAACCAGACATTGTCCCACTGCCAGTTAGCTCCGGCTGTACATGGGTGGACAGGATACTGATATGCACTGATTTGTCCGGCGATGATTTTTTTAGGTTGCAGCTGCTTTTTAATCAGTACAGCACCCCCGTCATGATCAGCATCATTATGTGAGAGTACTAGCGTATCAAGTTGCCTGATACCGGCTGCGCGTAAATTAGGTAATAACACCGATTGCGCAGCATATGCTGTACCCGTATCAAATAATAATTCATGCCCGGCCGTACTAATGCTTACAGCCAGACCTTGCCCGACGTCCCATACTCTAACTAATGCTTCACCCTGAGCGGGACGTGGAGGCCGGTAACTAAGCATTAACAATAAAATTAGCAGGCATAGCGGACGCAGATGCCAGCCTCGGGGCAGCAACATAATTAAAACAGACATTATCGCCAGTAACCACATAGCCAATGGTGCATGTGCGGGATAATATTCCGGCGCATATTCGGCTATTGTGTACAGTATCTGCATAGTTTTTTCGGTAAGATATGCAGCAAAAGTACGCAAGAAATCTAACGGAACAATCATTGATAATAATGCTATTGGTACCAGAACCAGTGTGAACCACGGAATGGCCAGAGCATTTACCAATGGCGATATGACAGGTATTGAACCAAAACAGAAAGCCACCAGTACGACTGAAGCAAGCCCGGCAGCCCACTGTGCCTGCACTAACTGAAACAATTTAATTTTATGATTTACACCTTCTCCTGCCCACATCAGAACTGCAACTAACAAAAAAGAAAGCCAGAAACCAACACTAAGAACGGCCAGAGGATCAAACAGCAATACAAGTGCTATCGTCAGCCACCAAATTTGAAATGCTCGCAAATACCCCCGCCGCCACGTCAGTGCCAGAATGATAATCATTAGCATACTTCGCTGGGTCGGCACGGCAAATCCGGCCAGAGCACTGTATACAATCGCAGTAATTACTGCTGCACCACGTGTCAGTATCCATGGTTGTGAAACCCGAAAAGGGAGATATTGTAAGCATTTGCTGCAAAACCATGCAGCAAGCATGGCTAACATGCCTACATGTAAGCCGGAAATGCTGACCAGATGATTTAAACCCAAAGGACGGAATACCTGCCATGCCTCAGCCGGTAATGCAGACTGTTCGCCAACCGTAAGTGCTTTTATTAATGCTACCCCCTGCGGATATATCTGAGATTGTGTTTCCCATCGGCCGCCGCACCAGACGCGCCAGTTTGTGAGCTTTTCCTTCCAGCCGGACGCAGCCGGAAGTGCTTTGCGCTGACCTTTTACCACAGTAGCCTGAGCGCTGATATGATTAGCCAGTGCCCATGCTTCACGATTGAAACCAACCTTATTAGCTTCACCGATTATGGCTCGCACTTTTGCTTTTATTTGCCATCGGCTGCCAGCCGGCCATTGTTGTTTTGAATAATCAGTAAGTAGCCATTGCTGTTGCCGGCCATCAGGTAATTTAACCTGTGCTACAAAACGACTGCGTTGCTGTTCATATTGCGGGATATCGCTTACAGTAAGCGTAATATTTTGCACACTTGCTTTATCAGTACGTGGCCATTGATTTTGTAATAAATTATCCGTGCGCCATAATGCAAATATTATTCCGGCACATAAAGCACAACCAAACAAAAAAAACTGCCAGCGCGTAAAAACTGTGAAGACTAACAAAATAAAAAAAGCATATATCCACGGTAAAATCGCTGGTGATGGCAGCAGATAAGAACCGCAAACACCCAATACCCACCACGGTAACCATCCACTGACTATGAGAGTTTTTGACATACAAGCTGCTGTTAATTTCAGATAAATATTTATTTGTAATTACCATAACCACATTATACTGAATTAATTTAAAAATGTTATTGTAATTTTTTAGCCGTTAAAGCTTTTTTAATACTAGATTTATAGAAATCTGAAATAATAACAGGACAGATAATCATGCATAAAATTAAATCAGGCAAATGAAAAAATAAATACTCGATTAACGGGTTTTATTCAGTTCTATTAAAATTGTTTAATCCGGATTAAGATGAAATTCCAATATGTTGTTTTGAAAATATACAGTTATTTTGCTAATCTGAATTTTCAGTATCTGTACTGTTGAATTAAATTTAATTAATCTCAGTAATGCCGCTGTGAAAACAAACAAATATGGGTATAATATAAAGTTTGATAATTTTAAGCCGGCTTTAATTAAAAGGACTTAATCACACTATGGCACAACAGCCTGCCGAGGGCGGAAAACTGAAAAAATCATTAAAGAAATACATGCTCACTGGCGTGCTGGTATGGTTACCTATTATTGTAACAATCTGGGTAATCAGCTATATCATTGGCATGGCAGATCAGCTTGTCAACATTCTGCCTGCTCACTGGCAGCCTCAGGCAATATTGGGATTCAAGATTCATGGTTTAGGCTTACTGTTTGCTATTATTGTCGTATTTTTCACTGGTTTACTGGCAGCAAATATGCTCGGACGCAGAATATTCGCTGCCTGGGATGCGTTGTGGGGACGTATTCCTGTCGTAAAAAGTATTTATTCCGGAGTCAAAAAAGTTTCTGAATCTCTATTGTCAGATTCCCGGCAGTCGTTTAAAACACCCGTACTGGTACCATTTCCTCAGCCAGATATCTGGACTATCGGATTCGTATCAGGTCACATACCGGATAAACTAGCATCCGCCTTGCCACACCACCCTGAAGAAACTTCGTCAGATAATTATATTTCAGTATATGTGCCCACTACCCCTAATCCGACAGGTGGTTACTATATTATGGTTAACAGTAAAGATGTCCGCGAAATTGATATGAGCGTGGATGATGCACTGAAATATGTTATTTCACTGGGTATGGTGCAGCCGGATGAACCACCGCACAACCAATCATTACAGGCTATTTTCTCTTTACACAAACCAGCCAAACCGCATTAATGCATGATTGGCCGGAAATGATAATCCTGAATGACACAATTAACCGTAATCATAGTAACAAAGGCATCAAAATGCGAACCAACTATTGTGGCTTAATTAATGAGCAATATCTCGACCAGACTGTTACCGTAAAAGGCTGGGTACATCGCCGCCGCGATCACGGCGGTGTAATATTTATTGACCTGCGCGACCGGGAAGGTATCGTACAGGTAGTGATTGACCCGGATACACCTGAAGCTTTTACTCTGGCTGACTCTGCCCGTAACGAATATGTACTGAGTATTACCGGTCGTGTACGTGCACGTCCTGAAGGTACCAAAAACGATAAAATGATTTCCGGCGGTATTGAACTATTAGCCAAAGAAATTGACATACTCAATACTGCTGCCACCCCGCCATTTTTAATTGATGATGAAAGCATCAGTGAAAATGTACGTCTGACTAACCGCGTAATCGATTTGCGCCGTCCGGTAATGCAAAATAATCTGCGACTGCGCTATCGTGTTGCTATGGCTGTTCGCCGCTATCTGGACAGTCAGGGATTTATAGACATCGAAACACCGATGTTAACCCGCTCTACTCCGGAAGGTGCACGGGACTATCTGGTACCCAGCCGTGTATTTCCGGGTGAATTCTTTGCGTTACCGCAGTCTCCGCAGCTATTCAAACAGCTACTGATGGTGGCAGGATTTGACCGCTATTACCAGATTGTAAAATGTTTCCGTGATGAAGACCTGCGTGCTGACCGTCAGCCGGAATTTACTCAGATAGACCTTGAAACTTCGTTTTTAAGTGAAAACGAAATCATGGATATCACTGAAAACATGGTTAAGCTGGTTTTTCAGGAAGCTCTGGCTGTAGACCTACCTGTTTTCCCGCGCATGAGCTGGCATGAAGCTATGTTCCTGTATGGTTCGGATAAACCGGATTTGCGTGTAAATCTGCAATTTACCGAATTAACCGATTTGATGAAAACGGAAGAGTTTAAAGTATTTCGTGCGGCTGCCGATATGAAAAACGGCCGTGTTGTTGCCTTACGTGTCCCTAATGGTGCCAGCCTGAGCCGTAAGGAAATAGATACCTATACAGAATTTGTTGGTATCTATGGCGCAAAAGGTCTGGCGTATATCAAAGTAAATGACATTAGCAAAGTAAACAATACAGAAGATAGCGGTTTGCAATCTCCGATTGTGAAATTCCTTTCTGATCGTGCTTTGCAGTCTATTATTGAGAAAACCGGTGCACAAAATGGCGATATCATTTTCTTCGGTGCTGATAAAGCCAAAGTGGTTAATGAAGCTATTGGCGCGCTGCGCGTTAAAATTGGTCACGAGCATGGTGCTGCTAACGGCTATTTTGCTGACGAATGGCGTCCATTATGGGTAGTTGATTTCCCGATGTTCGAATATGATGAAGAAGAACATCGCTGGTCTGCTATGCATCATCCTTTTACTGCACCTAAGGCCGGTCATGAGGATTTACTGGTATCTGCACCGGATCAGTGTATTGCCCGTGCTTATGATATGGTGCTAAATGGCTGGGAAATCGGCGGTGGTTCTATTCGTATTCATCGTGCAGATATTCAAGAGAAAGTATTTGCTGCACTGAAAATCACTCCCGAAGAGCAACAGAATAAATTCGGTTTTCTGCTGAACAACCTGAAATTCGGTGCTCCTCCGCATGGAGGTCTGGCGTTTGGTCTGGACCGACTGGTAACCCTGATGGCTGGTGCTGATTCAATTCGTGATGTTATCGCATTCCCGAAAACTCAGCGTTCGCAGGATTTACTGGTAGATGCACCAAATCATGTTGACGAAAAACAATTGCGTGAGCTTGGCCTGCGTTTACGTCAAAAAGTGCAGACTGAAGAGAAAAATTAATTTATTCTTTTGATAAAAAACTGCCTGATAAAATTTATCAGGCAGTTTTTTTATCATTTAGGCAAAGTACTATTTATAAATTAAATTTAATCAGCGTCTCTTTAGCCAGACACCAGATTCAATATGCGGTGTGAAAGGAAACTGATCAAACATGGCGGCCTGTTTAACGCTATGAGTAGCTAATAATGTTTGCAGATTTTCGTGCAAAGTGACCGGATTACAGGATACATAAATAATGTTATCAAATTTCTGTAACAACTTAAGGGTGCCATGATCAATACCGGCTCTCGGAGGGTCCACAAAAACCGTACTGAACTGATAATCAGCCAGATTAATCTGCTCGCTGGCCAATCGCCGGAAAGTTCGGATGCCTGTAAATGCTTCTGTAAATTCTTCTGCCGAAAGTCGGGCTAGTGCAATATTATGGATATGATTATTTTCAATATTCCAATGCGCTGCCTGTACAGAAGTTTTTGATACTTCTGTAGCCAGAACTTTGTGAAATTGGCGGGACAACGGCAAAGTAAAATTACCATTGCCACAATAAAGTTCCAGTAGATCTCCGCCATTGATCGATTGAGCAACATCAACAGCCCAACCCAGCATCGACTGACAAACTTCTGCATTCGGCTGTGTAAAACCACCTTCAAACTGTTTATACTCAAAGATTTCATTATGAACTTTTAAGCGTTCAATAACATAATCGCGTTCCAGAACTACCTTCTGCCCACGGCTGCGTCCCAAGATCTGAATGTTCAGTTCAGTGGCCAGCGACTTCGCCAACTTAGCCCAGACATCATCCAGTTTTTTATGATAAATCAGAGTAACCAGCGTATCGCCAGCCAGTGTTGTTAAAAATTCAACTTGAAATAAGCGTGTTTTTAACTCTTCTCTGGCCTGTATTTTGTCCAGTAAAACTGGCATCAATGAGTTAATATTTTCATGAGCTATGGCAAAATCACGTATTTTACATACATTACCAGTACTGGCTTTTTCTCCCGGGGTAAACATAGCATAACTACAGCTATCTCCTTCATGCCAGATACGAAATTCCGCACGCATCCGGTAATGAGAAGCCGGAGAAGTGAAAATCTGTATTGGCGGAAAAGCACAGTCTGCAAATAGTTGCTCCAGATAGTGCTGTTTATCAGATAATTGTTGCTGGTAAGTAATACCGGTCATATAGTTATCAGCCAAAGCAAAAAGGGCTTATTATATCAAACCCCGTTCTGTTCCCGTACATCGCGCAGAATTTGCCGGCCATAATCATCTGCAGCAATCATATCCGCAATTCTTTTTGCAGTATCTTCAGTACTTTGCAACTGATTTTTATCCTTTAAGCCAATAAAATTTTGTACCAGGGGAAATTTATCAGCATCGGCAGAACGGATATTTTGCTGCATATTGGTATCAACAACGCCGGGAGCAATACTGGCAATACGTACATGCGGATGTTGTTCAGCCGCTACTACTGCTGCATGCTGATCCAGTGCCGCTTTAGTGGCTCCATATACGCTCCAGCCTGCTACCGGATGCCGCCCGGCACCACTACTGATATGCGCAATGCGAATTTCAGCTTTCGACGTAGCGGCAATCGCCGCATTAGTTAATAGTAATGGTGCAGTAATATTTACGGCTACCGCTTTAATAATTGCATCACAATCCTGCTGGCCTATTATTGAATTCGGCTCTACCATACCAGCGTTGTTTATCAGAATAATTTCATTTTTATTTTCAAGACCACTTTGCCAGCTGGCTGAACGGATTAATGTCGCCATAGCATCAGCATCAGAAAAATCAATTGAATATTCCAGTAATTTTTCCGGCGGATTATCCCAGCCATGCCGTGATAGACCGACAACTTTAACTTCTTTGGTCAGGTAATATTCTGTGAGAGCCCGTCCTAACCCACGACTATGACCAGTAATAATTACACAACATTGCATATTAAATTCCCTTTTTCAAAAATTATCTGAGTTTCTAGCCAGATAGTAATCATACACTTTACTTATGCAGTAAAAAAATCAGATTTTAATTTGTTTAAATATAAACTTGATTTACGGAGAGATTGACTTTATTAAGTTAAGTATTATCATGCGATGTAAATTTTATGCCTGTTATTTAAAGGAAACTTTTATGTCGTTAAGCATTATTCGCCATGATTGGTCACTACCAGAGGTTATCAAATTATTTCAACTGCCATTTAATGATCTGATATTTAAAGCACAAACAATACACCGACAATTTTTTGACGCTAATAAAGTGCAAGTTTCAACCTTATTATCTATAAAAACCGGTGCTTGTCCGGAAGACTGTAAATATTGCCCCCAGTCAGTTCATTACGATACCGGTCTGGAAAAAGAAAAATTACTTGAAGTTCAAAAAGTAATTGAAAAAGCCAAGGCTGCAAAAGCAATTGGTTCAACACGTTTCTGTATGGGTGCTGCCTGGAAGCATCCCACTGCCAGAGATATGCCGTATGTTCTGGAGATGGTAAAAGGTGTTAAAGCACTGGGCATGGAAACCTGTATGACTCTGGGCAAATTGTCACAGGATCAGGCTCATGCTTTATCTGAGGCCGGATTAGATTTCTATAATCATAATTTAGATACTTCACCAGAATTTTACGGAAACATCATTACTACCCGTACTTATGCAGAGCGTTTGCAAACATTGGCTTATGTCCGAGAAGCAGGCATTAAAATTTGCTCAGGCGGAATTCTTGGAATGGGGGAATCTTTAAAAGACAGAGCCAGTTTATTAATTCAACTGGCTAATTTAGATGAACATCCGGAAAGTGTTCCCATCAACAATCTGGTCAAGGTTAAAGGTACACCTTTAGCGAATGAACAGGATATTGAACCGTTTGATTTTATCAGAATGCTTGCTGTTGCCCGTATTATGATGCCCAAATCACATGTACGATTATCCGCAGGACGGGAACAAATGAATGAGCAAATGCAGGCACTGGCTTTTTTAGCAGGAGCAAACTCTATATTTTATGGAGATAAATTGCTTACAACATCCAATCCTCAAGTTGAAAAAGATAATGCTTTATTTATTAAATTGGGTATCAGTCCGGAACAATGTGAAGATTATAGTGATGAGATACACCGGGCAGCTATTATGCAGGCAATTTCCGAGCAAACACAAAATAATATGTCTGGTAATATTAACGAGGCTTAACAACTCATTGTTATTTAATATATTTTGTACAGTAGAATAATAATTCTATTATTTATTACATAAAAATTCCAAATGGCACAAACCTGTATTTATAGTAAGATACAATACAATAAATTTGCACTTTACTTATGAGCACGCCGTTAACAACGCCTCCGCTGGCACCTAAAACCATAGCTATTCTTAAACAACTTAACATACATTGCTTAGAAGATTTACATCTTCGCGGAGCGTTAACGGCGTTTTTACAATTTAAAAGCATCAGTACAGGCTGTACAGACAGTCTTTTATGGCAATTTATTGCTCTAGTAGAAGATCGCTCAGTTCAGTCGTTTACATCTGAAGAAAAAGATTACTGGCGCAAGCAGCTTAAACTGCATCCGCCAGTAGCTGTCTTTCCGTCTGAAAAAATTATGCAGCAATGGATGCATCAGGCTCTGGATGCAGCGCAGCAGGCTTCTATACTGAATGAGGTACCGGTTGGCGCTGTTGTGGTCTGTGAAAACACCTTGGTTGGTTATGGCTACAATTGCTGTATCGCTGATTGTAATATTAGCCATCATGCAGAAATTCAGGCATTAACGGCAGCCAGTAAAGCATTGGGAAATTACCGTCTGGAAAATTGTGATGTTTATATTACTCTGGAACCGTGCGCTATGTGTGCAAGCGCATTAATACAGGCACGAATAAGAAGGGTAATTTATGGAGCTTGTGAAACAAAAACCGGGGCAGCCGGCAGTGTGATTAATTTATTTACTAATCAGCAGTTAAATAAACACACTGCAATCATTGGTGGCGTTCTGGCTAATGAATCCACTCAATTATTACAGGATTTTTTCCGGCGCAAGCGCAACCCGGTATAAACCAATGTTGCTGCAATCATAAATTACAGTAAATCGTAGCCAAATTTACCAATCATAATACACAGAAGAATAATAAAACCTTTACGCAATAATTTGCTGCCGCCACGCATTGCTAATCTAGCACCGATGATCCCTCCGCTCAGATTGGCAATAGCCAGTGGAATTGCCCAATGCCATACGACATACTGATGTGGAATAAAAAATATCAGTGCGGCAAAATTTGTTGTGAGATTAATAACTTTAGAAGATGCTGTTGCGGTAATAAAGTCAAAAGCAAAAAAGCGAACAAATATAAAAGCCAGTAAGCTGCCTGTACCGGGACCGAATATACCGTCATATAAACCGATTAAGGCACCCATTAACAGTCCGATAATATACTCACGTCTGGTCAGCTGGCTTTGGCGCTGAACCTGACCCAGATCCTTTTTCAAAAAGGTATAAATCGCCATAATGATTAAAATAACCAGAATGGACGGTTTCATCCACGCTGTGGGCAGATATTCCACAACGTGAGCACCCATGTATGAAAAAGCAAATGCAAGTACAGCAGCAGGTAACAGCATTGCCCATGGAACCGGTATACGGCGGGTATATTGCACAGCTGCTACTAAAGTACCACAGGCGGAAGCAAATTTATTTACCCCTAGAACAACCGGTGTGATGGTTTTCTGTGGTAATGCGCCAAACAGCCCGGGGATCTGTAACAACCCGCCACCACCGACAGCCGCATCCATTAAACCGGCACTGAATCCGATAATTAATAACCACCAAATATGAGAGTCACTGAGCCATTCCACGATATATCCTACTAACGCATGGCACGTGTGGTAATACGTTTAATTAACTCTTGCTGATTACGGGGTAATCCGTCTTCGCAGAAAGTCTGATACAGCACCGAACGCACTTTATCCAGTTGATTCAGGCTGGTACCGATTACTTTCCATTGACTATTGCGCGGCTGTATCCAGCGTTTATTCACATCGTCACCATATCCGAACACCTTCATGCGCCGTGTCGGGCAGTGAATAGCTTCAGCAGTAAGGTTATTAATCCCCTGATCTGATTGCTGGTTCAGAATATAATGGATAGTACGGTCTGTATTGATTTGAATACTGTTCAGCATTAATTTTGGCTGGCCCTGATATGTCTGACTGATATAGATATCTGCCCATTGCTCATTACTGGCCGGATACGCAGGCATAGGTACAGCCTGCTCTTCCCAAGGCTGATTTTCATCAGGTCCAATATAATGCTCGTTATATAAAGTTTCCCTGCGTGCCAGTGCACAAGCACAAACACCAAGAAGTAATACAGTCAATACGGTTTTGGTAACTTTCATACCATGCTCCGAAACCGGATATACAATCCGGCTTTATTCTGAAATACTGTTTATCATTTGTCATACAACAAAAAGCTGTCTGTAATCTTATGAGAACAGACAGCCGGATTCTGCCATCAAAGTTTTAAGGCGGCCAGAACCTGAGTTTTTACTGCTTCTACCGGTTGGGTTCCGTCTACACGGATATAGTCCGGTGCATTGGCATCATTTTGTTTACCATAGAAATCAATCAGTACTTCTGTTTGCTCGTGATAAACCTGTAAACGTTTTTTGATGGTTTCTTCCTGATCATCATCACGCTGAATCAGTGGTTCACCAGTTTCATCATCAATATTGTTGACTCTTGGCGGATTGTAAACCAGATGATAAGTTCTGCCTGAAGCAAGATGGACACGGCGACCGGACAAACGTTCAATAATGACATCATCGGGTACGGCAATCTCTACTACAGCATCCAGATGCACCCCCGCTTTTTCCATTGCTTCAGCCTGAGCCAGTGTACGCGGGAAACCATCAAATAAGAAACCATTAGCACAATCCGGCTGGGCAATACGCTCTTTTACCAGACCTATAATAATATCGTCACGAACCAGCCCGCCCGCATCCATAATTTTTTTGGCTTCAATGCCCAAAGGTGTGCCGGCTTTTACTGCTGCACGCAACATGTCTCCGGTAGAAATCTGCGGTATGTTAAACGCAGCAGTAATAAACTGTGCCTGTGTGCCTTTTCCGGCACCCGGTGCACCTAATAATAAAACTTTCATTTCAACTCCTGAATATATCTGTGATTTGATTTAATATTATTACTAATATTTATTTTTTTACTTCTGTCCAGTTCGTGCGTACACGCTCCAGATCGGCAGCTGTATCCACACCCGCAGCCGGAGCATGCGGTGTAATTTGTACCGCAATATTGTAACCATGCCACAGTACGCGCAGCTGCTCAAGTGATTCAGCCTGTTCTAATGGTGATGGAGTTAAATCTGCATATTGGTGCAAAAACTGTACCCGATAACCATAAATGCCAATATGACGATATACCGGAATATCTGCCGGCATGACTTCAGCGCCGCTGCGCATTAATTCACGCGGCCATGGAATAGCCGCACGGCTAAAGTACAAGGCATTATTTTTGTTGTTTAACACAACTTTAACACAATTGGCATCTGTAAAATCTGTGTAATCAGTTAATAGATGTGCTGCTGTGGCCATTGGTGCTGAACTTTGTTGTAATTGTTCAGCTACAGCATTAATCAGCTCAGGTTCAATCAAAGGTTCATCACCCTGAACATTTACAACACAGTCTTCTCCAGCGAGATTCAGAATGCCGGCTGCTTCAGCCAGACGAGTTGTCCCGCTCTCATGCTCCGGAGCTGTTAAAACAGCTTCAATTCCATGAACCTGACATGCAGTCTGAATATCAGCATGATCTGTTGCCACAACTACTCTTCCGGCTTTGCTGGCAAGTGCACGCTCAGCTACCCTTACTACCATCGGTTTACCATGTATATCGGCTAAAGCCTTATTGGGTAAACGACTGGAGGATAGTCGTGCCGGAATCAGAACAACAAAATTACTCATGTGTCGCCGTACATTCTTCATCAGTTAAATTACGAGCTTCATTTACCAGCATATAGGGAATACCATCTTTTACCGGATAAGCCAGCCGTGATGCTTTACACCACAGTTCCTGCTGCTGTGCATGCCATTGCAGTTTTCCTTTACACTCGGGGCATACCAGTATATCCAGATATTTTTGATTCATTTTTAATCCTTAGTTTCGCAAAATTGGCAAGCGAAGTTTATGGTTGTTGATTTAGCAGGTTTCCTGAATGCAGTAATACCAGTTAATAATTTATAAATATCGTCTTTGAATGACTTTACCATATATTAAAATGGCAATATAGAGGCTGCTTAATACAGAACCTGAAATCGTAGTCAGTTTGTATCGTCTTCCAACGATATACTGACAATTTATTGAAATTTTACCAGCAGCCGGAGTCCATGGCATCTTTTTCATTGCAGAAACGTATTTATTTTATTTAGAACGGTGTAAGTCTAATTTTAACTGAATCAATTCAGCTAAATCCGGGCAGATTTGTGCTGAAAGTGGTAAGACCCAAATATTATATTGCAAAGGTTTTTTCAGTTTGACTGCATCTTTTTCTGTAATAAATATTATATCTGCATCAGGCCAGTCTTCGGGTTGAATAGTTGCGTGATCATTCAGCGCAATCGTTTCTTTCAGATGAATACCCAGCATCTGTAATGCCTGAAAAAAACGTTGCGGTTGTCCGATGGCTGCGATTGCCGCGCATTTTTTTTCTGAAAATTCATAGGCTTTTGCAGTCTGTTGCGGCTGATTTAAACAATAGAAATCGCCATAGTTCAATTGACTGAAACCACACCATTGTGTTTTTATTAAATTTAGTTTCTGTGCCTGCTGAACAGAATTCGCATCACCCTGACTGAATACTACCGCATCTGCTCCCTGTAAGCGCTCAACTGGTTCGCGCAATGGGCCATTAGGCAATATATCCAGTTTTTTTCCGATATCTGCGGCCGGAAATACTATAACTTCCATATCCCGGCAAAGTGCGTAATGTTGTAAACCATCATCACTTAATAAAAGCTGCAAATCCGGATATGCATTTAACAATGCTCTGCCGGCAGCTTCACGAGTAGAAGCAACTGCAACCGGTGCCTGAGTTTGCTGATACAGCATTAATGGTTCATCTCCGGCTTCTGCCGCGGTAGATTGGACATTCAGAATAACCGTTTCTTTACTTAAACGTCCATAACCACGGCTGATGATACCTACCCTTATCTGCCGCTGCTGTAAGGTTTGTACCAGCGCAGCGACTAAAGGTGTTTTACCAACACCGCCAACATGAATGTTACCGATTACCACTACCGGACAAGGCAGTTTTTTAGTCGGCAAAATGCCCGATTTGTACAGCCAGCACCGTAACAAAGCAATACTTTGAAATAATCGTGCAAGCGGCCACAGTAACAATACCAGCACTATACGCGGATGCTGCCAGTGCCTTTGTATTAAACCGGCTAACCAGCCCATAACTCTGCCTATTAATTACAAAGCTGCACTATACCACGCTGTATATGCAGAACTGAACTATGATAAAAAAACGCCGTATAATATCTACAGAATAAAACCGCTCTGAATATGGTATCCATTATGTCTGATTTCTTTGCTCCGGCTGCTTTAAGTGTATCTGAACTCAATGCTTACGCCCGTCAATTGCTTGAAGACAATCTGATTGATTTATGGGTTGGCGGTGAAGTTTCTAATCTTACCCGTGCAGCCAGCGGTCATTTCTATTTTTCTTTAAAAGATGCCCGTGCACAAGTCAGATGTGTACTGTTTAAAGGTGTGGCACAGCAGCTGAGCCAGCCCTTACAGGAAGGTGATCATATAGAAGTAGCCGGAAAAATCAGTATTTACGAAGCACGAGGTGAGTTTCAGATTACCATTAATGCAGTGCGCCACAAAGGGTTGGGACAATTATATGAAGCTTATGAGCGGCTGAAACAGCAGTTAACTGCCGAAGGTTTATTTTCAAAGGAACGCAAACGTCCGCTACCTGTTCATCCTAAAGTGGTCGGTGTAGTGACCAGTCTGGCCGCAGCAGCTTTACGCGATGTTGTAACAACCCTGCGCCGGCGCCATAGCGGTATCCGTGTGATTGTTTATCCGACAGCCGTACAGGGTGCAGGGAGTGAACATCAGATTGCTGCTGCTATTACCAGTGCCAATCAGCAGGCACTGGCTGATGTACTGATAATTTGCCGAGGAGGCGGCAGTATTGAGGATTTGTGGTCTTATAATGAAGAAATCGTCGTACGAACGGTAGCCGACAGCGCAATTCCCACTGTGAGCGGTGTTGGTCATGAAACTGACTTTACCCTGACCGATTTTGCCGCAGATGTTCGCGCCCCAACACCGACAGCAGCTGCCGAACTGGTTAGCCCTGATATGGAGCAATTAAGACATAGTGTTACTCAATGGCAAAAGCGTATACACCAATTACTGGAACAACGTTATTATGATGCTTCACAAAAACTAGACTGGCTTGCTCGTCAGTTAAAGCACCCGCAGCAAAACTGGCAGCAACAGCAGCAGCAACTAAGGGATTTAGCACGTCTGTTACAAATTGGCATGAAGCGTCAGATTAGGCAGCATCGGCAAAATCTAATACAGCAACAACGCAGTTTGGAAAATACACGACCGCAAACTATTCATGCACTACAGGCACTTGAATACCGGAAACAACAATTACATCAAATCTGGCAAAATATTTTTATGCGCGCGCAACAACGGCTGCAACAGCAGACATCTGTGTTACAGGCAGTCTCTCCTCTACAGATTCTCGCCAGAGGTTATAGCGTGGTCACTAATCAGCGCGGGCAGGTAATCCGCGATGCCAACAAATTAAAAACCGGCCAGTATCTTAATATTCGCTTTGCTTGTGGTGAACGTAGCGTACAAGTTGCTCCACCGAAAATTCAGTCTGATTTATTTGATAATTAAAATATACTTTTCAAATGTATTTCTATTCTATTGCATAAATTGCTATCACTAAGAATTCGGTGATTAATTGTTTGTTGATTTAAATTCAGATTTTTAATTTAAAAATAAATTATTCTTTGAAATGTTAAGCAAAATTAATTAAATTATTATATATGTTAAATAAATTTTTGACAGGCAATTAACTTAATAAGAATAGGAATTTAAATGTCACTGTTTGCTCGTTTATTTGGTAAAAAATCTAAAGATACAGATACTACGGTAGCTGAAAATACAAATACTAAACAATCAATAGGATTAAGTGTTGTATTTAAAGGCTCTCTTAATTTTGATAAAGATAAATTATTAGATAAATTAAAATATCTGGATTCTTCAATAACAAATGTCAAATACGAAACCCCTGCCGGAGAGCTTGAACAAGGCGTTTTTGCTTTAATAAGCTGGGGAAAACACGTAGTTAAACTAATCGGATTCAATGCGCCTTTTCCTGCTGATGCATTAGAAACGTGTGTAGAGCCAGCACATTATAGTCAGGATGTCAAAAATCAAGTTCGTAAAAATGATAGTCATGTAATTTTGTACTATACAGGACATGATGAAGATGTATTAGAACAATATTTAGCTTTATCCCGTCTGGCGGTATGTTTTGAAGAATTTAACGCATTAGCAGTTATTAATGAAAACGCTCATTCCTCATTGCCTATAAATGTTTTAAGTAACTTACTTAGTGATGAAGACAGTGCAAAGAGTTTATGCGATTGTTTACCGTTATTTTTCTGCGGGTTTGTTAAATATATTTTAGAAGACGTTAAAGGTGTCTGGATGCGCACTTACGGTGCTGATGTATTTGGATTGCCTGATTTTGCTGTATTAGCAAATAACCATGATGAAGGTTCTGACTATTTCGATATGTTTGGTAATATTTTATCCTATCTGCGTCAGAGCGGAGCAACTATGAATCCTGGGGATACAATGGAAATTGGCGATAATAAAATGTTGTCATTGCGATCTCCGCAGGAGAATGAATACTTTCTGAAAGATATAGGTAATGTTTTGGTTGTAGAGATCAGTAGATAATTAAACAAATCTATAAATCATTATTGAGCTAAAATTATCCATTATTAAATAATAAAAAACGACTTCTGATATTAAATTTGTTATCGGAAGTCGTTTTACATTTGGGTAAATTAAAAAATAACTGTTTGTTCAATCAGATATGCGAACACAATTAATTAATATTTTAAATATCACGATATCAGACAGTTACCTTACTGCTTCTGTTTATTTAATAACATAATGCTTATTGTGTACAGTAATATCAGCTACTCTGCGCTCTGACTGAAAAATATCATAAGCAGGCTTCAATTCTCTCCAGAAAGGCATATAAGCTGGGTTTTGAAACTTTTGCATATTTGATGCTGTCATTCTGAATGGAAAAATATGAATGGGTATTCGCTTCTGTCCGCTGTTTATAGCCTGATTAACAACAGCGTAGATTTGTTCTATTCCCTTGTCAGTCATTGCATAGCAACCGATGGACACACAGTTTCCATGAATCATGATAAAACTCCCTGTGTATTCATTGGCGCGGTCATAGGCATTCGGGTAGCCGATGTTAAAAGCAAGATGATAATTACTATTTGGTTTTAATAGATTTTTCTCAGTTGCGTAAAATCCTTCCGGACTTTTGCCATCCCCTTCGGCTTTTTTAGGTCCCAGACCACCTGAGTATGTACAGATATCCCATGTCCTGTATAGCTGATAATTGTTATTTTTATGTTTATACCATATTTCCAATATTCCCTCTTGTTTGAATATTCGCAGATAAATTTTATCACCACTAATAGGAGGAGAAACTACTACAGCCGTATTTTTTACATCTATAGTTTTAATTTTCTGGTCAATAGTATAATTTCTAAAAAATAATGATACACTTGCAACTACCCCCGCAAATCCGATAACAATCATACAGATAGTCATTAATCTTCGAGATAGTGTCTTTACTTGATTTTTTTTATTAGCGAAAAAAGGATAAATAATTAAACCGATGCTTCCGATAAATATCAATATGGGAAGTAATATCATTAATTGTTCGCTAAATAATACAGACATAATTTGTTTCCATTGAGACCGGGTTATCCAGCAGTTAATCAGAAAACTGAATACAGAACAACCAATTGATTTAGCTATACAATTCTATCCTGAGGATTTCTTCCTGCCCAGTCGCATACAAACTGCCATGCTACTCTTCCTGAACGGCTGCCACGGCTCTGGCTCCAATTTAATGCTGCACGTCTTGCTGTTTCATCCAGATTCAGACCAGCTTCTTCCAGCCAGTTCTGTACAGCCTGTAAATATGCATTCTGATCAAATGGGTAAAAGCTTAGCCATAAACCAAAACGATCCGATAAAGATACTTTTTCTTCGACGGCTTCCTGAGGATGAACTTCTCCGCCATTACCTGTATGAGCCACATTGTCTGCCATATACTCAGGCATTAAATGCCGGCGGTTAGATGTAGCATATACCAGTACATTGTCACATCGCTGGGATAATCCGCCATCAAGGGTAGTTTTTAATGCTTTGTAAGCATCATCACCGTCTTCAAAAGATAAATCATCACAGAACAGAATGTATTTTTCCGGTCTGGCGGTTAGTAAAGAAAGTAAAGCAGGTAACGTTAACAAATCACTTTTATCAACCTCAATTAGACGCAACCCCTGATCTGCATACTGATGCAGTAACGCTTTAACCAATGATGATTTTCCGGTACCACGTGCTCCTGTCATTAATACATTATTTGCCGGTCTGCCGGCAAGAAACTGTTCTGTATTACGTACCAGTTGTCGGCGCTGCTCATCAACAGCTGCCAGACAGTCCAGAGAAAAAGTATGCGGATTTGGTAAACTTTCCAGAATACCCTTGTTACCTAATTTATGCCAGCGGTAAGCAACTGCCGTCCAGTCAGGTTCCTGAGCCAATGGTGGCAAAATGGCATCCAGCCGCTGTAAAACAGTTGCAGCCAGATTGATAAATTCCTTACGTTTCATCTATTTCCCTTCAATTTCTATAGCTATGAATTATGAATGTTTTTGCAATATTAATGCAAAGGGTGCATCATTTATCCGGTTAATAAAAGCATATTTCAACACTGCTATCTGTTGTTGCGGTAAGCTTTGCGCCCATGTTTGTATTGTTTCCGCTTCAATTCTTCCCTCTTCATGACCCGGATATAAAACCGCAGCCAATACACCATTATCGGTAAGAAGGTTTAATCCGCTTTGCATCGCCTTAAGGGTTGTATTGGCTTGGGTTGTACAGTTTTTATCTCCGCCAGGTAAGTATCCAAGGTTAAATATGATGGCACTAACCTTACTCTGAATATACTCACTCAGATGTTCATGTCCGGCTTGAATTAACTGTACCCGCTCACGATAACCGGCTTTTACCAGTCTGTTACTGGTAACGTCTAATGCACTAGCCTGTATATCAAAAGCGACTACTTTACCATGGGCACCGACGCATGAGGCCAGAAACAAAGTATCATGCCCGTTACCAGCTGTAGCATCAATGACTGTATCGCCAGCCTGTACAGTCTGCTGAATGTTTTTATGTACAAAATCCAGAATATTGAGAAGCATAAATTAATTTGTGCTGTCTGATGTTTAGCTAACCACCAAGGCTAACTTTAAGATAAATAAGCATTAAGCATATCAGATTATATATTAACAAAATGAGCAGGCATACTATGAATAGTAATTTTATTTATCTGTAATGCTGATACCAGAATAAAAATTGATACATATTAAGTTTAGAAGTGCCAGACTCTTACCTCACATCCCTAATTCACGCAAAAAGCGAATGTCATCAGCCCAGCCGGATTTTACTTTTACCCAAACCTTTAAAAAAACTTTTGTTTCAAATAATTTTTCCATATCCAGTCTGGCTTCAGTAGATATTTTTTTCAGTTTTTCCCCGCTTTTACCAATTAAAATGCCCTTCTGACTTTCCTTATCCACCAGAACTGCAATATAAATCCGGTATAGTCCGTCTTCTTCGGTAAACTGTTCTACTTCGACGTTCATAGCGTAGGGTAATTCTTCACCAAGATAACGAAACAGTTTCTCCCGCACAATTTCCATAGCAAGGAATCTTGCTGATTTGTCTGTCACCATATCTTCAGGATAAAGCGGAATACCTATTGGTAGCATGGGCTTGAGAATATGTACAAGCTGAGCCACGCCCAGTCCGTGCTTTGCACTCACCAGAGCAACCTGAGTGAATTTATATGCCTGCTGTACTTCATCAATAAAATTCTGCAGTACACTTTGGTCTTTTGCCTTAGCCTTATCGACCTTATTAATTACCAGCACTACCGGAATATGTGCAGGTAATTGTTGCAGTACTTCTCTGTCTGCATCCGAAAAGCGCAATGCTTCAATCACAAATACAATAACATCCACACCGGCAACTGCCTCAGTAACATTCTGATTGAGACGGTCATTAAGTGCATTGCGGTGATAAGTCTGAAAACCGGGGGTATCTACAAATATCAGCTGTGCTTCATTATCGGTATAAATACCATTAACTTTATGGCGAGTAGTCTGGGCTTTTTTACTGGTAATACTGATTTTCTGACCAATAAGGTGGTTCATTAATGTGGATTTTCCCACATTAGGCCGGCCAACAATTGCAACAAACCCGCAGCGAAAATTTTCTGACTGAGGTGGATAATTGTAACTGGATACTTCAGACATACATTCTTTCTTAAATGATACAAATAACCATAAAATGGTTGATAATAAGCTGAATTATTTCAAAACAGGTAAAATGAATTCTGCTAAGTAACACATTGCAGATGCCAATTATAAACTACTAAATTACCTGAATATATACAGTTTTATTCGACCGATTTCAGAGAAACAGAGTCATTCACACCGAGTGAATACCTTAAGTAACGAAAGACCTCAGAGTGATTAAACAATATTTTCAAATAGTTTATTTACAATAAACGGATGAAGTTTACTAACTGGCATCATATATAACCGTCCCCAGAAATTATGATTTTTTACTGAAGCGATCAGATAAAGCATTTTTTTATCCGGCTGCTGGGTATTATCAGTAATACGCAGGCAAAGACAAACATCTAAATGAGAATCTTTAATCACTAAAGTAAGTTTATCAGCAGTATTTTCAGTAATAGTAAAGAAATGGGCTGCGTTTGTTTCACCGGATTGAATCCTCTCTTCATCCAGATAAGTAAATCCCTCTATAGTACGTATGCCAGCAGGTCTAACTATATTATCTCTGATTTTAAATAATATTCTTAGCCATTCAGGCTGACGTGATGTCATCATTTTATATGCTTCAAAAGCTGTAATATTTTTACCGATTTCTTTTTTTTGACAATCAAGATAGTCCGGTTTATCCGTAATCAGGCTAACACACTCGGGTAATTCATTCAGTATTTCAGAAATTGATTTTGTTTTTCCCATTATTTCCCCTTTATTGTAAGACAATAAGTAATAACAATATGGCACCTTCAATGTATTGTAACTTATTTATTTTTTTCTAGGTTTAGCTGCCGGAAACTGCTTTTCTAACCAAACAAGAGCTGTTTGTGCGGTTTGTTGTTCTGCTTCACGCCGGCTGTGTCCGGCTGCTTCAGTCTGAAAGCCGGTTTCGCCTAAATCACATTGCACTACAAATTGTAAATCATGAACATCGCCAATCTGATCTACAATCCGATATTTTGGCAATGGCATATGTCGTGCCTGCAAGGCTTCCTGCAGACGTGTTTTTGCATCTTTTCCACTATTCTGAGGATTAATATTACGGATGCGGTCTGCGTATAAATGTCTTACCACAGTCTCAGCAGTATTAAAATCTGCGTCAAAGCTCACTGCGGCAAATAATGCTTCCATAGCATCGGCCAGTATAGATGGCCGCCGGAAGCCACCGCTTTTTAACTCACCAGTACCCAGCAATAAAGCGTCTCCGATTTTTAGTTCAGTTGCAATCTGAGCCAGTGTTTCCTGATTAACCAGATTCGCCCGCATTCGTGAAAGTTCACCCTCTGTCAGGCGCGGAAATGCATTAAACAGCATTTTAGCTACAGAATAATTTAAAATCGAATCACCAACAAATTCAAAACGTTCATTGTGTAATGCACTGTAACTGCGGTGAGTTAAAGCCTGCAGCAATAAATCAGACTGCTTAAATTGATAGCCAAGCTTTTGTTGTACATATTTCAAAGCATTTTCATGGCGTACATCAGTTTTTCTCATTTAACCGTCTTTGATAATAAATAACCATAATTATATAAACAAAGCGCAAGAAAAAATCTTGCGCCCGGTATCAGATATTACTGAATCTTCGTACCGATTCGTTTCATATCACCCATATTCAGCCATACCAGAAAGGCTTTACCTACAACAAGCTTATCATCTACAAATCCCCAGTAACGGCTATCTTCACTATTGTCGCGATTGTCACCCATCATGAAGTATTTTCCTGCAGGAACGGTACAACTAAACCCGCTGCCATCAGTATCATAGTTACACAATTCCCGATCTGGAAAATCAGTATGTACTGCTTGCAGAATAACTGGGGGTTGCTGAGGCATTTTCAGTATCTGAATCGATTTATTACCAAGCTGTTCGGTTACCTGCTGAGCCTGCATATTGATATTTCCATACTGAGGAACCTGTTCGGAATAATTATAAATTTTCTGCTCATCAGTATCAGTGATTACTTTACCGTTGATTGACAGGATTTTATCCTTGTATGTAATAACATCACCCGGCAGACCGATTACCCGTTTAATATAATTTATACGTGTATCTCGGGGGTAATTGAATACAATTACATCACCACGCTCTACTTTGTTTACCGGAATAAGTACATTATTCAGAATTGGCAAACGGATACCGTAAGTAAATTTATTCACCAGAATAAAATCACCGGTAATCAGACCTGGACGCATAGAGCTAGATGGAATCTGAAAAGGCTCAGCTAAAAAAGTGCGCAGAATAAATACCACCAGAATAATCGGAAAAAAACCACTCATGTAATCAGTAAAATGATTGTTATCTACATGCCCCGGATTTTTTTTCTTCAGACTACGATGGATAATCCAGGCTATTCCTGTTAACAATACAAAAATCAGCAGAACTGCGGTAAAACTCATTTTGTACGACAATACACCAAACGCACCAACCAGAATCAGCAAATACCCCCATTGTAATGCTCCGCTCCATTCCCCGTTTTCTTCACGCTTTTTCGAGCTTTTCAAAAATAGAACTATCCCCAGCACCAGAAGGATTGCTGCGCCTATAATCATCGTGTTTGACATTTATTAATCTCCAACCTGTAAAATCGCCAGAAAGGCAGATTGTGGAATTTCTACATTACCTACCTGTTTCATACGTTTTTTACCGGCTTTTTGTTTTTCCAATAATTTTTTCTTACGGGTAATATCGCCGCCATAACATTTGGCCAGCACATTTTTGCGCAGAGCTTTTACGTTTTCACGCGCAATAATTTTACCGCCGATTGCCGCCTGAACAGCAATATCAAACATTTGTCTCGGAATCAGCTCACGCATTTTAGCTACCAGCTCTCTGCCGCGATGAACTGAATTACTGCGATGAACAATCAAACTGAGCGCATCGACTTTTTCACTGTTAACCAGAATATCCAGTTTAACCAGATCTGCAGCCCTGAATTCGAGAAACTCATAATCAAGCGAAGCATAGCCGCGTGAAGTTGATTTCAGCTTATCAAAGAAATCCATCACGACTTCATTCATTGGCATTTCATAAGTCAGCATTACCTGCCGGCCCATGTATTGCATATTTCTCTGAACACCGCGTTTCTGATTACACAATGTCATTACCGCACCGACATATTCCTGAGGCAATAATATAGTTGCCGTGATAATAGGTTCATAAATTGCTTCAAGTGTACCGATATCAGGTAATTTAGACGGGTTTTCAATCTCTAAGCGTTCACCGCTTTTCATCAGTATTTCATATACCACTGTTGGTGCAGTGGTAATCAGATCCATATTAAATTCTCGCTCAAGCCTTTCCTGGACAATTTCCAGATGCAGCAGACCAAGAAAACCACAGCGAAAACCGAATCCCAGTGCCTGTGAAACTTCCGGTTCAAATTTCAGTGCAGCATCATTGAGCTGTAATTTTTCCAGAGCTTCACGTAATGCATCGTAATCGTGACTCTCAACAGGGTATAAACCGGCAAACACCTGTGGCTGCACTTCTTTAAAACCGGGTAAAGGTTCGCTGGCCGGCTCCCGCGCCAGGGTAATCGTATCACCTACTTTAGCCGAACCAAGCTCTTTGACACCGGTAATTAAAAAGCCTACATCACCAGCTTTTAATTCCTGCTTCTGCACAGATTTAGGCGTAAATATACCTAATTGTTCTACCTGTGTTTCGGCTCCTGTGGCCATGAAACGAACTTTATCTTTCAGACGTACCGTTCCGTCGACCATGCGTATCAGCATTACTACGCCAACGTAATTATCGAACCATGAATCAATGATTAACGCTTTTAACGGTGCATCATTTTTACCAGTAGGTGCCGGTACTTTTTTTACAATCTCTTCCAGTACATCCTCAATACCGATGCCGCTTTTAGCAGAACAGCGTACAGCATCAATGGCCTCAATTCCGATAATATCTTCTATTTCTTCTATGACCCGTTCAGGTTCTGCTGAAGGTAAATCAATCTTATTCAGAACGGGCAAAACCTCTACCCCCAGGTCAATAGCTGTATAGCAATTGGCTACGGTCTGAGCTTCTACACCCTGTGATGCATCTACCACCAGTAATGCACCTTCACAGGCAGAAAGAGAACGGGATACCTCATAGGAAAAGTCCACATGTCCCGGGGTGTCAATCAGATTAAGCTGATAAATCTGCCCGTCACGGGCTTTATACTGTAAAGCTGCAGTTTGAGCTTTAATTGTAATACCGCGCTCTTTTTCAATATCCATGGAATCGAGTACCTGTGCACTCATTTCCCGATTTTCAAGACCGCCACAATACTGAATAAAACGATCAGCCAGTGTCGACTTCCCATGGTCAATATGGGCGATAATAGAGAAATTGCGTATATTGTTCATGTAAGCCAATAATTCAAATTAATTCAGACAGCAACATTCTGATAAATCAATACCAGAAAACCAGAAAATAACTGCTTATTTTAGCGGAATGTACTGTAGTGCGCCCAAGAATTTATAATAATTCAGAAAAGCTTTTAATTTTCAAACATTAGAGCTTAAAAGCTTTCATTAAATTTATCACTCCGGGCAAAGTGCTAATAAATTAACAGATTTTTAAATATTCACACTTTAAGCAGATATTTTAATGTTCAAATTAAATTTTAAACTCATAAAATAAATTTTAAGCGGTACAGAAATTATTTATTAGCAAAGCGATACTATATTATCCTGCCATAAATTTTGTCTGACAAACATAGAAAGTCACTGCCAGAAAGACTACAATATCTTTAACTCAGTTGTTTATTTCAATGAAAGTAGTTGTATGCTAAAAATCAGCACACAGTTTGATGGTGGTAATATTGAGATTGTCGATGCCAGTGATCCGGCTAATATCCAGCTCAAATTACCTAAAGACAATGCGGCCGAATTTCGGCAATGGTTTTATTTCCGTGTACAGGGTGTTGCCTATCAGAATATTCGCCTGAACTTCATTAATACAACTGAATCCGCTTATCCGGAGGGTTGGGAAGATTATCAGGCAATGTGCTCTTATGATCGCATCAACTGGTTTCGTGTTCCTACAACTTTCGAAAACGACATATTAACTATTTCTCATACTCCGTTATCCAATAGTGTGTACTATGCCTACTTCGAACCTTATTCATATGAACAACATCTGAATTTACTAGGTGACAGCCAGAGCAGCGGTTTATGTCAGATAGAAGATTTAGGCAGCACTATTCAGGGGCGTGATATTAATCTGCTGACAATTGGCAATCAGGTTGCCAGCGATTTGAAAATCTGGGTGATTGCGCGTCAGCATCCTGGCGAAACTATGGCTGAATGGTTTATTGAAGGTTTGTTAGGCCGATTATTAGATCATCAGGATCCGACAGCACGTGCTTTACTGGATCAGGCTACATTTTATATTGTTCCGAATATGAACCCTGATGGATCAGTACTCGGTAATCTGCGTACTAATGCTGCCGGAGCAAATCTCAATCGCGAATGGTTACAGCCCAGCATGCAAAACAGTCCGGAAGTTTATCTGGTACGTGAAAAAATGCATGAAACAGGGGTGGATTTATTCCTGGATATTCATGGCGATGAATCTATTCCTTATGTATTTCTTTCAGGTAATGAGGGAATTCCTTCCTTCGATGACAGGCTGCATTCGTTACAGGAAATGTTCAAACAGGCCTTTCTGGTAGCAAGCCCGGATTTTCAGGATAAATATGGTTATGAAAAAGATGAACCGGGTAAAGCCAATCTGAATATTGCTACTGCATACATTGGTGAAACCTTTAAATGTTTAGCTTATACACTTGAAATGCCATTTAAAGATAATAATCAATGGCCGGATGACGATTTTGGCTGGAACGGCCAGCGTTCTCTGCGTTTGGGGGAGGCAATTTTAAGCCCGATTTACTCTATACTGGATAGTTTGCGTTAAATCAGTCATATTGTTTCCAAAGCCTGAGAGATATTTCAGGCTTTTTGTATTTTTTAGTAAAATCAAATGATTAATAATTACATACGCAGCATAATAAAGATGCATTATTTGTAATCAAGTTGTCTTTTATCCATCATCAATATAGGAAACAATCATGAAAAGAAGCATACTTGTATACAGCATCATCGGTATTATTTCTCTGGCAGCCTGTTCAAAGGATGATTCAGAAGCATCTAAAGCAAAGCTAAGCTGCAATAGTGAGCAGCTTCGCAGTCAGATTCAGCAAACCCTACAGACAGGTATCAATAATAATGTTCATCAGTTCGCTCAAAATGACAGCCGTCAGTTTGTAGATGCAGATAAAGTAATCAATGCCAGCCATGAATTATCTGTAGCCGTATCTGATGGCAAGCTGGATAAAGACAATAATGGTAATCCTGTTTGCAGCAGTGAGCTAAAAATTACCGTTCCCACTAATATTTGGCAGCAAATTCAGACAAATGCTCCGTTGTTATTTGGTAAAACCGATTTTATTGCCCATCTGAATCAGCAGTTGCAAGGTAATGAAGTTACTCTGCATGATAATGTTTTCTCTAAACCTATCCAATATGCACCTGTTTCAGACAGAACAAATGCTAATGCGGCATCTGTAACCAATTCTGCCAGCAAATTTGATCAGACGGGTATTCAAACCTTAAGTACTGTTTTAGGTAATGCACTATTACCCTATGGTATCAAGGATACAGTCATGATTGCCGGGCATATGTACAATCGTGCAGATGCTATCAAGCTGATCACTAATCCCAATGCCCAGGTTTTACCATTAGATCGCCTCAGCCCGGAAGCTCAGAAGGCTAGTGATATTCTTAACGGTCATTCTTTAGCAACAGAGAGTAATAATCAGGCTGATGACAATCATGTTATCCAAAATGATATAACTGCTGATCAGTTGCAGCAGGCACGGGATAATAACCGCAATGCCAATAGTGTTATTAATGCGAAATGGCATAATCTGAACGATACTGTTCGTAATACCTTGCAGCAGGAAGAACAGAAATGGATAGCCCAGAAAACCAGTCAGTGTCAGGCAAAAGCTGCTAAAGCCGGTTCGCCCGCTCAGGCGGAACTAATACGGCTGGAATGTGATACACTAATGATTAATGAACGTATTAAGTATCTTAACGGTTATAGCCTGCATTAATTCGTCATTATTAGTCTGGACATCAGTATTATTTTTTTATATTACTGGTGTCTGATCCTACATATTTAATAAATAAAGTATAAACATGTCGGATCGGAAAATTATTCATATTGATATGGACGCTTTTTATGCGTCAGTAGAGTTGCGCGATCGTCCCGAACTTCAAAACAAACCTGTTGTTGTAGCATGGGATGGACCAAGGTCAGTAATTTGTGCTGCCTCGTATGCGGCTCGCAAATATGGATTACATTCTGCTATGGCTGTATCTACAGCTAAGCGATTATGCCCTCAGGCAATTTATATTACTCCGGATTTCAATAAATACCGTGCAGTGTCACAGCATATTCACAGTATCTTTAACCGTTATACACATCAAATTGAACCCTTATCTTTGGATGAGGCTTATCTCGACGTCACTAATTATCAGGGCAATCTGCCTTATGCCCGGGATATTGCCAGTGAAATACGCGCATCAATTCTGTCAGAAACCGGTTTGACAGCCTCCGCCGGTATTGCTCCTAACAAATTTCTGGCTAAAATTGCTTCTGACTGGCGCAAGCCAAACGGTCAGTTTGTTATTGCACCTTCGCAAGTGATGAATTTTTTGCAGAAATTACCGTTAGGTAAAATTCCCGGAGTCGGTAAAGTAACAGAGCAGAAAATGAATGCCTTAGGCTGGAAAACAGTCGGAGATTTAAGTCAGGTAAATTTATCTGTTTTAGTGCATCATTTTGGTCGCTGGGGATACCGGCTGTTTGATCTAGCTCAGGGGCGTGATGACCGCGAAGTTACTCCTGAACGTAACCGCCAGCAGATATCTACGGAAATTACACTTATCAAAAATGAAAATCTGATTGAAATCGCCCGCCATCTGCCTGACCTGGCACAGACATTGGTAGAAACGATGCAACAGAAACAGTTGCAGGGAAATTGTGTAACTTTAAAATTAAAAACTGCCGATTTTCAGATTCATACACGTTCGCAGACCTACTCTTCTCCTTTACCTGATGCTGCAGCTTTGATTGCTGCCGGGCAGGATTTACTCAAACGATTACCGGACAATGGCGAACAATTCCGGCTAATTGGTCTGGGTATCAGCCATTTCTATCAGCATGAATATCAGCCTGATTTATGGGCTTCTGAAAATGCATTCTGATGATATCGCCCTGAAACAATTTCCGACTACATCGCACTACATTTTTCTGGCTTAAGTTAACAAAATAAAGGATAATGAGGCTGTCAGGCTGCAAGCGGGAGTAAGTAGCCCTTTATCAGAAAAAGTAACATCACAGGAGTTACCATGAGTCACATTAAAGTGCCGACAGAAGGTCATAAAATCGTTTCTGGCCAAGCTATTCCGAATGATCCAATCATTCCTTTTATTGAAGGGGATGGTATTGGTGTTGATATTACGCCAGTGATGAAAGACGTTATTGATGCAGCAGTAGCGAAAGCCTATAACGGTTCCAGAAAAATTGTCTGGATGGAAGTTTATGCCGGTGAAAAAGCCACTAAAGTTTATGGTGAAAATGTATGGTTACCGGAAGAAACATTGGAAGCCATTAAAGAATATAAAGTAGCAATCAAAGGACCGATGACTACACCGGTAGGCGGCGGTATTCGCTCACTGAATGTTGCCATTCGTCAGCAACTGGATTTATATCAGTGTGTACGTCCTGTACAGTATTTCAAAGGCGTACCTTCTCCGCTTAAAGATCCTAGTAAAGTTAACATGGTTATTTTCCGTGAGAACACTGAAGATATTTACGCAGGTATTGAATGGTTTGCAGAAACAGCAGATGCTAAAAAAATTATCAATTTCCTGCAAGGTGAAATGGGTGTTACCAAAATCCGCTTCCCTGAAACATCCAGCATTGGTATTAAGCCTGTTTCTAAAGAGGGTTCACAACGTCTGACCCGCGCAGCTATACGTTATGCTATTGATAATGACCGTGACAGTGTTACCATTGTTCATAAAGGTAACATCATGAAATTTACCGAAGGCGGATTCCGTGACTGGTCTTATGAAGTGGCTAAAAATGAATTTGGCGCAACTTTAATTGATGATGGACCATGGTGCAAATTTAAAAATCCGAAAACCGGTAAAAATATCGTCATTAAAGATTGTATTGCTGATGCATTCCTGCAGCAGATTTTGCTGCGTCCGGCTGAATATGATGTGATTACGACACTGAATCTGAATGGTGACTACATTTCAGATGCTTTGGCTGCTCAGGTTGGTGGTATCGGTATTGCTCCGGGAGCCAATATCTCTGATGAATATGCCGTATTTGAAGCAACACATGGTACTGCACCTAAATATGCTGGTCAGGATAAAGTTAATCCGGGATCTATCATTCTGTCTGCCGAAATGATGTTACGTCATTTAGGCTGGAAAGAAGCTGCAGATTTGGTTATTACCTCAATTGAAAAAGCCATTGCCGACAAAATTGTCACCTATGATTTTGCCCGTATGATGGAAGGTGCAAAAGAAGTCTCCTGCTCTGATTTTGGTAAGGCTCTGATTGAACGTATGTAAATTTTTATATCATGTATTCACAAAACCGAATCCTGAAACGGGATTCGGTTTTTTTATAAAATAAAATTCATAATCCATTCGATATATAAAGACAGTTATCTTTAAAAACATTTATGTTCAGCTATAATAAATATTATCTGAAAAGTTGAAAACAATGATTTTAGGAATTCAAACCGATTCTTGCGGTCGCTGTGTACACTATCATAATGAAAATGATATCGCTGCTCTTCAATGTGCCCAGTGTAAACAATACTATGCCTGCTTTAAATGCCATGATTTGATGTGTGATCATACATTTGTAGCCATGACAACTGAAAATAGCCAACCGGTTATGTGTGGAAATTGCAAAACCCTCTTAACCTATAAACAGTATCAGCAATATCAGTGTCCGTTTTGTCAGGCTTCTTTTAACCCACGCTGTGCATCACATAAAAATATTTATTTTAAATAATATATATTATTAATTATCATCAAGGTCAACAATTAGTCCGTCTTCATCCCATTCGGTTTTACGTACTAGTTCGTTCTTTTCAAATACAGATTCACTTTTTTTGGCACCTGAATCATACCAAGTTAGAACAACTCCGCTAACTTTATTATCTATAATTGCAACATCAGAGATCAGATGTCCGCTGTTATCCCACGTGGTCATCGTTTTTACCACGCCTTGATGAACAGTCATGTCCTGTTTTATCTGCCCGTTAGCGTACCAGCGCTGCCAGCGCCCTTCTGCTTTTCCGTTAACGAAATAAATTTCTCCGCGTTTATGGCCATTTTCATACCAGCTGCGTGTTTTGCCATTCGGTAAACCGTTTTTCCAGCTTATTTCAATCGCAAGCCGGCCATTTGGATACCAGCTATGCCATTGTCCGACTGGTTTACCTTTTTTATAGCTGCCTTGTATTTTCTTTTTACCATCCGGATACGATAGTTGTAATACGCCTTCTTTCATAGCCGGAATTAACTGTTGTAACTGATCTATGGGCAAAGCATATTCAGCATCATATTTGTTTTTTTCAGGTTCGGGAAGAATCTGTTCATTAACCTGATCGTTTTTTGATTGGTGAGAATTCTGATGATATTGAACCTTTGGCTGCTTATTCACAACATGCTGGTTTATATCTGTATTGACAGTTTTATGCGCTTGGGACTTTATCTGCCATACAACTGTTATTACAATCAAAAAAAGTATTATGGCGAGTACGAACCAGTAAAAGCGTCTGGCTACATACATAGTTTCTGTCCCTTTTTACTAAGTAGAATCATTATTTTATGCAATAAAAATTATATCTATAGATATTACATTCTTTTTCAAATAAATTATTGATTATATGAATGTATCAATTATTTTTGCCAGTAGGTTTTCACATTAACAAACTCATAAATACCAAATTCTGACAATTCGCGTCCGAATCCGGAATCTTTTACTCCACCAAAAGGCAGGCGTAAATCACTACTCGTATGTCGGTTAATAAATACACTACCGACATTTAAATGTTCTACGAATTTCCATGCCTGTGAAGTGTTCTGCGTATAAATACTGGCTCCCAGACCAAAAGGATTATCATTAGCCAGCGTTAATGCATGATGATTATCACTGGCTCGCAGAATAATCGCTACTGGTCCAAATACTTCTTCATGATATACACGACAATCCGGATTGACTTTATCCAGAATAGTCGCCGGATAAAACCAGCCTTGTATATTTTCCGGGATTTTACCGCCAAGTAAACATTGTGCATCATGGGTAAGTGCATCCTGAACCTGCTCATGAACCAATGTACGTAAATCATTGCGATGCAGTGGTGCCAAAGTTGTAGACGGCAGCCATGGCTCCCCCATTTGCAGTTTCCGGCAGTGTTGCATAAAAACAGCCAGAAATTCATCAGCAATGTCATTATTTATAATCAGTCGTTTGGCCGCATTACATGACTGACCGGCATCGCGAAAGCGTGAATAACAAGCATCTGCAGCAGCCTGCTTAATATCCGCATCATTTAATACAATGAAGGCATTGCTTCCGCCCAGCTCCATAACACATTTGCGTAAATGGCGGCCGGCCAGTGCTGCCAGATATCGCCCAGTTTGGGTTGAACCGGTAAAAGCCAGTGCCTGTGTTTGAGCAATAGCATATTCAATATCATCATTACTGAGCCAGACAAGTTGTAAAGGTAAATCATCCCCTATCAATTCAAACAGCATCTGGCTGATTTTGCCTACAGAAGGTGCCGGTTTCACCAGACAGGCATTTCCGGCACATAAAGCAGGAATAGCAAAGCGCAAAATCTGCCATACCGGATAATTCCATGGCATTACTGCCAATACTGTTCCTAGAGGCTCAAAACGAACCTGACTCAGGCTTGCCTGCGTGGCAATAGTTTTATGAGCAAGCAGCTCGGGCGCTAAATGTGCATAATAACGAATCAGAGCAATAGATTTACTGATTTCTGCTTCACATTCACGCAAACAGCGCCCTACTTCAATACAAATCTGATAGGCCAGTTCAGTTTGTGCTTGTTCCAGTCGCTGAGCAAACTCTAAAAGATAATGAGTGCGTGTTTGCACATTTTCACAGGCAAAATTACGTTGTTTACTGGATAGCTGCTGATACTGTAAATCGAATTCAGCTCTGGTCAGATTTTCACGGGTAAATAGAACTTCACCTGTAATGGCATGATAACTGGTATACAACTCAAAAATCCTTCAACTGCAAACGGTAAATCCATACGTATTGAATACAAGACAATATATGTCTGCAAAAAATATTGACCTTATAAAACTTATAAGGTCAATAATAATTTTATTATTCGTCAGCCGTATCCAGCTTTTGTACACCCTGCTTCACTTTATAGCGATTTTTTAACCATTGCAGATTAGCAACAGCAAGGTTCTGTGCCAGATTTTCGCTGATAATTTGCTTAGCCTGTGGCAAAACATTACCCATATCCTGAGGTGGTTTAATTGCATTAATTTTAATCAATACTGGATTTTGCTGATCAGTAAGTAAAATATATGCCGGTTTATTGTTTGCAGGTTTGGCTTTAATCCAAAGCTGGAAATCACCCTTAGACATCATCGCTACAGCTTGTTGTGGCGTAAGATCTGTACTTGGTGACCATGGCAGACTGGAAACGTCACCTTTATTTAAAGTTTCAAGAGCCTGCTTAGCTGATGCTGTCGCCAGCTTTTTGGCTTCCTCGGCAATGTAGTCCTGTTGTATCTGAGGTTTAATCTCTGCAAAAGATGCCTGATGTTCTTTACGTACATCCAGTGCACGTACCACCCAATATGTTCCGTTACCCAAATCAACTGGTTCAGAATTATATCGTTTTATCAGTACATCATTTCCAAATAAAACATCTTGTAGCGCTTTTGGCATTCCACTGGCATTGGCCATATCGCGTGTTACCCAGCCCTGATCTACCTTGTGAATTTGTAAACCAAGCTTATCATTAAGCGGCTGTAATGTTTTTGGGTTATTAAATGCCAGATCACTGACAGTTTCTTTCATTTTCGCAACAACAGCCGCACCCTTACGAATCTGAATCTCTTGAGTTAATCGTGCTTTTACACTTTCCAAAGAAGGTTTCGGAGCTGATGCGGAAGTCGGAATCTGATTATATGCTTCCTGCAGCTCAGCTTCACTGACTGTTTCCTTAGCGCCCAGCTCTGCAGCAGACAATTGTACAAATTCATATTTAACAGCCTGCGGAAGATAATAACGTTTTTTATTCGCTTCGTAATAAGCTTTTAGCTTGCTGTCATCAACAGCTACCTGACTGACAAAATTAGTTGCAGGAAAGGTAATTGTTTGTACCTGACGTGCAGATTGCAACAGATTAATCATTTGTCTGGCCTGTACGTCACTTACCAGATTACCGGCTTTCATAAGATTCAGCATAGTCTGCATAGCGTACTGTTTACGCATACCGTTTATCAGAGCTTCTTCTGTCATTCCTGATTGTTGTAAAAATGCGCGATATTTGGCTTCTACAAATTTTCCGTTTTCCTGAAAACTCGGGTCAGATGCAATCACCTGTTTTATCTGGCTGATAGAAACATTAATATTCATATCATTAGCAGCCTGCTGAATATAAGCCTGATCACGCAGTGTTTCATAAGCAAGCTGTTTACTTACCGGATTACCGGAAGCGTTCTGTAAACGCCGCTGAAAATCATTGACATCGTTTATTTTAATTTTTATGTCGCCTACTTTGCTGACATAATCAGAACCGGGAACAGCCAGTGAATAGCCGCCTGCAAATACAAAACTTAGACAAATCGCGCCTAGAATAATCTGAGCCGGGGTTTTATATTTTTCTACAATGTGAAACATGAGATTCAGTTAACTTTATTTAAAACAGACAGAACGATATTGTAACTTTTTTTATTAAGCTAAACCATGTTGATTAAAGAATTAATGCACAAAAGCGACAAACAATAAAAAAGGCGGGAAAATATCCCGCCCAGCTTGATTACAAAATTCAAATCAAAGAGCATCTTTCAGTGCTTTACCTGCACGGAACTTAGGAGTTTTGGCTGCTTTGATTTGCAATGGCTCGCCAGTTTTCGGGTTACGTCCGGCACGTGCAGCACGTTCACCAACATAAAATGTACCGAAACCCACTAAAGTTACAGTATCACCACTTTTCAGTGCTTTAGTAACAGAGCTAATCATACCGTCCAGAGCCTTTGCTGCAGAAGCTTTAGGTAAATCGGCTTCCTGAGCAATAGCTTCAATCAATTCAGACTTATTCACAATAAAGTCCCTTTCTGTTGTTATGTTCATATGATTTTCAGTTTCCGACCATTTCCTTTATGGCAAAAACTGAACAATACATTACGATTACTTTATAACAAGCCCAAATTCTTTATGTCAAGCGCCGACACATCTACATTGAGTTAAATCATGCCAAAAACAATGCCATTCACCATTAGTGTTGGTGAATGGCTGCATACTCAGTGTTTTACGGTTTTTGTTGTTGACTTAGGCGCTGAATTAGCTATTACATTTTCTTCCGGTGTACTTTGCCATGGGCTGGGTGGATAAGCCAGTCCAAGATCAAGTACTTCATCTATCCACTGTACCGGATGAATAGTCAGCTGTTCACAGATGTTAGCCGGAATTTCTTCCAGATCTTTAACATTGTCTTTCGGAATCAGCACATGCTTTATTCCGCCGCGTAAAGCAGCCAGCAGCTTTTCTTTCAGCCCGCCAATTGGCAGAATTTCTCCTCGCAGAGTAATTTCGCCAGTCATGGCTACATCCGCACGTACCGGTATACCGGTAAAAGCAGAAACCAAAGCTAGAGTTATGGCACTACCAGCACTCGGACCATCTTTCGGCGTAGCACCTTCTGGAACATGTACGTGAATATCATTTTTTTCATAAAAATCAGGCTCGATACCCAGACTTTCAGCCCGTGAACGAACAACACTCCACGCAGCGCTGACAGATTCCTGCATCACATCACCAAGCTTACCGGTACGCAGAATATTGCCTTTACCACGAAATTTGCTGGCTTCAATAGTTAAAAGTTCACCACCCACTTCTGTCCAGGCTAGTCCTGTTACCTGACCAATACGGTTTTCATTTTCCGCTACTCCATAATCAAAGCGGCGGACACCAAGATAGTCATGTAAATTATCTGCATTAATGACAATAGTTTCTGGTTTTGCTTTAGTTTTTTTACCTTTACTGGTATTTTCTGCTGCAACCGCTTGCTTCATTACTACTTTACGGCAAATTTTGGCTATTTCACGATCAAGTGAACGTACACCGGCTTCACGGGTGTAATAACGGATAATATCGCGTACAGCTGATTCCTCAATGCAGATTTCACCGTCGCGTACACCATTTTGCTTGATCTGTTTAGCTACCAGATATTTCATGGCAATATTAATTTTTTCATCTTCGGTATAACCGGAAAGACGAATAATTTCCATACGGTCAAGTAGCGGAGACGGAATGTTCATACTATTAGAGGTAGCAATAAACATTACATCTGATAAATCAAATTCAACCTCTGCATAATGGTCAGAAAAAGAATGGTTTTGTTCAGGATCAAGCACTTCAAGTAAAGCACTGGCAGGATCACCCCTGAAATCATTACCTAATTTATCAATTTCATCGAGTAAAAATAGTGGGTTTTTAACACCAACCTTGGCCATGTTTTGCAGAATTTTACCAGGCATTGAGCCGATATAAGTTCGCCGGTGGCCGCGGATTTCACTCTCATCATGCACACCACCTAACGCCATACGAACATATTTTCGTCCGGTCGCTTTAGCAATGGATTCACCCAGTGATGTTTTACCTACACCCGGAGGGCCGACCAGACATAAAATAGGCCCCTTAAGCTGATTCATGCGTTTTTGCACTGCAAGATATTCAAGAATGCGTTCTTTAACTTTTTCGAGACCATAGTGGTCGGCATTCAGAATCATATCGGCTTTGCCAATATCTTTGCTTACCTTGGATTTCTTTTTCCACGGTAATTCAAGCAGCGTATCTATATAATTACGAACAACAGTTGATTCAGCTGACATCGGAGGCATCATGCGCAATTTTTTGAATTCAGACAGACATTTTTCTTCTGCCTCTTTGCTCATACCAGCCTGACGAATCTGCGTTTCAAGATTAGCCAGATCATCATCTTCTTCACCCAGCTCTTTCTGAATCGCTTTTACCTGTTCATTCAGATAATATTCACGCTGCGACTTTTCCATTTGCCGCTTTACTCGCCCGCGAATACGTTTTTCTACCTGAAGGATATCCAGCTCAGACTCAAGCAAATGAAGTAAATGTTCCAGACGGGCAGTCACATTGGTCATAGCAAGGATTTGCTGGCGCTGGTCAAGTTTCAGCTGCAAGTGGGCTGCAATAGTATCAGCCAGACGGCTAAGAGTATCGATACCGTTAATAGTAGTAATGACTTCTGCCGGAATTTTTTTATTCAATTTCGCCAGCTGTTCAAACTGGGATAATAAGGTACGACGTAATGCCTCATCATCATGTTTATCCTCTTCAATGGCATCCGTACATTTTTCTATATGAGCCTCAACATATGGCCCGCTTTCATCAATATACTGTACCTTAGCCCGGTACAGACCTTCCACAAGTACTTTAACCGTACCATCAGGTAATTTAAGCACTTGCAGAATACTGGCTACTGTGCCCATGTCATACATGTCTTCAGCATGTGGCTCATCAGTATCTGCGTTTTTCTGTGCCAGCAAAAATACCGGTTCATCATGCTCCATGGCAGCATCCAGAGCCGCTATGGATTTTTCACGTCCTACAAAAAGGGGCAATACCATATGCGGGTAAACGACAACATCACGCAAAGGCAACATTGCCATCGTGGTTGGCTGTAACGGAGCAGAATCATAAATTTCAGCCATGTAATGCCTCAATCTTTCCTGGAAATATGCAATTAAATTGGATGTTAAAATGGTGCTAAACCAGTTTTTTTCAAGTATTTCAAATATTGAATAATTATTGAAAAATTCTGTATCAAGAAGATTTATTTTAAAAAGAGAAATATTAGCCGGACAAATATATATAGCATCTGAATTTAATATGTCCGGCCAGACAAACTAGCGAATTACCGGTTTATAGCGAATGCGTTTGGGTTTTGCACCTTCTTCGCCCAGACGACGTTTTTTATCAGCTTCATACTCCTGATAATTGCCATCAAAAAATACCCATTTTGATTCGCCTTCAGCAGCCAGAATATGTGTGGCAATCCGGTCAAGAAACCAGCGATCATGTGAAACGACGAGTACGCTGCCGGCAAATTCCAGTAAGGCCTCTTCAAGTGCACGCAGAGTTTCCACATCCAGATCATTTGATGGTTCATCCAGCAGCAATACATTACCACCGGAAATTAAAGTTTTGGCCAGATGCAGACGTCCGCGCTCACCTCCGGATAGTTTTCCTACAATTTTACTCTGGTCACTGCCTTTAAAGTTGAATCTGCCAAGATAGGCTCGGGCAGGAATTTCAAATTGTCCTACCTGTAAAATATCACGCCCTTCTGCTATTTCATCAAATACGTTTTTATCATCATGCAGACCGTGACGGCTCTGATCAACAATTGATAATTTTACTGTCTGACCAATCTTTACCTCACCCGTATCCGGCTGTTCCTGTCCGGTAATCAGTTTAAATAATGTAGATTTACCGGCTCCGTTTGGTCCGATAATTCCGACAATGGCACCAGGCGGAATTTTAAAACTTAAATCATCAATGAGTAATTTGTCACCAAAACTTTTGCTGACATGCTCAAACTCAATCACCTCATTACCCAGACGCTCAGCTACAGGAATAAATATTTCCTGAGTTTCATTACGTTTCTGATATTCGTAATTACTCATTTCTTCAAAACGCGCCAGACGCGCTTTAGATTTAGCCTGACGACCGCGTGCATTCTGTCTTACCCACTCAAGCTCTTGCTTCATGGCTTTAATTCTTGCGGCCTCGGTTTTAGCTTCGTTCTCCAGTCGGGCTTCTTTTTGTTCCAGCCATGAACTATAGTTACCTTTCCATGGAATACCATGCCCACGGTCTAATTCCAGAATCCACTCTGCAGCGTTATCCAGAAAATAGCGGTCATGCGTAACAGCTACTACTGTACCCGGAAAACGAACCAGAAACTGTTCCAGCCATTCTACTGATTCTGCATCAAGGTGATTAGTCGGTTCATCCAGTAACAGCATATCCGGCTTACTTAATAGCAATTTACATAATGCAACTCTGCGTTTTTCCCCGCCGGATAAATTACCAATCCGTGCATCCCATTCTGGTAACCGCAGTGCATCAGCAGCAATTTCCAGCTGATGTTCTAAATTATCTCCGGCCCCTGCCGCGATAATAGCTTCCAGCCGTGCCTGCTCTTCGGCCAGCGCATCAAAATCAGCATCCGGTTCTGCATAAGCAGCATAGACTTCTTCCAGTTTTTTCTGTGCACCGGCTACATCCCCCAAACCGGATTCCACTTCTTCTCTTACTGTTTTATCAGCATCAAGCTGTGGCTCCTGTGGTAAATAGCCGATTTTGATACCACTCATTGGAATGGCTTCACCTTCAAATTCGGTATCTACTCCGGCCATAATTTTTAAAACAGTGGATTTCCCTGCACCATTAAGTCCCAGCAAACCAATTTTGGCACCGGGAAAGAAAGATAAAGAAATATCCTTGATAATCTGTTTTTGAGGCGGCACGGTTTTACTTACGCGCAGCATTGAGTATACATATTGGCTCATAGTGTATTCATCAGTGTAAATTAGTCAGAATCAGCCTGAAAAGGAACGGCTAATAATTATGATTTTAATTTTAACATGCATATACCTGCTGTTAACGAATGCTTTGCGTTAAAATTTTTTCCAATATTTCATAGACCAGTAAAACCCGTTTTGGGGTAATCGTTTGATATGGGCGATAAAGATAAAATGACCAAATTTCAATTTCATGATTGTCGAATACGATAACCAACTCGCCCGAATCAAGATAACACTGGCAGTCCTGATGAGTAATCGGTGCAAAAATCCGACCGGCTAATACAGCTTGTAATAAGCTTTTTAAATCTGTAGTGACAACACTTGGATTGGCCAGCGGTATCGACAAGTCACCAATACACCAATCCCATGCTTTACCACTATTTGGATTAAAAATATTACCCACCGGAAATTTTTGTACCAATTCAAACATATCTTTTGGCAAACCGGTTTGAGCGATAAGTTTTGGCGAAGCCACAATCGGTTCTTGCAATGCGCAGATTTTTTTAGCAATCCAATGTTCATTAGGGTTTTTACTAATGCGAATGCCTATGTCAATTTGGTCGTTTACGGTTTTTAGAATATCAAAACCAGTCCGCCATTCGATATTAATTTGTGGATATGGAGCAAGTGCAGTCAATAAGCGATATAAAATGCGGTCAAAATATGGATACGATGGTAAGGTTATTCGAACCGTACCGCATAATTCATCTTCTGCGTTTTTAGATGTGCCAAATAGCTGTTCTTCTTCCTGCAAAAATCGTACTGCTTTAGGTACAAATGCCTCGCCAAAATCAGTTAAAGTAATACTTCGTGTATTCCGTTTAAATAGCGGCTCACCCAAATCCTCTTCTAATTCAGCGATCACTCGAGTGATTACTTGCGGTGAGACAGAAAATCGCGCTGCGGTTTTTTTTAAACTTAACACTTCTGCTGCTATCACAAAATATTTCAACGCATCTAATCGATTCATTTCATGATCTCATTTTTTGGAATTGTGTTTTCTTATTTTATTCATTTTAAGGAATAATTTAGAGGATTACAATTTATTTTAATTACTTAACAAGAGGGAATAAGCCATGAAAAACAAAATCACGTTAATAACTGGTGCAGCAATGGGAATTGGTCTGGCTTGCTCTGAAGCCTTTGCTAAAGAAGGTGCAACAGTAATCATGGCTGACATTAAAAAGCCTAATGAGCAAGCTCAAAAATTAGTGGATGCTGGTTATCATGCCGTAGCATATCAGTGTGACGTGTCTGACGTATATGCTGTTAAAAAAATGATTGAATGGATTGTGTTAACTTATGGACGCTTAGATGCGGCTCTTAATAATGCAGGAATTCAAACCCCACAACGTCCGATGGCTGAGATTACTAATGATGAATTTGATCGTACAGTAGCAGTAGATCTTAAAGGAGTATGGAATTGTATGCAGTTTGAAATTGAGCAAATGTTAAAACAGGGAGAAGGAGCTATTGTCAATACCTCATCACAAGGTGGTTTGACCGCCTTCTCAGGGCAAGCAGCCTATATTTCATGCAAGCACGGTGTAATTGGTCTGACCCGCACCGCATCATTAGATTATGCAGCAAAAAATATTAGGATCAATGCAGTCTGCCCAGGTGTTATTGCCACACCCATGTTAGAAGAATTAGTTACACGTAATCCAAAATTAGGTGAAGATTTAGTACGTGATATACCAGTCGGTCGTCTTGGCAAACCAAGTGAAATTGCGGATGCGGTGCTTTGGCTTTGTAGTTCTAAAGCTAGTTTTGTGCATGGTCATGCATTAGTAGTAGACGGTGGTTTTACTATCCATTAGTTCTACTTTTAAACACTCCTTCTAACAATAATTATTAAAAAACAAACTTAAAAAATCGACCTCATTTTTAGATAATGGATAAGGATTTTATTATGAGTATTTTATTTTCTGATCGTCATAATTCAAAATTATCTCCTACTATCGGAGCAGGTATATCCTCGGCTCACTCCGCTCAAGCATCAGACCCAAGTGCCTATCACTATATAGGTGGTAATGTAAAAACCAAAGCCTATGCCGCTTTTGATGAATCCGGAGAACTGGGTCAATGGGAGTTTGAACGCCGACCTGTAGGAGATAATGATGTTTTAATCGAAATCAAATATGCCAGTATTTGTCATTCAGATATTCATCAACAAAAAGGTGACTGGGGCAAACAGACCTATCCGCAAGTACCGGGTCATGAGATTACAGGCATTGTTGCTGCTGTAGGAAAAAATGTGACCAAATTTAAAGTAGGTGATCGTGCGGGTGTAGGTTGTATGGTCGATTCTTGTTTGGAGTGTGATTGTTGTAAAAATGGGTTAGAACAATATTGTGATAAAACGTTATTTACCTATGGTAATCCAGACAGCCGTGAACCAACCACAATCACACAAGGTGGTTATTCTACACACATTGTTGTACGCGACCATTTTGCAGTACATATTCCCGATAATATTAGCTTACCAGAAGCAGCGCCATTATTGTGTGCTGGTATAACTACATATTCACCACTAATGAAATATAAAATTAAATCAGGAGATAAAGTCGGCGTAGTAGGTATTGGTGGCTTAGGGCATTTAGCGGTAAAAATTGCAATTGCTAAAGGTGCCAAAGTTTATGCCTTTACAACCACTGCTGAAAAAGAACAGGACATCCGTCAACTTGGTGTAGAAGAAGTGATTGTGGTTGATGATCTCAGTAAATTACAACCATATAAGGGCAAATTAGATTATATGATTGCTACAGTTCCGGAACAGTTTGATGCGGCACAATATGGAGCAACTGTGAAGCCATTTGGTTATTTTACAGTGGTTGGAATGGGTAAAGATTTTATGCTCAATATTAGCAATTTTGTGATGTCATATTCACAGGTAAATTTTAATGCTTCAATGATTGGCGGTATTCCTGAAACTCAGGAGGTTTTAGATTTCTGTTCTAAAACGGGAGTACGTCCACAAATTCAAATGATCAGCGCAAATCAAATCAATCAAGCATGGAAAGATGTGATAGCTAAAAAAGCCCGATTTCGCTATGTAATTGATACCGCAACAATTTAGATATAATTAGCCAATTAAAGACAAGATATTGCGTCATAAATCATTCAAATTAGATATAGCATTGAAGAAAAATATGGTAGAACTTTTCGACTTTGTAGCGGTACAGCTTTACTTACGCGCAGCATTGAGTATACATATTGGCTCATAGCATATTCATCAGTGTAAATTAGTCAGAATCAGCCTGAAAGGAAGAGCTGATGATTATGATTTTAATTTTAGCATGCATATACCTGCTGTTTCCGAATGCTTTGCGTTAAAATACCACCATTTATTTCTTTGCTATCCTTCATGAATATAATCTCAACTCTGATAGATTTCATTTTACATATTGATCAGCACCTGCAATTTATTGTGACTCAATATGGAATATGGATTTATGTAATTCTGTTTGCTTTGATTTTTTGTGAAACCGGATTGGTAGTTACTCCGTTTCTGCCTGGGGATTCCTTGTTGTTTGCAGCCGGTGGAATCGCTGCTATAGGCGAGATGAATGTGCATTTTATGGTTGTGTTGTTACTGGCTGCCGCTATCATCGGTGATGCCGTGAATTTTTCAATCGGAAAAAAATTTGGTGCCCATCTGTTTGCAAATCCGCATTCGAAAATATTCAAACAAATTTATTTACACAAAACACAGGAATTTTATGCAAAGCATGGCGGAAAGACGATTATCATTGCCCGTTTTGTGCCAATAGTGCGTACATTCGCACCGTTTGTAGCCGGAATGGGACATATGCATTATGGTCATTTTATACGCTATAACTGTATTGGTGCTATCCTCTGGGTTGTGCTGTTTTCTTATGCCGGGTATTTTTTTGGTAATCTGCCATTCATTAAACAGAATCTTTCTCTGGCACTGATTATTATCATTGCTGTTTCTCTATTGCCGGCTGTTATAGAAATACTGCGCCACAGATTTGCAGCTTCAAAGCAAAATTAAATATTCTTTTCTGCTGTTAATAACGATATTACAGGCATGTTATGAGTCAGATACATGTATTACCCGATCATTTAATTAACCAGATAGCTGCCGGAGAAGTGATTGAACGTCCGGCCAATGCACTGAAAGAAATAATTGAAAACAGTCTGGATGCGGGAGCCAGCCATATTGATATTCAGCTGGAAGCCGGTGGTATCAAACGTTTGTCAGTTACTGATGATGGCCAGGGCATAGATAAGACAGATATTCCGCTAGCTTTACATCGTCATGCAACGAGTAAAATCAGTTCTCTGGAAGATCTGGAAAAGGTAGTAAGCATGGGTTTTCGTGGTGAAGGTCTGGCCAGTATTGCCTCAGTCAGCCGCCTGACTCTGACTAGTCGTACGGATTTGGATAATCACGCAACTCAAATTTACGCAGAAGACGGTAAACTCAGTGATGTTAAACCAGCTGCACATTCCACTGGAACGACTGTTGATGTAGTTGAACTTTTTTTCAACACACCGGCAAGGCGTCAGTTTCTTAAATCTCCTGCAACTGAGTTTGCTCATTGTCGTACCATGGTAGAACGTCTGGCACTGGCTCATCCTGAAGTAGCATTCAGTTTACAGCATAATAATAAAAATATACTTTCATTGCCTGCACAATCCCTGCAAGAGCGCTGCTCAGTCATTATGGGAGCAGATTTTACCGCTGCCAGCCTGAGTGTTGACGAAAAACTCAATGAAATGCGTTTACACGGACTCATTAGTAAACCCACTTTTACACATGGTAAAACCAGCCAGCAATATATTTTTGTCAATCAGCGATTTGTACGGGATAAAATTATTCTGCATGCAGTTAAACAGGCATATAACGATGTTTTACATCAGGCTTTAACACCTGCATTTATCCTGTTTCTTACCTTGCCGCCTACCGAAGTTGATGCAAATGTCCATCCAACCAAAACTGAAGTGCGTTTCCGCCAGGGTCAGGCTGTACATCAGCTTGTATTTCATACTTTGAATAAATGTCTGGCTTCTACGAATGCCAGCCATACCACCTCTGTATCCCAGCCGGAAACAGCACTCAAAGATATTATGCAAAAACAGCCGGCTGAAGTTCAACAAGTATTTGGTTCTAATAAAATCAATACTGCAATACAGTCTCCGGCACCATATCAGCGAAGCCATACACCGGTTCAGCGCAATCTGAGTTTAAAAGAATCACAGAGTGCTCTGAATACTTATGCTGAATTATATAAATCAGAACCAGTACTTGAAAACAATACAATCAGTATCCCACAATCAGCAGAAGTTGATAATGAACTGGCCAACCTGGAGCAAGTACGCGGTATAGATTCTACTTATCAATCAATACAGGCAAATGAAACGATAGTTCCCCCACTGGGATATGCTATTGCCCAGCTACTTGATATCTATATTCTGGCACAAGCAGAAGACGCACTTATTCTGGTCGATATGCATGCTAGTGCCGAACGAGTAAATTATGAAAAAATGAAGCAACAGCGTGATGCAACGGGTAAAGTAAGTAGTCAGACATTACTGATTCCAATCCGCTTTAATGCCAGCCATGAAGAAATTGCCCTGGCAAATGAATATGCTGCTACTTTACAAGATTATGGTCTGGATATTTCGGTTGAAAATCATCAGCAATTGGTGGTGCATACCGTACCGGCTATGCTGGTAAAAAGCGATATTAAGCTGCTGGTACAGGAAGTTTTGGATGATTTAATGAAAATTGGCAGCAGCGAAGTCATCAGGGAACGGGAAAACCGCATTCTTTCCACTTTAGCCTGTCATGGTTCAGTACGTGCAGGACGTAAATTAACTTTACCGGAGATGAATGCATTACTGCGCGATATGGAAAATACAGAACGTGCTAATCAGTGTAATCATGGTCGCCCTACATGGGTAAAACTTCGCTTACAGGATTTGGATGCTTTATTTTTGAGAGGACAATAAATAATTATCTATACTAAAATTTGATATATGAATTAATAAAAAACCTCTTAATCAGCAAGATTAAGAGGTTTTATACTAATGGTAGTTAGTGATTAGTGGCAGCTTGAGGGATAGAAGCAGTTTCAGACGCTGCCGGTAATTCAGCATAATCCGGCTCAGGTTCTGATTCGGTATTCCACATTTTGCCATTCAGATAAAGCTTGCCGCCCAATAATTTCAGATGAGTTTTAATAACCCCATTGTCGACCTGTATATAGCCTTTGGTCTGCATGGATTTAACCGCACTATCAATCATCAAGCGGATTGTCTGATCAATATCTTCAAGAGCTTCCGGCCCCCCTGCACTGGCATCCACAGTAAAAAAGGCACGCGCCTGACTGATGGCAAAATTTTCCATTACCGCCTGAGGAATGGCAAAGTCCATCTCTGACTCAGTTTTGTTCAGCATTAATCCAAACTGCTGCATATCAGAGGCAAGCAGGTTTTTAAAACCAAGGCTGCCATGTATATCTATTAAGCCCTGCGGCATTTGCAATTTAAAACTGTTCAGTTTAATAAGCGGGTCATGAGTAAACAGTCCCTGCCCCTCATTACGTACAGCAGATACAATTGCTGCGCGAAGTTGCTCATTATTCAGATTCTGAGTTGATAACTGAGTAATTTTGTTATTGATCGCCACCAGACTGGCTGCATCCAGATGTTCGGCAGATGCATCAATATCCAGCGGACCATAAACATCATTGCCATACTCTAATTTAGCAAAACCAAATTTACCATTACTATTAATCCACTGATCTTTTTCCTGAGTAGAAGTAGCCAGTTTCAGATCCTGAATGTTAATTTTGGCAGGAATACTGCTACCAGCCGGACTAATAAATGCACCTATCTGCAAATTAGTTACCAGATTAACCAGCTGATCTAAACGGATACTGTTATCAGATGCATCATTCCATGTAAATGTAATGTTTTTGATACTCAGATCACTATTACCTAAAGCCAGTGATGTTTTACCATGTTCTGTATGGCTGTTCAGCTTTAAATCCTGATAAGACGCATGTCCTTTAGTCGCCAGAATCACATCCAGGCCGGGACTGACAGTATGGCTATCATAACTATTAAAATCTTTAGCATAATCAATTGTTGAATCCAGCCCCTGCCAATTGATTTTAATTCCGGATAACTCTTCATAATTGAATTTCGGAATTACAACATGTATTTGTCCGCTTCCACTTAGATTAATAGTATTTTCAAGCTGTAGTGGCGCGTTCTGACCAAAAAAACGATCAAGAATCTGTTTTGCCTGAGGCGTGAACTGCAGCTCAGTTTCTACATGAGCCCGTACAGGACGAATACTACCGGCAAATAACCCATGATGGACATGATTAACCAAAGTAATCGGTTGTTGCAGTACCGTGCGTACATTATCCGGTAACTGTTGCTGTACACCGGCAAAAAAACTGGGTTTAAAGCGAATCTGCATAGTCTCTGTTGAACTAAACCAGCCGCGTTCATAGTTCTGCTTTTCAATCAGCAGAAAAGAATTTTTGGCAAGTAAAGCACGCTGTTCGTCCAGACTTTGCTGGGCTTTAATACCCAGATAATATGGCAAACCCAGTAAAATCAGTAATACAACCGCCACTAAGGCAGCAACAATCGTTACAATACGTTTATTCATGCTTGAAATGTCTTATATATCTACGTTCTGCAAGATTAGCAGGATAACATCAAACAGAGCATTTGTCCGCCGGGTTTGCTGCTGATAACTGCCCTGGTTTCATTCCGGTATCTGCAAATCAGACCCGAAAAATAAAAATATTAATTGTTTGGTAGGGTGTTTACCTGAAGCCGCTGCCGCTGTTGTTCAAATAAACAAATAGTTGCAGCCATAGCCACGTTAAGAGATTCAGTCTGACCGGTCATGGGAATAATTACGAGTCTGGAAGCAGCTTGTAGCATTTTTGCACTCAGCCCGCTTCCTTCATTGCCAAATATCCAGCCGGCAGGTTCGTTCAGATTTAATGTATAAAGACTATGCGACTCAGGACTCAATGCCGTAGCATACAACGGATAGACATAATCTGTACACCAGGCTGTTAAATCGGAAACAGTCTGTATATTCAAATAGGCATGCGCGCCCATTGCCGCACGTAATACTTTGGGTGACCAGACATCGACACTGTCTTTGCTCAGTACAATATTATGAACACCGGCAGCCAGAGCACTGCGTAAAATGGTGCCAGTATTACCGGGATCCTGTACTCTTTCTAAAAGAATAACATCCTGAATATCTGATGCAGATACAACCTCCGGTAACTTCACTATTGCCACAGGTTCTCTTGAATTAACTAAATCACTGATTTTATCCAGCAGATTGTTGGCAACCAGTACAACCTGATGTGCCGGAATCGCTGCGAGTAAATCAGAAATTTCCGAGTCATGAATACGCTGTTGCGGTAAATATAATGTCTGAATTAAATATCCTGCCTGAATGAATGTTTCAATCAGATGAACACCTTCCAGTACAGCAAGCTGATGCTGACGGCGGTAATGAGACTGAGCAATTAATCTGGACAAATGCTTTAGCTCATTATTACTGGCAGATTGTATAATTTTATAACTCATACAATATTCTGGCTTTCTTCTAATTGCTGATTAAGAACCTGACTGATTTGATTAACGGCTGCTAAAGTACGCAGCTGGGTAAATAACTTTCCGGCTTCAGGGTAATTTAATTTAAGCATGCCCAGCCATTGCTTTAGTCTGGATACCGGATAAGCAGAACCCTCGGCAGCTTTATCACAGCAACTATTAAAAAAATCATTAATCCACGGCAGAATTTCTTGCCATGATAGTGCAGATATTACTTGCCCATGATTATAGGCAGCAATTTGGCGTGCCAGATCCGGACATTGAATTGCCCCGCGCCCCAGCATAACATCTTTACAATTACTAACAGCACGGATTTTCTGATAATCAGCCAGTGTAAATACATCACCATTGGCAATAACCGGAATACGAACTACCTGATTAATACGCCCTATCCATTCCCAATGAGCGGGAGGCCGGTATCCTTCGCTTTTTGTACGTGCATGTACGGTTAGCTGCTGTGCACCACCCTGTTCTATGGCCTGTGCACAATCTAGAGCCAGATCTTTATTTTCATAACCCAGACGCATTTTGGCACTCAGCATAAATTTATCTGGCAGGCTTTTGCGTACTTTGGCTACTATTTGTTCAATTTTATCCGGATATTGCAGGAGAACTGCACCACCCTGATGCTGGTTAACAGTAGGAGCCGGGCAACCAAAATTCAAATCAATATGTGTAGCCCCCAGTTCAACCACTTTTTGAGCATTCAGTGCCATATTTTCTGCATCGCTTCCTAATATCTGTACGGCCACAGCAGTACCGGCCTGAGTTTGATTATTATTTGCCAGTTCAGGCATATATTTCAGCCAGATAGAGCGACCATGAATGGTATGAGTTATGCGCACAAATTCGGTAACACAAACATCAAATCCGCCAATGCGTGTTAGCAGATCGCGCATTGGCGCATCTATTAAACCCTGCATAGGCGCCAAAAATAATTTTGGTACAGTACTTTTAGTTTGCAAAATAATACAGCTCACACAAATTACAATTACTTAAATCAAAAAACAACGCAACTCGTTTTATAAACAAGTTGCGTCGACAATTATAAAATAAAATTGCTTTTAAAAGCTTTAATCGCGTAATGTTTCAATCAGATCGATTAATAATTCAACATCTTCTTTTTTCAATACTTCAAAGCCGTCATTTAAACCCAAGTCCTCCAGCAACATTTCACCAGCCGGAGTATCACGCATGGTACTGAATGCATTCTGTAAGTTTTCCAGCATTTCTGCATTACGCGGATGCAATAAAATCAAATGATATAAATCATTGATTTTACTTTCAATTAACAGATTTAAGCGACTACGTGTAATAGCAGTTAATTTATGATAGGCAGAGGACATAAATAAACCAATATTACCCTGTTTCTGAATCAGTCCGCGGGCAACAGCTGCAAAAGATTCACTTTTAATCCACGTTAAATCTTTTTCATCTATATCAACGGCTTCCAACAGTCGCAAAGCAATTAGTTTAACATCGTAATTCTCTGTACACAGAATTGACATACCGGGTTTGATATCTGCAAGTGACTTGATCTCACTGTCTGCACTACTGGCAATAATCATCTCATCAAAACAATTGACGGGCTTTACCACCGGCAAATAATCAAGTTCGCGAATAAGCTTGGAAGCATTGAACGGATTAGCATAGATAATATCAACATTATCCTTATCAATTTCCTGCTGTTCTTCTTCAGCATTGCTGGCCATAGATAAATGCACCGGTGCATCAATCAGCCGTTGCAGGCGAGTATTAAGAAAATGCCAGCCGGCATAGTATTCAGGAGGAAAGTCTGGGGCAATTAAAAAATTGATTGTCATGAGTCACCCCGCTCTTCTTTCATGAGGCCTTCATATAATGCCTGCATTTCTAATACTTTACTGCGGGAAGGTTTACGTCGTACAGAGGTATAGCCTTCAATAACACCATCGCGGATATTAGGTACTATCGTAGCGTAAACCCAGTAAAAACCACCGTCTTTACGCAGGTTTTTTACATAGCCATGCCATTTCTTTCCTTGCTCTACAGTATCCCACAAATCTTTATAAGCTACTTTGGGCATATCAGGATGGCGTAAAATATAGTGCTCGGCACCCATCAGTTCATCGCGCGACCAGCCACTCATGTGTACAAACACTTCATTTGCATGAGTAATAATTCCCTTCAGATCTGTTCTGGAAGTAATCAGACAGCCATCAGGAAACTCTGTTTCTACATCAGTACAATATACCGTGCGTTTCACACCATCGTAATGTGTCAATTCAAATGTGCGGTGTTCGATTTCTGGCACTTTCATTGGTGAAATCATTATGACTCCATTTTCTTGAATGTGGACAACCAAGCAAATAATGCAAAAATTAATTTGCAATATATATTGCGCCGATTAGCAAAAGAACACAAAGCATTTAATCAGGTTGTGTAAAAAAAGACACTATTTATTGACACGAATCAATCAATATTCAACTTAATGTAAAAAAAAATATACACTGATTAATTAGATATAACATACAGTTGAGACATCTATCACCTCCAAAAAGCTCTATATTTACCGTTTCTTTGAGGACTCAGACTGATATAAACCAGCCCATTTCATAACATTGGCTACTTCAAATTCATTCAGTTCGTAATACTGACCACGTTTCAGCCTATTTGGTAAAGCAATCGGTCCAAAACGTACACGAACCAGACGGCTTACGGTCAGCCCCTGACTTTCAAATAAACGCCTTACCTCTCGGTTGCGACCCTCTTTAATGATGATGTTGTACCATTTATTCGCTCCTTCGCCACCCTGTTCCCACAGATGCTGAGCCTGAGCAATACCATCTTCCAGTTCGACACCATTGAGCAAACTCTGTTTCTGTTCTTCACTCAGTTCACCCAGAACACGAACAGCATATTCGCGTTCTACTTCAAAACTCGGATGAGCAAACCGGTTAACCAGTTCGCCGGAGGTGGTTAATATCAATAATCCGCATGTATTGATATCCAGACGACCAATGGCTACCCAGCGACTGCTGGCTGTCTGAGGCAATCGGTCAAATACACTGACCCTTCCCTGCGGATCATCACGGCTGACAATTTCACCTTCTTGTTTGTAATAAACCATAATGCGCGGCAAACGATCCGGCCATTTGATATTAATAGCAGAACCGCGCACACTGACTTCATCATCCGGCGTGATTTTGTCTCCCAATTGAGCCACTTTACCGTTAATACGTACCAGCCCCTGACTAATCCACTGCTCCATTTCCCGTCTTGAACCGGCACCAGAAGCGGCAAGAGCTTTTTGCAGTCTTACAGGTTCCATTTTTTCCAGACTGATACGCTGTTCTTTCAACATCCGTGCCCGTTGCTGAATTTCTTGATTAGGCGTACGCTGCACCAGTTTTTTGGCACGCTGAACTTTCGTTTTTGTATTAGCTGTAATTACAGAACTATCCGCTTTACCACCAGTATTATTTTGCTGTCTGAGAGCTGATTTGGTCTTATTGCCAGAGTGCCGCCCGGAAACATGTTTATTGCTTTTACTGGCTACTCCGTCACGTATCTGACGTTTAGTTAATTTTTTCTTGGCTTGATTCATTCATATACTCCTATCTGTCTTCAGACAGTTCTTCTGCGGTAGACTGATCTACGGCAGGTTCATTTAAATCAGGTAAGACAAGTTCACCCAATTCTGTTAATGGTGGTAACTGGCTTAAATCTTCCAGCTGCAAATCACTCAGAAAGCCAGCTGTGGTAGCCCATAAATTTGGCCGTCCCAGGCTATCACGCTGTCCGATAATTTCTATCCAGCCTCGATCCTGTAATGTTTGTAAAACATTACTTGAGACAGCAACACCACGGATAGCCTCAATATCACTTCGCGTTACCGGCTGCTGGTAGGCAATGATGGCCAGTGTTTCCAGTACAGCCCGGGAATAACGGGGGGTGCGCTGAACATCCAGACTGGCCAAACGGGGATAAGCCGCATGAGTAACCTGAAAGCGCCAGCCCTCAGCACTATGCACCAGATTAAGTGCCCTTTCCTGCCAGCGTATTTGCAGTGCTTGCAGTATGCTGGTTAACTCATCTGATGATAAAGGTGGTTCAGTAAGAGCAGACAAAGTTTTTTCACTTAATGCCTCACTTTGGGTCAGCAATGCAGCTTCAATTAATGCATCGATAGAAACAGATTGATTCATAGTCATATATTTCTATACTTAAATTGAAATCCGTTTTAAATAATCTATAAAGATTAACCTTTGCGCGCAGCTTTTCTGGCTGCCCGTTCTGCCTTAAGCTGTGCTTCATGCTGCTGACCTTTTTTCAACCAAACTGCCCACTGATTGGGCGTTTCCAATGTAATACGACCGATTAGTCCGTCACGAAAATCGGTCAGCAGGCGTTCAGCAGCTTTCTGGTAATCAATGCGCCCGCCACTTAATAATGCACCACGCTTTTTACCTACCCATTCTAACCATTGATCATCAAGCCAGTGCGGGCTTTCGCTCAGGTCAGCCTGATAGCGTTGCTGTAGTAATGGCAAATAATGCCGGCGCAGATAATCCAGTAATTCCAGTGCTACCACCTCTTCATCCAAGGCATTGCGACCCACAGCCCCACTGGCAGCTAAATTATAACCGGCCTCCTCAACTATAATTTTCGGCCATAACATTCCGGGCGTGTCGTATAACCAGAAATCATCAGCCAGTATCAGTCGCTGTTCAGCCTTAGTAATACCCGGTTCATTACCGGTTTTAGCACTGCGTTTACCCAGCATGCCATTAATTAAGGTAGATTTACCTACATTGGGAATACCGCAAATAAGCACTCTCAGAGGTCTGTCCAAACCGTAGCGATTAGGAACCAGTGCACGGCTGGCCGCAATAATTCTGTTAGCAGCCTGCTTTTCTGATGCATCCAGTGCCAAGACATTAGTATTGGGCTGGGAACGGTAATCAGCCAGCCACAACTCTGTGCGCTCGGGATCAGCTAAGTCCTGCTTATTCAGAATTTTTAATTTTGGTTTATTCCCGGACAGTTTTGCCAGCAAAGGATTGGCACTGGAAGCAGGCAGGCGGGCATCCAGCACTTCAATTACCATATCCACGCTCTTTATCCGTTCGGCAATGACTTTTTTGGCTTTGTTCATATGCCCGGGGTACCACTGAATAGCCATAAACTGTCCTTGTCTGAAATCAAAAATATCAAAACTGAAAACATTCAGGCAGCCTGACATCAGGCTGCCTGAATAACGCATAATGCGTATTATACCGTTTTTTCAGAATGATTACTTAATTCTAACTGTCTGTGCCGAATCAATACTGAATAAGCATTTAACCTGTTTGCCAGTGCTTCTACAATATAAGCAGAACGATGCTGACCACCAGTACAGCCGATGCCAATATTAACATAACTGCGACTTTCTTTTTCCATGTGCGGTAACCAGCGCAATAGAAAACCGGATAAATCATCTATCATTTCTGCCATAACTGGCTGTCCGGAAAAAAATGTCTTTACAGGTTCATCCAGACCACTATACGGACGTAAGTGGAAATCGTAATAGGGATTAGGTAAAAAACGCACATCAAAAACGAAATCAAGACCGGCAGGTACACCAAATTTATAACCAAAAGACTCCAGAACAACACGCATTGGCGCTACCGGCAAGTGCAACCATTGCTGAATCTGACGGCGCAATTGCGGTACATTCAGTAATGAAGTATCTATTACATAAGCATAGCTTTGCAAAGTGGACATGTATTGCTGTTCAGCAGAAACACTCTCACTTAATGTTTTATGTTCCCGTGCCAATGGATGGCTGCGGCGTGTTTCTGAAAACCGGCGCAGTAAAACGGCTACTGAAGAAGTTAAAAACAGCAAATCTACCTGATGTCCCAGAGTACGTAACTGTGTGACCAGTTCCAATAGATCTGCAGGGTTGAAGCGTGAACGGATATCTACGCTTACGCCAAGTTGCGCTACATGACTGGCTGCATAGTGTTCAATTAGACCAGGCAACAGCTTTACTGGTAAATTATCAACACAGACAAAGCCAACATCTTCCAGTAAACGTAAAGCAATGGATTTTCCGGAACCGGATAATCCGCTAATCAATACTATCCTCATGATTCACCGCATCCTCTTTCAGCATTGAATTATGACGATCCAGAAATTGCTTGGTACTGTCCTGACCACGCATTTGTAAAATAAAGTTACTGACAGCAGCTTCTACCAATACAGCCAGATTTCGACCCACTGCTACCGGCAGAGTAACACTGCGAATAGATACATTGAGAATGCTTTCAGTTTCACTTTTTATACTCAGACGGTCAATCCTTTGCATATGGGTATCATCGGCCAATACCAGATTGATTATCAACTGTAACTGCTTTTTGGGTCGTACAGCAGTTTCACCGAAAATTGCCCGTATATTCAAAACACCAAGACCGCGCACTTCAAGAAAATCTTTCAGCATAGCCGGACAGCGGCCTTCAAGTGTTTCCGGCCCGATACGGTATAACTCCACCGCATCATCTGCCACCAAGCCATGTCCGCGTGATATTAGTTCCAGTGCCAGTTCGCTTTTACCCAGACCTGACTGACCGGTTATCAGCACACCAACTTCAAATACATCCAGAAATACGCCGTATTTAACTGTAGAAGCTGCCAGCACCCTCTGCAGATAAATTCGCAAAACATCCATCAGAAAAGGGCTTTCTGTTTTGGATGTCAGCAAAGGAACATTATGCGTATGACAATAATCACGCAGCATATAGGGCACAGGTAAATCATTTGCGACTATGATCAGTGACATAGTCAAATCGAACAATTCATTAAGCGTGGTTTTGATTTCACCCGCTTCAATTTTATTCAGATACTCGACTTCTGCAATCCCGATTACCTGTACCTGATTGGGATGAATAAAATTCAGATGTCCTACCAGCGCCAGTACCGGCTTATCGGCGTCAATACTGATACGGTTATCCGCACCGGCTGTGCCGGCAGACCATGCAAGTTTCAGTTTTGTCTGATTGTCATGATATAAGCGCCGTACCGAAATACTGGGCATAGTAATGTTTCCTTATACCTGTTCTGCTATCAGTATTTCACGCACACTTTCGGCACTGGTAGCAGACAATAATGCATTGCGTACAGATTTTTGTGAAAATTTTCCGGCCAGTTCTGATAAAACATTCAAATGCTTGGTTGATGCATTTTCCGGTACCAATAGTATAAATACCAGACTGACGGGTTGCTCATCCGGAGCATCAAATGCGATGGGTGTCTGCAGACGGAAAAACGCACCTACCGTATCCTTCACTGCACCGGTACGCCCGTGCGGAATGGCCACACCCTTACCTAGTGCGGTTGAGCCCAGCTTTTCGCGTGCAAACAAACAATTAAAAACATCTTCCTGCGACAAACCTGCCTCTTCGGATAATAATTGACCGGCTTCTTCAAACAGACGTTTCTTACTACTTACATTTAAATCAAGAACCACATGTGAAACCGGTAAAATATCCCCAATTAAACTCATGCTCATATTCAATTCCTATCAAACTGCACTGTACAGCCGGCTAATCCGAAAAGGGGACTAATTTACTTTGCTGATTCAGATGCAATTTATTTCAATACAATCAAATTACAAAATTATCTCTTATTTCTACCTGATAATGCTTTCATCGTTCATGATTTGCCTATCCAGTAATGCAGAAGTAATCCAATAAACAGGATAAGACCAATCCGGTTATTACGAACAAACATGGTAAAGCATATTTTGCGGTCTCTCGTACGAATATTGAGCCACTGACAATACTGCAAAACAGATACAATTACCAGTGCCAGCCAGTACCAGATAGTGGCGTGAATCTGCCAGCCAGCCAGAATCATCAGCAGATCAAACCCTGCATGACACAACATAACAGCAGTAATATCGTGATTACCAAAAGTAATTGCAGATGTATGAATGCCGATTTTTAAATCATCTTCCTTATCTGCCATGGCGTATATAGTGTCATAAGCTAAAGTCCACAATATATTGGCGGCCAGCAAAATCCACGCAATCATCGGCACATGATTAGTTATCGCTGCAAACGCCATAGGTATCCCAAACGAAAATGCCAGACCAAGATATAACTGCGGTAATGGAAAAAAACGTTTAGTAAACGGATATGTCATGGCTAGAAATAGTGCGGGAATACTCATCAGCCAGGTAAGCCGATTCATAGGCAGCAAACAGAATGCAGATAAAATACACAATAGTAATGTCAGTATGAGCGCTTCTTTTTTACTTACCTTTTTTAAAGCAAAAGGTCGCTGACAGGTACGATCAACAGCACCGTCAAAATCGCGGTCTGCATAATCATTAATCACGCAACCGGCACTACGCATTAAAAAAGTGCCGATTGTAAACAGCAGCACGATTAACCAGTCCGGATATCCGTCTGCAGCAATCCATAAAGCCCACCAGGTTGGCCATAACAGCAATAACGTACCAATCGGCCGGTCTATACGCATTAACTGTGTATAGACTTGAAAGCGCTCAGCCAACTGCCCGTTTTTTTTATCTTGCAGTTTCCTTTCTACAAAAAATCGATTCACACCTGTCTTTCAATGTTAATGCATGATTAAAAAATACAAAGATAGCCTCTGCCACATTGCCAGAACACTACTGATGCTACTACTATCAGAAAGAAGTCGGCAAACCAAATAATTGTAGCATAAGCATAACAGCTAACTGCACTCTGAAACCATAATCCAAAGGAGTAAGATATGGATTTAATTTTATGGCGTCATGCTGAGGCTGAAGACAGCCGCAATGATATGGCACGAAGATTAACAATTAAAGGTCAGCAGCAGGCAAAGTCCAGTGCTCAATGGTTGCATCAGCATTTACCGGATAACTTTCAAGTTTTCTGCTCAGAAGCAGTAAGAGCACAGCAAACTGCAGAATTTCTTAAACAGCCTTTGACTATTAATAAATTACTGAATCCTAACAGCCATCCGCTTAATCTCGCTACTTTTCTGCAACAACAGAACGCTGTTTCTTCTACACAGATATGGGTAGGTCATCAACCCTGGATAGGTCAGTTCTGCGCTTATTTGCTCAACGGCATCTGGTTACCGCAGCAATTCTGGTCAGTGAAAAAATCAGCTTTTTGGTGGTTTGATATCCGTTTTTATCAACAGCGCCATCAGGCACGACTAAAAGTCGTTCTTTCACCCGCTGCTTTAAAATAAACCATACAGATATAATCAACAAATGAAAGCATATAGCGATGAGTTGGTTACATAAAAATGTCAATATCGGACATAATCAGTTCAATGAAAAAAGCTTTTTCACAAAGCTTAGTAAAAATGCCTTAATTCTGGGTAAACCCGTAATGGTGCAGCTATACACCTTATATCTGCTTTTTAAATCAGCAGAAACACCGCTACGCAGTAAAATGCTGATATTGGGTGCACTGCTCTATTTTCTCAGTCCTATAGATCTGATTCCCGATTTACTCGGACCAATAGGATTTACTGATGATATTGCGGTTATTACCATGGTATGCAGACAGCTGCAAAAAGCCATCACACCAGCACTTAAAGCTCAGGCTGAAACAGCTGTTTCCCGATTCTTTCACCGTTAAATCATATTTTTCTGCTAAGCTATTCAATATTATTTTGATATAGCCGCATCAGTTTATCCATAAAAATAAAAAGCTGCTGGTTCATAACAGAATAATCAAAAGATCTGATTTCCTCTGCTGACTGAATAAAAGGATAATTAGCTGCTTTCTCTAATTCAGATGCAGAAGCTGAAATTAATTTATCAATAGCTTTTGCATTCAGCTCCAGATGACACTGAAAACCGTATACCAACGATGCATAACGGATAATCTGACGCGGACAACCTTTACTATAGGCAAGCACTTGTGCCTGTTCGGTCAGACCCGGCATATCACCATGCCAGTGTGCCACTAGCATTTCTTTATCAAAATGAGAGATAAGTTCATCAGCCATACCTGCTTGAGTTAAATAAATTGGAAAATAACCAATTTCTTTATTAGGACTGTGTTCATACATTCCGTTTAAAGCTTGCCCGATTAATTGGGCACCTAAACAAATACCAAGCACAGCCTTACCATCATTAATAGCATTGAGAATCAGACTTTGCTCTGCTTTAGTGTCGAAATAGGGACATTCCTCAATTGTCGTAACTGGTGATTGCGGCCCCCCCATAATAATCAGCATATCGAAACCGGCTTTAGATTCGGGTAATTTGTCGCCAAGATATACTCGTGAATGCGAAATCTGATAATCTCTGCTGAATGCCCATTCTTCACAAGCTGCAGCTTCTTCATAATCCTGATGAATAATAAAATGTACCCGCAATTTTATTCTCCTCATATACAATAAAATCAGAATGAACCGGTTAAACTATACGATTTTTTCAAGTAGATATCCAATTATATAAGGATCTCCATTCATCAGATTTTTGATTTAGGATACAGTCAAAGCAAATATAATAGCGCCGCACAAACAGTGCGGCGCTGATTTAAGCTAAGGTAAAATTAATTACTTGCTGGCTTTAAATTCTTCATGATATTCACAAGCCAGTTTATGCAGAGATGCACCAATAGCTTTGTACTGGTATTCATTCAGATTGGCTAATGAAACACGGCCGGATGGGTGGCGTACGGCAAAACCTTTACCCGGTAACAATACTACGCCGGATTCATCCGCAATTCTGAACAGTAGTTCATTCGGATTTTTGGTTTTAACAACCCATTCAGCAAACTCATCACCATACAGCTGACGTGCAGTATCTTCCATATCAACCAGAGTGTAGTAATCCACACTGTTTTCATTAAACTCATGTTTAATGCCCAACTGTTTGTACATGGCAGCACTGCGGTTGCGAATCAGAGCCATCAGAGCATCTTTATACTGTTTCTTGGTATCCATCATTTCGGCCAGAGAGAACAGTACCATCTGCACCTGTTGTGGTGTAGACAAACCAGCTGTGTGGTTCAGAGCAACAGCACGGCTGTCAGCAACCATACGGTCGATCAGTTTCAGTTTTTCCGGTTCCGGAGTAATAGACAGATAACGTTTGTGCAATACCTGACGTTCTTCTTCAGGCAGCTCAGCAATTTTCTTGTCCAGTACATTTTCTTTGGCCATGGCAATTACACCCAGGCGCCAGCCGGTAGCACCGAAGTATTTAGAGAAAGAGTACACTAAAATAGTGTTGTACGGGCACAGAGTAAACAGAGATTCAAAGTTCTCAGCAAATGTACCGTATACGTCATCAGTCAGAATAATCAGATCAGGACGTTTTTTCACAATGTCAGCAATAATCTGCAGACTGCGGTCGTCCATTTTCACTGAAGGCGGATTGGATGGGTTAACCAGATAGAATGCTTTGATTGAAGGATCTTCCAGTTTGCGCAATTCGCTTTCAGGATACTGCCAGTCCAGTTTCGGATCAGCATTGATCAGAACTTCTTCCAGTTCATAATCGTTCAGTTCTGGAATTTCCAGATAGGGTGTGAAAATTGGTGCGCCCAGAGCAATTTTATCGCCATGACGAATCAGACCATTCTGTTTCAGAGAACTGAAAATGTATGCCATAGCAGCAGTACCACCTTCAGTTGCAAACAGATCGATATCATCATTAGACATCGTTTTAGCACCCATTTCTTCAAGAATATAGGTTTTAACGATTTCTTCAGACAAGCGCAGCATACGGTCAGGTACAGGATAATTGCAACCCAAAATACCTTCAGTCATTTCTAACAGGAACTGATGCTGATTGTAGCCAAGCTGGTCACGTACATAGGACATGGCTTTGCTCAGAAAATCAACGCCTGGTTTGTGGCGGTTACGACGGATAAAGTCGTCAAAACGTGCCATCAGATCATCTTTAAAGGGCATACCACCGATATTCTGATCCAGGAAAGAGAAAGAAATTTCAGACTCTTCTGCAGCAAACAAACCTAATTCAAAAAAGGCATTGCGTGGTAATGTTGCTAAAAAGTTAGGGTTACCACGACCGGCGTTCAGCATCATCCGATCGTTGCGGCTCTGTGCCAGATCAATCAAGTGATTTTTCAACTCAAACGGGCTTAAATTAGCATATTTTTCAAAATCATGTTTTGAAGTCATAATAGTTTCCTCAAGAAGTTAAAGCACATATCAAACAAGAGCCACAATCAACGGACCTAACAATGTCAGGAACACATTGGCTAATGCATATGTAACGGCAAATGGAGTAGTCGGAATTGCATTGCCTGCTTTATCCAGAACTTCACCAAATGCAGGATTGGCACTGCGTGAACCAGCCAAGGCACCTGCAAATACAGCTGCATTGTCATAACGGAGCACATAGCGACCAAAGAAAATAGCCAGAATCATCGGAACCAGAGTAACCACCACACCGATCAGGAACAGAGTCAGACCATGTTCTTTAATAGTGGTAATTGCCTGTAAACCTGATTGCAGACCCACAACAGATACGAAGCCGGCCAGACCGAAATCCTTCATAAACTGAGAAGCCGCAGCAGGCATATTGCCGAATGTCTGTTTACGGGCACGCAGCCAGCCAAAGAAAAGACCAGATAACAATGCACCACCACCGGCACCAAGCGTAATCGGAATATTGCCGATACGAATTACTACCCAGCCGATAATCAGACCAAGTACTACGCCCAGACCGTGATAAGCCCAGTCAGTTTTACTATTAACCGTAATAGGTGCACCGATGATGTGTACGACACGGTTAATATCACTTGTAGAACCGTAAATGGTCATTACATCGCCCAGTTTGAACTCTGTATCAGGTGTCAGATCCAGTTTTTCACCATTGCGATGCAGTTCAATCAGATAGATACCATGCTGAATTTCAAAATCTTTATCGCTCATATGAACTTTGGAACGAATTTCAGCCATGGTTTTATTCGCATACTCAGGATTGCGGAAAACCACATTTTTAGTATCAACAATGACTTCCAGACCCGGCTCGGCATCTAGTTCGCGGCCGAATAAAGTGCTGACAGAAGTAACAGCTTCACGACGACCAACAATCAGGATGATGTCTTCCGGTTTCAGAATCGTAGACGGAGTGCAGTCAATCAGATTACCGTGACGTTTAATGCGTTCAATCGTAATACCCAGATTTTCTAATTCAATATCTTTAATAGATTTCTGAATATCATGTTCAACCACATAGATACGTCCCACCATCTGCGTAATTGCCATCCCCTGATTACCTTCCAGTGCCATAGCACCTTTCAGTTGTTCAGCTTCTGCAGCTACCGCATCATCGCGAATATCCCGACCCATAATTTTCGGTAACACATTCATACAAATTATGATTGCGCCCAGAGAACCAAAGATATATGTCACCGCATAACCAATAGCTACATTAGCCTGTAACTGCTGTAACTGATCGGCAGGCAGACCCATATGTGTCAGAGCATCAGCAGCCGTACCCAGAATTGCTGACTGAGTTAAACCACCGGCAGCCAGACCAGCGGCCAGACCTTTATCCAGATGGAACAGGCGTGCCATAATCATTACCGTAATAAAGCCGGTAATGGCGATAAACAATGCCAGAAAGATTTCACGCAGAGTTTTTACACCCAGTGAACGGAAAAACTGAGGACCACTTTCATAACCCACAGCGTAAATAAATAAAGTAAACAGCAATGCCTTAAGGCCAGAATCAATGTGAACATTGAGCAGGCTTAAGACCACTGCCACCAGCAGGGAACCGGCAACCCCGCCAAGCTGGAACTTACCGAAGCGTATATTGCCCAGCAAATATCCCAGACTTAACGACAGAAACATCAGAATAACCGGTGATTCCTTAATATTAGTCAATACCCAATTCAACATATGTCTACCTTCTCCTGAAAGAACGAAGGCTAGTGTGCGCTCGTGCGCTTTTAATTTTTGTCTAAATATTCATATGTACGAAAATTAATGATAATTTTGGTATTTTGTTAACAACATTGGCATTTAATTAATCCAATTAATCGCGTTTAATTACTATGTAAGAATAATTTCACATTCCTGCGCCAATCCTGTTTTTTGCTTTTTTCAACTGATTTTAAAGAGAAAAGTTAAGATTTTGTTCAGAATTTTTTATTAATATATTAATATAATTTAAAACTATAATATCTATATTGAATAAAATTTATTAAATAATCTGTTATTCTTATATCTTACTAGCCAATAAAATAATTTATTTCTAATTGAATATATTTAGTCAAAATGCATATTTAATTATTAAACTATATAAACTATTTTTCAATACGATTGATAATCTATAACATATTGAAATGATAATAAGAATCCTGTTTAACAACTACGCTAAACAGTCAGATTTCTGTTGCCATTTCACAACAAATCATCTATTTTTTCTAAAAAAAATGATATTAAAATTAACACAAATTGCTAATTAAAATATCCATTTCAAATTATAACTAATTAAAACCATTTAACTACATAAATTTTACATAATTATTTTTTGATTTCTCAAATTTGAATTTTGGCAGATGGTTTTATTGATAAGGGTTTACTTCATTGACATTTATACCAATAACTCTTTAATACTTAAAATAAATCAATTCAGACAAGAATTTTAGCCTGACATATACACGCTATATCTGATAAGAGCCTGAGTATTTCCAGAAATGAATATAAAAAAGCCTGAATAATTTTCTTTCAGGCTCTTTTCAAACAATCAAACAGATAAAAGTATCTGCTTCACTATACAATAAAATTTTTCAGCGTAATAAAGGTAATGATTCAGTATTGATAAAATTAACCACATTACTCAAATTATTTTGAGGATTATCTTCTGCATTCGGTTGATCTGTAGCATCTGCTGAATCATCACCATCATCAGATTCTTCATCATATAAACTAAATGCCTTTGTATCAGTATCGGATGAATCTACACCAATATCTTTAATCAGCCGATGATATTCGGCAGATTGGGCTAATAGCTCTTTCGCAGCTTTACGCAAATTATTCACTTCACTGCGTGCCAGATAAAACGTTGTTGGTATATGAATTACTTTATCCCTTAAAGGGGAAGAAGGTAAATCCAGTAAATTCACACTTATATAATATACCCGCGGTGTACCCTCACTACGATTTTCATTCCACCAGTCTACATATTTCTGAAATTGATGCTGAGTATCTTCTGAATACTTCTCAATCGGAATACTGGTTAAAGCTCTCACTACTTCAGTAGTTCCGGGAACACTGGCGCTACTGTCAATTTCATTTTTGCGCTGTGTCTGGGCGTTGACATTAATAATGATAATTTTATGAATATTCGCTGATTCCAGCTGGTCATACAAAGTTTCATTACTATATAACTCAGTTGTGTCCAGCAAACTGCGTAATCCGAGATTATCCGTTAATCCACCATCCAGTAAATGAATATAAGGTCTTTTCTGACTATCCTGATATTGCTTGAGATTATTACGATAAGCTGTACGTGTCTGAGCACGGAAAGCTGTCGTGCCGGTAGCATCAGCATTATTACTATCAACCAGATTATCTGGTAACTGATAATGGCAATTACCGCCATTGTTATTCAGAGTTACCGGTGCAAAAACCAGTGGCACAGCACTGGATGCCGCTACGGCACGGGAAATGGGTAATTTAGTTAAATCAATGCAGAGTAAATCAAAATACTCCTGCGTAAAATCCAGCCGGCTGCCCAAACTCATATCAGTAGCACTAATTACCACAAACGGCCCCTTACGTTTATTATTTAAATCCGCATAAGTAGCGCCATGATATAAATGTAAATCCAGCTGTTCCTGTAACAAATCACCGCGGCCAAATTCCGGTGAAGCCAGCCGCGACCAGTTAGCCATCGAAAAAACCTGACCAACTAACATTTTCTGCAAATTTAAATTGAGAAAATTTTGCTCAAATTTCGGTATTGTATCGGCTCCATGTAATCCAAAATAAGTAGCTAAAACTGAGCCTCCGGATATACCATAAACCACATCAACCGTATCAAGGAGACTCACCTGTTTACCGTCTATTTTTACTTGCTGCTTTTTCAGAGATTCCAGAACCCCATAACCAAACGCAGCTGCACGGGTTCCGCCACCGGAAAGCATCACAATACCGATTACATCGTCTATTTTCTTCGCATCATTGTTTAACAATGCATGTTGTATACGATAACCCTCCTGTTCATCAATATGATCAATTGTGTCTATAGGCTGATATTGCAGTGTAGAACAGGCACTCAGGCTCAATACGGCAATCAGTATCAGCAGGTACCATCTAACAGATCTCGTAATACTTAGCGGCATTACAGCTCCCGGAGCGGAAAATATCAGGATACCTGATATATTTTGATTAATTAATAATTGCTATTATCATGTAATCTATCAGTGTACCATTACTGCCACTTATTCATACAAACAGAAAATTAAACGATAACATAATTTTCAGCTTAATTATCTTAAATCAGTTTTCATCAGTAATTTGCCAGCCACCGCCTAATGCCTTATACAGATTAACCAGATTACGTGCCTCTTCCAGTTTGCCCTGAATTTGCTGATCATCCAAATCTTCTGCATTCAGGCGTGCCCGTAAACTGCGGTCCAGGGTCATATCGCCATAGCGAAACAGTTTTTCAGCCGCACCGGCCTGACTGGCAGCCTGCATTTGAGCCTCATGCATTAACCGGTTTTGTTTATTCAGACTAAATTGCATCTGATATGCACTATCTACTTCAGCCAGAGCCTGTAAAATCATCTGGTCATATCCGGCAATAGCTGCCTGTAACTGAGCATCAGCCCGCTCAATATTATGTTTGATTCTGCCTGCAGTAAACACAGGAATAGTCATGCTTGCATTCAGCAAACCGGCCGTATTTTTTAAATATGAAGTACTGCTGTCTAAATGTATTTGTCCGGTCTGCCATAAAAAATTAAGCGAAAATCGTGGCAGACGGTCAGCTTTAGCACTGGCTAAACCGGCACTCATCGCTTTCACCAGATTTTCCTGAGTGCGGATATCCGGTCTCCGGGTAATGAGATCCAGTGGAACCTGTCCCGCCGGAGCAGAAGGTAAATGCTGAAAAATATCCAAAGACGCAGGCGCAACCACAAATCCTTGCGAAGACTGACCGGTCAATACTGCTATATTGCGCTGATAAACATCAGCTTGTGCCTGATAAGTAGCAATTTTTGCCTGCATAGCTGAAAGTTTTGCCGCAACTTCTCTGACATCATAAGCCGATGCCTGACCTGCACGAAAACGCCCTTCCGTATATCGCTGCAATTGCTTAAGAGTAGCAACACTGTGCTCACCTACTTTTACCCGTTGCTGCATTGCACGCATTTTCAGATAATTATCGGCAATTTCACTGCCAAGCATCATCTGCGCACCATGCCAGCGTTCTGTTTCGCTCAGGCTCAGATAATGCATTTCATCAGCATCACTGCGTTTCTGTCCGAATACATCCGGCTCCCAGCTGGCTGTAAAACCTGCCTGAACCGTATTACCATGAACATGCTGGCGATTATTACCCTGCGGCGAACCAGTTGCCTGCAAGTAATCCTTTGCATTACCAATTGCCGGTAAGTTTAAATCTTTAAGTGAATTATCACCATTGTAACGATGTAATCCTCCGCTACTTTCCACACCTGCCTGCGGTCCTAAATCAGACTCAGCCATAGCAGCACTGGCTCGTGCTGCAAGCATATTTGCTTTCATTTTGGCCAGATTCCGGTTATTTTTTAATCCGGTTTCAATTAACTCATTCAATACCGGATCCGGCCAGCTTTGCCACCAGCGGCTGATATCAGCTGAGCCGCGTGCTGCCGCATTCTGATCAAACTGCTGTGGCATACCGACAGTAGATTTCACCTGAATATCAGTTCTGCCGCAACCTGCCACCAATCCTAAAGCCAGTAATACAGACAACCATGTTTTATTCATCACCATACTTCCCTAAAATCCGGTGTAAGCATCAAGAATGCTGTGCCAGCATGCCACGAAATCGCGATAGCGCCAGAGCCAGAAACAACACACCCATTATGCTCATCATCAAAATTTTCGGCCAGACAATATCCAGACCGGCATTCCGAAAGAGCACATCCTGACTAAACTGAGTAAATTGAGTTTCCGGTGAAAACCAAGTTATATACTGAAAAACTGCCGGCATACTTTCCAATGGCGATTCAGAGCCCGAAAGTAAACGCATTACCACATAAATCGGCAAACATAACAAACCAAACTGCGGCATGGTAGGAGCCAGCGTTGCAAACCAGATACCCAGAGACGCCACAGAAAACAAATAAATAAACATGCCCATACTAAATAAAAATATTGAGCCGTTTATCGGGATATGCAGCCAGCCCTGAATAACCAGCCATAAAGACAGCAGAGAAGCTACTGAGATAACCGCACCATTAGCAAAAATCTTGGCCATCACAATTTCACTGGGTCGTACCGGCATAACCAGCAACTGTTCAATCGTACCATGCTCTTTCTCACGGATTACCGCGGCACCGACCAGAATAATCGCCAGTAAAGTAAGATTGGATACCACATTCATCGTAGCGATAAACCATGAGGATTCACCATTGGGATTAAACTGAATATTTAACACCGGCGTAACCGGAGATAACTTCACTGCAGACTGCTGATGTAAAAAAGAACGTGTCTGTGCATCAATTATCTGGCTTAAATAATTAAAACCTATACCAGCCTGCGTTACTGACGTCGCATCAGCCAGCACCTGAATGGTAGGAGACCGTCCTGCGACCACATCGCGTTCAAAATTGGCCGGAATATCCAGTACAAAGACATAATCACCTTTATCCATAGCCGCATCAATTTCTTCACGCTTTACTTCTACCGGCTGTTTAAAATAAGGTTCCAGCAAAGAATCACGAATTTGGTAAGACAAAACACTGTGATCAGCATCCATAATGGCAACTGAAGCATGGCGCACTTCGGTAGTAATACTGGTTGCAACTGAGTAAATGGCTAAAGACAGCACGACTACCATTAATGCAATTAAAACCACATCACTCAGCAGGCTTTTCAGCTCCTTTACACTCAGCACCCATACATTTTTAAACCATTGCAGCATCTATACCTCCTGCTTCTTCAGTAAGCAGCCGGCCAGAAAAACGTATACCAGACAAAATACCATTAATATCAAGTAATAATTAATAAAGTCCAGAAAGCCTAAGCCTTTAGTAAAACCGCCTAAACTGATTAACTGATACCATGCAGTCGGGAAGCTCCAGCCAAACCAATAATTAACCCCGCTGAGTGTAGACAGCGGATACAGCAGACCGGAAAAATTCAGCGCTGGAATTAATGATAAGATTGCCGAACCGAAAATGGCAGCCACCTGCGACTTTACAAAGCTGGAAATCAATAAACCGAAAGCTGTCGCTGCAAATATCAATGCCAGCGCACCCAGACTCATCGCCAGAAAACTGCCACGCACAGGTACACCCAATGCCACTACGGCCAGCCATACGAGAATCAGATAGCTGAGAAAAGAAACAAACACATAAGGAAGCTGTTTACCAATCAGAAACTGTCTAACCGATGCGGGGGAAGTATACAAATTAGTAATTGAACCGATTTCCCGTTCTCTGACTACCCCGAGAGCCGTCATCATTACCGGTATCAGCATCATAGCCATCATAATCATACCGGGGGTAATTGCAAAAATACTTTTAAAATCCTGATTATAAACATAGCGCGGCGCGATCTGCGCAGCCGGCTTAAGAGAGATTGGCAAACCTGTTTCAGTCCATTTCATCGCTGTATAGTTATTTAGTGTCGATAAAATAAAACTTTTAATATTTTCTGCCATAAACGGCATCGTACCATCAATATAAAAGCCTACTTCCGGCTTATTGCCACGCAACAGATCACGACCAAAATGCGGCGGGATATCAATCACCATTCTCGCATTGGAAACCTTAAGCGTATTATCAATCTCAGCAGCACTGTGAAGATTGCTGGTGAAAGTAAAATAACGCGAACCCTGAAATTGCTCAATCAAAGCACGGCTTTCTACCGTATGATCCCTATCTATTACCGCAAATTTCACATGCTCAACATCAAATGATACTGACCATGCAGCCATCATCATTAACACCACCGGCCCAAACAAAGCAAAGAATAAACGAATTTTATCGCGCAGTAATTCCTTGCCTTCGCGTACAGCAAATGTCCATATAGTCTGTAGCCAGTAAGCCAGGCTATCAACATCCGTTGTTTTACCCGAAGATTGACCAAATCCGCTTTCATGCGCGGTGTTTTGGGTTTCTTTTGTATCTGAAGCAGATACCTGAGATTTAGGCTGATTTTTATCTACAGCCTCCTGCAAGTAATCAATAAATGCGGTTTCAAGATCATCTGTATCCTTACTTTCACACAGTTCTTCTGGTGTCCCGATAGCCAGAACCCGCCCCTGATGCATGAATGATATCCGGTCACAGCGCTCTGCTTCATTCATGAAATGCGTAGAGACAAAAATAGTAGTACGATGATTTCGCGACAAATTTAGCAGATGATGCCAGAACATATCTCTGGCCACCGGATCAACCCCTGATGTCGGCTCATCCAGAATTAATACCTGAGGATGATGCAGACAGGCTGCTGCCAGCTGCAAACGCTGTCTGATACCCAGCGGCATTTCACTAGGCTGAATGTCTGCAAATTCAAGCAGATCAAATTCCTGTAAAGACTGCTGAACAGAAGAATCAATCTGTGCAGCATCCATACGGTATAATCGGGCTGAAAGTACCAGATTCTGTCGTACCGTTAACTCTTCATATAAAGAAAACGACTGCGACATATAACCGATTTTCATCCGAGTCGTCATATCATTGGCATTAACCGTATGACCTAACAGCTCAGCAGAACCGGAGCTGGCATCCAGCAGCCCCGTCAGCATTTTCATGGTTGTTGATTTACCACAACCATTCGAACCAAGAAAACCAAAAATTTCGCCCCGCTCAATCCTGAAACTAACATTATTAACGGCAATAAAATCACCAAAACGTTTGGTTAAATCTTTTGCCTCAATCGCCGGTGGAGAGTCTTTATCCGGAACAAACGGCGTTAGTTGCAGACTGCCCGATTTATTCTGCTTATTTTCGGGCAAAAGTTTGACATAAGCCTGTTCCAGCGTATCCGTATGGGTATCATCTAAAACCTGCTGAGTGGGCGCATTGACAATCAGACGACCATTATCCATTGCCAGCAGATATTCAAAGCGCTTTGCTTCATCAAAATACGCCGTGGCCACAATCACCGTCATATCTGGATTTTCTGCTCGCAATTCATCAATCAACTGCCAGAACTGCCGGCGCGATAACGGATCCACCCCAGTAGTTGGTTCATCAAGAATCAGTAATTCCGGATTGTGCACCAGCGCACAGCATAAACTTAATTTCTGTTTCATTCCGCCTGAAAGCTTACCTGCCGGTCGGTCAGCAAAAGGTGATAATCCTGTCGCCCGCAACAAACGCGCAATACGTTCGTGACGCATACGTCCGCGCAAACCGAATAAACGAGCATGAAAATCTACGTTTTCATTAACCGACAATGTTGGATAAAGATTCTGACCAAGCCCTTGCGGCATGAACGCAATCCGGTGGCTTAGCGACTGCCGGCTATGCTTGTCCGCCATACTGGCGCCAAATACCAGTACCTCGCCCTGCTGAATAATTTTTACACCGGCTATCAAAGACAGCAAAGTAGACTTACCCACCCCGTCCGGACCAATCAGACCCACCGTTGCACAGCGCCGGATTTGCAATGATACATCCTGCAATGCCTTCGTCTGACGGTACTGATGAAAAACATGGCGTAAATCTACAGCCCATTCTTCTCCTGTTACAGCCTGCGCTTTGGCCGTACTATCCATATCAGGCACCTTTGGCAGATTGTTTTATACTGGGTAAATTTACCTGCCATTGCTGCGGCCATGTTTTATTGTTATCAAAACGGATATATCCGTTACCTGTCAGCCCGCCCTTAAGCAGTCCACTGTATTTCAATGCAATCTCAGGCGGAATTTTTAGCTTAACCTTATACATCAGCTTTTGCCGTTCATTCTGAGTTTCTACAAATTTAGGCGTAAACTGAGCATTGGAATCAATAAAATCCACCTTAGCCGGCCAGACTGCATTCATTCCGTCCAGAATAATCCTTGCTTCATCCCCAAGCTTTAATTTACCGATAGTATCTGTGGGTAAATACACCGACAGCGTTACATCAGATGGATCAAGTAATGACACAACTTTATTACCTTCACCCAGTACATTACCGGCCTCGGCAATACGATACTCTACACGCCCGGCTTTAGGCGCACGTATCAGCATATCGTTATTAGCAGAAGAAGTAGCATTAATCTGAGCCTGAGCCTGTTGTACTGCTGCCAGAGCTTCAGCGCGGGCTGCCTGAGCAGATTTAACTCTGGCTATTGCAGCATCACGTTCAGCCAGTCTCCGGCGTAATTCAGGTGAGGATACCAGCTCATCTGATTTAAGCTGACGCGCATTATCCAAATCCATCTGAGCAACCTTATGTATCTGCTGCTGAGCGGCAATTTCTGCTTCTGCTTTAGAGACATTTTCCTGTGCACGCTGTTTATCTGCACGGGCAGCATCCAGCCTGCTACTGGTCTGATCAGATGAAAGCTCAGCTAGAACCTGATCTTTAGCAACTACATCACCTTCATCCACTTTCATCTCAATGACACGACCAGCATATAAAGTAGCCACATCCAGCCGCTTGAGTTCCATACGGCCATTACCGCCGGCAAAACCATCAGGTAAATCAGTATGGCTGCGCATATTAATCCACACCGCCAGTCCGGCTAATACCAGTACCACCAACACAAACAACAGTTTTTTTGTTTTCATTTATTTTTCCCTGAACAAACTGTTTTATTGGTTCCGCATCACGAAACTCGCCATATCCTGCTCACACAATTTAACACATAAAATATCCATTCATTTCATCAATAACAATAGTTTACTATTACTGTTACATATTTGCGAAAATTACGCCAAGCAAATTCTGAGTGCTAAACAACTAATTGCCACTTGTCAGCATTCTGTTTTTTTCTGACAATCAGAATACTGTTTTCAAGGAATTCGGATATGATTATCGTAATGCAGTGTCAGGCAACCGAAACACAGATCAGCAATGTCATCAGTTTTATCCGTGGACGCGGATTGCACGAACATTTATCCCGTGGCGCAGAACGCACCATCATCGGAGCTGTTGGTGATGAAAGAGTCTTCGAACCACGCGAACTAGAAGCACTTGCCGGCGTTGAAAAAGCCATGCGCATACTACAGGACTGGCGCATCATCAGTCGTGAAAGTCAGCCCGAGGATACAGTTATCACCGTACGAGGACAGAACTTTGGCGGCAACCATTTTCATATAGTCGACAGCATGAGCGGCACCCGGCTTCCGGAAAGAGCTAATGTCTTTATCGATCCTTTTTATCAGGCATTTTCACCTTATTCGACAGTGCCGCAAACCAATATCTGCATGCAACAACAGATTAAGCAGGCACATGCAGCCAACAAGCCCGTCTGGCTGCGTATCAGGGATGTGCGCCAGCTAGAACCAGCTTTACAGGCAGAAGCAGATATTATTTATCTGGGCGGAGAATTAATGTCTAATCGCACCCTCCTTAACGAAGTAGGCTGTCTGAATATTCCGGTTGTACTCTGCAAAGACAAACATCATCAGGTAGATGAATGGCTGATTGCAGCTGAGCATATTGCCTTAAAAGGCAATCATCATCTGATGCTGGGTGAAGCAGGCACATTAAGTCTGGAGCGAAACGCTCCTTACCGCCTTGATGTAGAAGCCATTGTTAAAGCCAGACAGATTACTCATTTGCCCATTGTGGCCAATATTTCCCGCCTCGCTCATGCCTATATGGACAGTGCAACACTTATGCAACTGGCACAAGCTGCAGGTGCTCATATTGTCATACATTAACTGGACAATAAGTCCAAAATCAATAATTTTATAAAAACATATATTATTTATAAATTTAGACAAATTTAATCATTTGCAACGTTAAATTTGTCTAAAACAAGTATAATATTGCGCAAAATATAAAATTTTTAGCATAAAATAAATTAATATAATCATATAACTAGCATTCTTTTCAAAATTAGCGCTTGCTTAACATCTATACCTGTTTTATCGTAAACACTCATTTAGCTAACCCAAACCTGCTATTCCGACTACCGGATGCAGAGCCAACAGATCATCACAATAAGTATATTCGCGTACCCTAAACCGCCGTTTACACTTATTAATCTTACCGGATGAAGATGCATTGGCAATGTATCAGTCGGACTACTAGAACATAAGAGGTTGATATGCAACTTTCAGGTGCACAAATACTCGTGCAGAGTCTTAAAGCCGAGAATGTAGAATATGTTTTCGGATATCCCGGCGGAGCAGTTCTCGAAATCTACGACGCCATCTTTCAATTAAAAAAATTCCGCCACATACTAGTCCGTCATGAGCAGGCTGCAGTTCATGCTGCTGATGCATACTCACGCGCCAGCAACGGAGAAAAAATCGGAGTCGCCCTGGTAACATCAGGTCCGGGTGCTACCAATGCCATAACCGGCATAGCCACCGCCAATTCCGATTCTGTCCCGCTCGTGGTCATATCCGGTCAGGTTGGCTCACCTGCTATCGGTACTGATGCCTTTCAGGAAGTCGATACTGTCGGCATTAGCCGCCCGTGTGTAAAACATAATTTTCTGGTTACCCACGTAAGTGAGCTGGCAGAAACAGTTAAAAAAGCCTTTCAAATTGCGCGCACCGGCCGACCCGGTGTGGTAGTGATTGATGTACCTAAAGATGTGACCCAGGCAATGGCGAAATTCAGCTACCCGCAGGAAGACATCAATATCCGCTCCTACCAGCCCGTTACGCAGGGACATACAGGTCAGATAAAAAAAGCAGCACAAGTGATGGCTGCAGCTAAACGACCAATTGTACTGTACGGCGGAGGCGTAATCCTGGGTAATGCCAGCAACATCCTTACCGATTTTATTCAGTCTACCGGTACACCCTGTGTCTCTACCCTGATGGGATTAGGCGCATTTCCTGCCACCAACCGTCAATTTCTTGGCATGGTAGGTATGCATGGCAGCTACGAAGCTAATATTGCTTTACAAAATGCCGATGTAGTACTTGCTGTCGGTGCCCGTTTTGATGATCGTGTTATTTCCGTACCCGATAAATTCACTGACGATGGCAAAAAAATCATCCATATTGATATCGACCCGTCCAGCATTGCCAAACGCGTAAAAGTAGACGTACCCATTGTTGGTGATGTTAAAAACGTTCTGGCTGATTTACTAGCCCTGTGGCAGAAGCAGAATCTGAACTTTAACAGTAATGCACTGGACAGATGGTGGAAAAACATCGAAAACTGGCGCAGCCGTGACAGCATCTGGTTTGAAAGTTCAGATGAAATTATCAAACCTCAGCAAGTAATCCAGACACTGGCAAAACTGACCGACAACAATGCCCTCATCACATCGGATGTTGGCCAGCACCAGATGTTTACAGCACAGTACTATCCATTCATACGCCCACGCCAGTGGCTAAACTCCGGCGGGCTGGGCACAATGGGCGTTGGACTACCTTATGCTATGGGTGCCAAACTGGCTAAACCGGAAGAAGACGTATTCTGTATTACCGGTGAAGGTTCTATACAAATGAATATCCAGGAACTTTCCACCTGTTATCAGTATCGTCTGCCGATTAAAGTGATCAATCTTAATAACGGCTTCCTTGGCATGGTTCGTCAGTGGCAGGAACTCTATTATGACAACCGCTATTCTGAAACCTATATGGAATCATTGCCTGACTTTGTCAAACTGGCTGAAGCCTACGGGCATGTTGGCATCAGAGTGGAAAAAGCAGCCGACATCGAAGGTGCACTGAAAGAAGCCATTGCACTCAAAGACAGACTGGTATTCATGGATTTCATTACCGACCGTACTCAAAATGTCTATCCCATGGTAGGCAATGGTAAAGGTCTGGATGAAATGGTATTACCGCCACATATGAGAGAAGAATAGCCGGAGCACATCATGAGACACATTTTATCTATTCTGATGGAAAATCAGGCCGGAGCCATGAGCCGTATTGTTGGTCTGTTTTCAGCCCGTGCTTACAATATCGATTCCCTGTCCGTATCTCCAACAGAAGACAAAACCCTGTCACGAATGACAATTGTCACCAGCGGCGATAACAAAGTAATGGAACAGATAACCAAGCAGCTTAATAAACTGATAGAAGTTATCAAAGTTATCGATCTGAACGATAGCAACTACGTTGAACGTGAATTAATGCTGGTTAAGCTGCGTGCTACCGGCAAGGATCGCGATGAAATACTGCGTCTGACCGATATCTTCCGCGGACACATCATTGATGTAACCGACAAAACCTATACAGTGGAAATCACCGGCACCAGCAGCAAACTAGATGCCTTTCTGGATACCGTGGGCAAAACCCTTATTCTGGAAACCGTACGTACCGGTGCAGCAGGCATAGGTCGCGGCGAACGCATGTTACGTATTTAAGCCGGACATTTTTAAAGCATTATCCGACCTAAAAACATATTAAAACCCTGATTTTAAAATCAACACATTAAATTGAAGGAATAGCAATGCAAGTTTATTACGATAAAGACGCAGATCTCTCATTAATCAAAGGCAAAACCGTAGCCATCATCGGTTATGGCTCACAAGGTCATGCTCACGCTGCCAACCTGAAAGATTCAGGTGTAAACGTAATCGTCGGGCTGCGCAAAAGCGGTAATTCCTGGCATAAAGCAGTAAATGCCGGTCATGACGTACGGGAAGTTGCAGAAGCCACAAAAGCGGCCGACGTAGTGATGATTCTGACACCTGACGAATTTCAGCCGGCAGTTTATCAGAATGAAATCGCGCCTAATCTGAAAGACAATGCCACAGTAGCTTTTGCTCATGGTTTTAATATTCATTACAACCAGATTATTCCGGCCAAAAATCTTGACGTAGTGATGATTGCACCCAAAGGCCCTGGTCACACGGTACGCAGTGAATTCCTGAAAGGCGGTGGTGTGCCCAGCCTGATTGCAGTACATCAGGATGCAACCGGTCGTGCCCGCGACATCGCTTTATCCTATGCTGCCGCCAATGGCGGTACCAAAGGCGGCGTGATTCAGACAACCTTCAAAGAAGAAACTGAAACCGACCTCTTCGGCGAACAGGCCGTATTGTGCGGCGGGCTGGTTGAATTAATCAAAACCGGTTTTGAAACACTGGTAGAAGCAGGCTATGCTCCGGAAATGGCTTATTTTGAATGTTTGCACGAAATGAAACTGATTGTAGATTTAATCTACGAAGGCGGTATTGCAAACATGAACTACTCCATTTCCAATAATGCCGAATACGGCGAATACTTCACCGGCCCGCAAGTCGTAAATGAACATTCACGTCAGGCTATGCGCGAGGCATTAAAACGCATTCAGAATGGTGACTATGCCAAATCATTTATCGTAGAAGGTGCAACCAACTATCCGTCAATGACTGCCCGCCGTCGTCAGAATGCTGATCATCCGATCGAAATCATTGGCAACCAGTTACGCAGCATGATGCCATGGATTGCCAAAAACAAACTGGTTGATCAGGATAAAAACTAATATAGCTGCTTAAGTCTGTTTGTAACAAAGCAAAAAGCTTGTGTATGCATTTTCATATACAAGCTTTTTTTAAACCCCGAATTCAAGAAAGAATATGACTACTCCACCCGCTCCGCAGTCTGAATCTGCAAACAAAATTACTCAGAACTCCCCTACCAAAGTAGCGATTGCCAGCCTCGTAGGTACAGCCGTAGAGTTTTACGACTTCTACATATACGGGCTTGCTGCTGCACTCGTATTAAGCGACCTGTTTTTTCCAACCAAGGATCGGGCAATTGCCATCATGTCCTCATTTCTTACTTTTGGAATAGCCTTTGTTGCCCGCCCTATTGGTGCTGGATTATTCGGACATTTTGGCGATAAAGTTGGCCGTAAAACCACCCTGATAGCATCATTACTGATAATGGGTATCAGTACAACCCTGATCGGTGTTCTGCCGACATATCAGCAGGCAGGTATTATTGCACCGGTTTGTTTATGCGTCCTGCGCTTTTGTCAGGGTCTTGGCTTAGGTGGTGAATGGGGCGGAGCCGCTTTACTGGCTACCGAAAATGCGCCCAGAGGTAAACGTGCTCTTTTTGCTATGTTTCCGCAAATTGGGCCTCCTATCGGATTCATTACTGCCAGCCTGATTTTCATTGTTTTATCCAAAAATCTTGATAATGCACAAATGATGTCGTGGGGCTGGCGTATCCCATTTTTACTGAGCATTGTTCTGGTTGGTCTGGGTATGTATGTTCGCATGTCCATTATTGAAAGTAATGCTTTTCGTACCATGGTTGCCAGACAGAGTGCTGTAAAAATCCCTCTGACTGACACTGTACGCAAACATTACAATCAGCTTTTTTTAGGCTCTTTGGCCGCCACGTCGTGCTTTACCCTGTTCTTTTTAACAACCGTATTTTCTTTACAATATGCTACTACAAAGCATGAGTGGCAAAGTACAGCATTATTTAATAAAATTGAGTATTTATCCATTCTCATGGGTGCCATTGTATTTATGGCAGTCGGTTCCCCGATATCTGCATGGCTTTCAGACAGAATCGGCCGTCGCCCGGTATTTCTTATAGGTGGTATAGCCACAATCATAATCGGTTTCTTTTTTGGTGACTTAATCAATTCTTCCAGTGCCATTACAGCTGCCATTTTCTTATCCTCTGCTCTGTTTATAATGGGTATCTTGTGGACACCTTTAGCGGCTTTCTTACCTGAAATATTCCCTACCAACGTAAGATATACCGGTGCAGCTATCTCCTTTAGCTTTGGCGGTATTCTGGGCGGATCACTGACCCCGTTTGCTGCCGCATGGATGGTTGAAACATATGGTTTACAGGGTACAGTATATATAGGCTGGTTTCTGATTGCCGCCTGTATACTGAGTATGATTGCAGTACTACTGCTACCAGAAACACATAAACAGGAAATTGAAAATTAAAGCAGATAAAAAACCGATTTAACCAATCGGTTTTTTAATTTTTGCAGTTAATTCACATTATTATTACTTCAATCTCTTTTCATAATAAATCTTTCTGCTAAAATAGACACAAAAATATTATGTAGCAGATATCTAAAATGAGCATTATCAACAATAAAAAAGCATTTCACGATTACTTTATCGAAGAACAGATAGAAGCCGGAATTGTTCTTGAAGGCTGGGAAGTAAAGGCTATTCGTGCAGGACGAGTTCAAATCAAAGAAAGCTATATTCAATGGAAAAAAGGTGCTTTTTACCTGATTGGCAGTCATATTACTGCACTACCCACTGCATCCAATCATGTAAAACCCGACCCGGTACGACAGCGAAAACTATTACTGAAACAATCAGAAATCAACAAACTGATAGGCAAAGTAGAACGCAGTGGTTATACCCTTGTGCCTGTTAACATGCATTACAGCCATGGTTATGTAAAAATCGATATGGGATTGGCCAAAGGTAAAAAACAGCATGACAAGCGCCAAAGCAGTAAAGAAAAAGACTGGAATCGTGAAAAACAACGCCTGCTTAAACAAACACGCTAAATCCTGGCAAATATTAATAATAAAACGGGAAATTAAATTCATTAATTTCCCGTATAAATAAAAAAATTAAACTAATTAAAGCATCTCTTTTTATCTGGTAAAATAATACAGCTAATAAACTCCAGAAAATCACATTTCATATAAACCAAATCAAATTAATCATAATCTATTATTAAATCAGTATTTTATAAATCATCCTTTAACATCCATTCTCAATATAATAAATAGTTAAATTTAACTAGACATAAAAAAGTTAAATTATGTTAAACTTGTATTACTGTATCAATACAGGCAAGCATTATTAACAATACAGGGTGTGTAATGATGAAGAAAATCGGTCTGCTATCAATAATTTTATTGCTAAACGGCTGTATGACATTAAACGGAGATTACCGTCTCGTTGCATTGGATGAAAATGGTAACGACCTGGCACCTAAAGTACAAATGCTGGCTCACGGAACAGGAATTTATCGCTCAAAAATTGTACTATGTAAGGCATTTCCTAAAGCCACAGTCCGGATTTACGACACCAGGACAAATGAAGAACTAAAAGGAAAAAGTCCGCGAAAATGCCGGTAAACATGAATTATTAAATAAATATTTTATTTACCATCAGACTCCATACTTAATTTAAGAAAACTGTTTATTCAAATTTTATGAATGGCCGACCACAAGATTTTAAAATCATGCATGAATGGTATTGTTGTTCAAGAGCCTATGCATTTATTTATTTATATTTTGGATCTGTAGGTGCTTATATTTGTTTTTTGTACCTAATGAATATATTATTTAAATGTCCAAACTTTAGCATAATAACAGTTTTACTTGCAGCAATTAGTACACTTTTTTTATGGAAACTCTTTAAAACTAAAAGAAATAATATTAAACAGGTTTACTTCACATCAAAAGACATTTATATAGAAGGTAAAAAAATTGATATATCTTATCTTGAATCTGTTACATTGATTGAACAACCATACCCTAGTTTAAATAAAGCTCTATTTACGTTCTGCATAAAATTTACCAAAAACCCAGTAATTAAAGATGATGTATATTTTTACATGGCATTTGGTAATAGGCTATTTGAATGGAATGAAGATTATGACTATCAAAACCGCTTTATTACTATTCTGGAAACTATAGCAAAAGAACGAAGAGAGCTACTAAAAAATTCTGGTAAAGCATCTTATATATCTGAATGACAAGTTATTCATGCTGGTAGAATCTGAATAAGGAAAATAATATCTACCAACATATTTTTATTTAAAAATCAAATCACATAATCACTTTACTCATTGTATCTAATCACATAAAAACCGCTCCTGTGCACTTTAAATCACATTGAATTTTATAATTTCACCAGACAAAAAAGTTAAATTATGTTAAAATAGTATTGCTACATCAATATATGCAAACACCATTACTAACATTCCATACCTAATTTAAAAAACTGTATATTCAAATTTTATGAATGACCGATCCCAATATTTAAAAATCATGAAAGAATGGCATTGTTGTTCAAGATATCATGCATTTATTCATTTGTATTTTGGAGCTACGGGTGCTTATATTTGCCTTATGTACCTATTAAATATAATATTAAAAGATCAACAGTTAAATATATTATTTGAAGATCAGATTTTAAACACATTAATAGCTTTACTTGCAGCAATAAGTACTTTTTTTTTCTGGAAACTTTTTAAAACTAAAAGAAAAAAAATTAAACAGGTTTATTTCACACCAAAAGCAATTTATATAGAAAACAAAAAAATAGATATATCTTATCTTAAATCAATTACATTTATTAAACTTAAATACCCAACTTATAATAGAGGGTCTACATTTAAGTTCTGCATAAGATTTACTGAAAACCGGGTAATTAAAGAAGATATATATTTTTACATGGAATTCCGTAAGCCATTTCGATGGAAGTATCAGGATTATAATTTTGAAGACTGTTTCATCACTATTCTGGAAACTTTAGCAAAAGAAAGAAGAGAGTTACTAAAAGATTCCTGTAAAGCAATCTAATTTTACTGAAAAATAAGTTATTCATGCTGGTAGAACCTGAATAAGAAAAATAATATCCACCAACATATTTTTAACTTAAAAATCAAGTCATATTAATTTACTTATTGCATCAAACCACATAAAAACCGCTCCTATACACTTTAAATCACATTGAATTTAATAATTTAACCAGATACAAAAGTTAAATTGTGTTAAAATTATATAGCTCTATCAATAAAAGCAAGCACTACTAACATTCCATACCTAATTTAAGAAAACTGAGTACTTAAATTTTATGAATGACCGATCCAGATATTTACAAATCATGCAAGAATGGCATTGTTGCTCAAATGATTATGCATATATTTATTTGTTTTTTACAGCTTTAAGTGCTTATGTTTGTTTTATATATCTATCAAATATATCATTTAAAGATCAAGATTTTTTTATCATATCAATAGCTTTATTTGCAGCAGTAGTGACTTTTATTTTCTGGATACTCTATAAAACTCAAAGAAAAAATATTAAACAAATTAATTTCTCATTAAAAGCAATTTATATAGAAGAAAAAAGAATAGACATCTGTTATCTTAAATCAATTACATTTATTAATCATGTATACTCTCCATATAAAGGGACTACATGTAAATTCTGCATAAAATTTACTGAAAATCCAATAATTAAAGAAGAAATATATTTTTACATGGCATTTGTTAAATCATTTCGACGAAGATATCAGTATTATAACTTTGAAGACCGTTTTATCACTATACTGGAAACTTTAGCAAAAGAAAGAAGAGAGTTACTAAAAGATTCTGGTAAAGCAATCTAATATTTCTGAATAATAAATTATTCATGCTGGTAGAATATGAATAAGAAAAAAAATATCCACCAACATATTTTACTTAAAAATCAAACCACTTTATCTATTGCATCAAACTTTATAAAAATCTATCCTGTAAATTTTAAATCATGCAGAATCCAAGAAAGAGATTTTATGAATGACCAAGCACAAAATTTAAAAGTCATGCAAGAATGGAGAAGTGAATCTAAAAAATTTACCTCTAATAAACTTTTTGCACATATTAATTATTTCGTTTACTTTATTTATTTTTGTGCTTATTTGATTCCTTTCGTCTTTGGGCAATACTTTTGGTTTTGGTCAACAATTCTTCTATTTATAGTAATCCCTGCAGTTATTAAATTCAAAAATACTAATGAATTAATTAAAAAGGTTCTTTTCACACCAGATGCAATCTATGTAGAAAATGAAAAAATAGATATATCTTATCTGGAATCTATTGTATTTGTTCAGCATATAATCAAACCTAATGCATTAATCTCCAGCGAAAATTATCCTGACAATATAAAAGCCTTTGAATTTGTTATGACATTTAATAAAAACTCAAACATAAAAGAAGATATACACTTTTATATACAATTTAGTGACGGAATTGTAGAAAATATCGCTGATTACGATTATCAAAACAACTTTATCAATATTCTGAAATCTTTTGCAAAAGAAAAAAGAGAATCATTAAAATGTGTGAGTACAGCAATATAACCACTAATATTCTGAGCAGATAACCTAACATACAATCACATATCAATTTATTAAATATCTTTATCCAAATCTGATGTCTGGTTTTCAAAAACTGTTTTTTCCAGAACAAAGCACTTGCAGAAATAAAACCGGAAAAGTGTTAAAATAACTGGCTTCATACATAAAACCTGTCAAGAGCCTAGCATGAATCAGGATAAAATATTAATTCTCGATTTTGGTTCACAAGTAACCCAGCTTATCGCCCGGCGCGTACGTGAAGCTCATGTTTATTGTGAATTACATTCATTTGACATGCCTATTGAAGATATCAAGGCATTCGCCCCTAAAGGCATTATCCTGTCCGGTGGTCCCAATTCAGTTTATGAATCAGACTATCAGGCTAACCCGGAAATTCTCAATCTCGGTATACCCATTCTTGGCATCTGTTATGGCATGCAATGGCTGGCACATACCATGGGCGGCGAAGTGAGCGGTGGAGATCAGCGCGAATTCGGTTATGCTCAGGTACATACAGAAGACAGCCAGTTTACCAATGGCATTTTTGATAACCAGCCTAACACACTGGATGTGTGGATGAGCCATGGCGATAAAGTAAGCAAACTGCCAGAAGGGTTTAAAAGTATCGGACATACACCAAGCTGTCCGTATGCCATCATTGAAAACCCGCACAAGCACTTTTACGGTGTTCAGTTCCATCCTGAAGTTACCCATACCAAACAGGGACGTGAACTAATCAACCGCTTTGTACTTGATATCTGTCAGGCCAAACCCAGCTGGACTATGCCTAACTATATCGAAGAAGCCATTATCAAAATTCGCGAACAGGTTGGTTCCGATGAAGTTATTCTTGGCCTTTCCGGCGGAGTAGATTCATCCGTAGCTGCTGCACTGATTCATCGCGCCATTGGCGACCAGCTCACCTGCGTTTTTGTAGATCATGGGCTGTTACGCTATCAGGAAGCGCAAATGGTCATGGATATGTTCGGCAAAAACCTTGGCGTCAATGTAATTCACGTTGATGCCTCTGCCGATTTTCTCGCCAAACTTGCCGGTGAAACCGATCCTGAACGTAAACGTAAAATCATCGGAGCCGAATTTGTCGAAGTCTTTCAGCAAGAAGCCGGCAAACGCCAAAATGCAAAATGGCTGGCACAAGGTACCATCTACCCTGATGTAATCGAAAGCGCCGGTGCTAAAACCAAAAAAGCACATGCTATTAAAAGCCACCATAATGTAGGCGGCCTGCCTGAAACACTTAATCTGCAATTGCTGGAACCACTGCGCGATTTGTTCAAAGATGAAGTACGCGAACTGGGTGTTGCGCTGGGATTACCACGTGATATGGTTTACCGTCACCCCTTCCCCGGTCCGGGTCTGGGTGTGCGAATTCTGGGTGAGGTAAAACGCGAATACGCCGATTTACTGCGCCGTGCTGACCATATATTCATTGAAGAGTTGCGTAATACCTGCGACGAAGACGGTGTATCCTGGTATGATAAAACCAGCCAGGCTTTTGCTGTATTCCTGCCAGTAAAATCCGTAGGTGTAATGGGAGACGGCCGCACCTATGAATACGTAGTAGCCCTGCGAGCAGTAATTACCAGCGATTTCATGACAGCACACTGGGCCCACCTCCCCTACGACCTGCTCGGCCGTGTTTCCAATCGCATCATCAATGAAGTACGCGGCATTAACCGTGTCGTTTATGATGTCAGCGGTAAACCGCCAGCCACTATTGAGTGGGAATAGAAATTTAGTTTTTATTAACTCCTAATATTCTTTCTTAAAACCAGTTATATCGATTAGATTAGCTGGTTTTTCTATTTATTAAAGCTTGGTAATATCCACTACTATTTTTTATCGTAAAATAAAAGGTAAAGCTTAATATATTCAGAGAATGCCGACAATTCTATGTCAGTGCCTTTGTTCAAGTGAAAAAATTAGATAATAAATATTAGTAAAGGACTTTGTGTAAGCTTAATCCCTTTGCTTGTTGTTTTTTTTTCTAATTATTAGCTAAGTTTTAGACTTGCGCTAACCTACCACATTAATTTGAAACGAATAACACTCGTCCAAGTTGACGTACTTTATCAACATCTTTTAAAGCCTATGGGTCACTCAAACTATTAGAGATTTAACTTGGCTTTGACAGGCTGCAATTAAGCAAAACAAGTTTCTTAAGTGTAAATACCCCATTGTTAGCACACAAACCAAGTAGAAAATCATGCTATTTGTTTCATGTTTCTATATTCAATTGGTGTCATATTATTTAATGCTTCATGCGGTCTTTCTGTGTTATATATTTCTAACCATTCTTCCGTTATTTTTCTTGCTTGTTC